>PMMJ01000200.1 GCA_003162255.1 Acidobacteriaceae bacterium | reverse complement strand
CGACAGCAGGAACTTGCGCCCCTTGCGATCGACCAGCAGGACTCCGCCGATGGTCATCAGGAAATTCACGATCGTAAAAATAACGTAGCCCCAGTGCGCCTGGAGATCGGAAAGACCACTCTGCAAAAGGATGTTGGTGTTGTAGCCAATGATGGAGTTAACGCCAGTGGCCTGGTTGCAAGCGAGAATGACGCAAGCCAGGACAAACGGAATGACGTACTTGCGCCGCAAGAGCGATCCCTGAACACTTGCCCCGGTCGAGGTCTTCGCTTTTTCAGAGGCGGTTGCTTGCTCCATTTCCGCAAGCTCGACGTCCGCTTGCTGGTTGGTGCGTGAGCGCAGAAGCGCCGCGTAGGCGGCATCCCGCCTCCCGCGGCGAAACAGCCAGCGCGGCGATTCCGATACCATGAGGCTGCCGATCACGAACAAGATGCCCGGTGGCAGCGAAACCCAGAAAATGCTGCGCCAAGCCGTGTCTTTGAAGGCAAACAGTCTCGCGGGATCGCCCAGCTTCGCCACCTCTTCCACGCGAAAACTGAAGAACATGCCGACGATGGCCGCGGTCACAATGCCGAGTGTCAGCAGCCATTGGAAGATGCCCGTCCCTTTGCCGCGAGTCGATGCCGCCAGGCACTCCGCCAGATACAGCGGGACAACGACACCGATCAGACCGGCGCTAATGCCCTGCAACAGGCGGCCAAGAACCAACGACTCATAGCCACGCGACAGCGAAATCATGGGAATGCTGAAAACAAACAGCAACCCGCTGAGCATCATCAGAGGTTTGCGCCCCATCCAGTCCGCCAGCAGCCCAGCAAACAAGGTCGAGATCACGCTGCCGAGGAGGACGGCCGCGACGACGATGGAGAGCTGGCCCGCATTCAATCCGGAGGTGGCCTCCAGATAGGGCAAAGCTCCAGCAATAATGCCCACATCCACGCCGTACAGCAGTCCACCCAGTCCCGCGACCAGCAGGAGGAAGCGGTTGTAGCCAGCTTTTTCGTCCTTCACCACAATGGCAGCCCTTTCGCGTTTAGGAACACAGGCCAGTTCATTTCTCTCGACGTCTCACTACTGCATGGTGCCGGATATCTTTCACCTGAGCGCGAGGCAGATGCACATTCCATCCCCGCGGCGTCACGGCTGCAACAGGCTGCCCAGCGCCTGATACGCAGCCCCCCAGGTCGGCGCGTCTTCATTCACGACGACCGATATTGGAATGCGCGCCAGCACCGCTGCAAGTTTGTTCGTGTCACAAAAAGACTTGAAGAACGCACCATCCTGAAGTTTAGGCAAGATTTTTGCCGCGATGCCGCCCGCCACGTAGATACCGCCAAGAGCCAGAGTCTGCAACGCGAAATTCCCCGTCACCCCGCCAAATACTTCAGTCCAAAAATCCAGCGTCTGCACACAGACCGTGCAAGATTTCGCCAACCCTCGCTTCGTGATTTCACTGGCTGCGTTGCCCTCCGGAGATTCGAATGATTCGTGGCGCACCGCAGAGTTCAGAAATTCATGAATCCTGCGGAAGCCCCGACCAGAAACAATCTCTTCGTTGGAGACATGAGGCAACTCCGCTTTCAAGTGACTAAGAAGCTGAATCTCACGTTCTGTGCGTGGCGCAAAATCCGCTTGCCCTCCTTCGGCCTGCGCCACTTGATACTTGTCACCATCCCAGAAGAGAATAGCTTCTCCCAACCCGGTTCCCGCCGCAATCACGCCAATCGTCGCATGATGCGCGGGAGCGCCTGGATTCAGTGGCACTAAGTCATTCGCAGCCAGCCTCTCCAGACTCAAGGCAGTGGCGGTGAGGTCGTTCAGCAATCGTATGTTTTGCAGTTGCAGCTTCTGGGTCAGCGCCGCGACGTCCAGAATCCAAGGCAGGTTTTCCGCGTGGAGCCGCCCATCGACAACCACGCCTGCCACTCCGAACCCGGCAGCCTCAATTACGGGCGCCTTCGCGTTCTCATCAGCTGCGGTCGCTTGCTTGAGGAAATCTTCGACCAGGTCTTCAAATCCCGCATAGTCCCGCGTAGCGAGACGGCGCTGGAAGACGGGACGAAGCGCAAGTCCTTCTCGCAGGAACAACGCAAGGTTGCATTTTGTGCCGCCAACGTCCCCGGCCAGAATCATTATCGTCCGATCAGTCTGCCGCACAAGTCATCGGACCAGCGCCATGCACGCCGCCAAATGACGAGCGCTCGCAATCATGAAAGAAGGGCAATCTTACCAGAGATGAAGACCAACCATCGAAAGATTAATCGTCAAAAATAAACGTGCGGTCCGTGCCAGGCATGGGCCCTATGCATCCGCTTCAGGCAACCGCCGCAGCGGCTCGATGAGGTGCAGTCCGCACTCGGTCTTAGCAGTGCCTGGCCAGCGCCCGGCTCTGGGGTCTTCTCCCGGATGGATGGCGCGCGTGCAATGCGTGCAACCGATGCTCGGATAGTTCTGATCGTGGAGTGAGTTGTAAGGCACACCGTGTGCGTAGAGGTAACGCCAAACTTGTTTCGCAGTCCAGTCCGCGATCGGATTCACCTTCACCAGCCCGAATTTCACGTCCCACTCGATTTTGCGGGCATCCTTGCGGAATGAGGTCTGGTCGCGGCGAATGCTGGTGATCCACGCCCCTAGTTCACTCAGCTTGCGGCGGAGCGGCTCTACCTTCCTCAGGTTGCAGCACTGGTCGGGATCGCGCGCCCAAAGCGCCGCACCATGAACCTGCGCCTGCTCTTCTGGCGAGAGAAGCGAAAATACTCTCTCAATTTTGATTTCATATCTTTCCTCGATTCTGTCGATCAGACTGTACGTCTCCGGAAACAGGAATTCCGTATCGACCGTGAAGACGCGGAAATCCTGACGCACACGCGAAGCCATATCGATAAGCACCATGCCCTCGGCCCCAAACGCTGACGAAATAGCCACTCTATTCCCAAAGGTCTCAAACGCCCACGCCAGCACACGCTGCGGGCTCCAACTCTCCGCAGTCGATTGCACTTCTGCGATCATGTCTTTCACGCCATCGCCTCCTCGTCTGCTCCCGGACGTGGCGACTGCGAGAGCACTGTTTTGAAAAATGCTGCCGGGAACAAATTGTTGTTCGTCGCCGGCAGTTCTGGCACCACAAATTCTTCCACCACGGCGGCGGGATCGGCCAAACGCACGACCTCACCGACGACCAGCAGCGTTGGAGAAGCAAGTTGCGGCGCGCGATGCAGATCCAGCAGAGTCGTGCGATGCGTTCGCTGATGCCTGGTGGTGGCGCGCGAGATGACGGCGCAAGGTGTCTCGCCGGCCAGTCTGGCCGCTGTCAACCTCCTCGCAATTTCCGGGTAGTTCTGCCCCGGCATGTAAATCACTAGAGTCGCTCCGCTGCCGACAAACTCGCTCCAGTCTGTGTCCGTGGTATGCATCCCTTTGGCCCGATGAGCCGTGATGAACACCAGCGCGTCGGATGCGTGGCGATGCGTCAGCGGAATCTGAGCCGCAGCGGCTGCACCCATCGCTGAAGTCACGCCCGGCACGATCTCGAAAGGAATGCTGTTTCTGCGCAGGGATTCGATCTCTTCGCCAGCGCGTCCGAAAATTAACGGATCGCCCCCCTTCAGCCGGACAACGCGCAGTCCCGAAGCCGCCAGTGCGACCATCAGACAATTGATCTCCGCTTGCAGGATTTTCTTTTTCCCGCAGCGCTTGCCTACGTTGTGAACCTGAGCAGTCGATGGAATCAGCTTCAGTATTTCCGGCGCCACCAAGTCGTCGTGCAAAACGGCATCGGCGGTTCGCAGCAGACGAAGCGCCTTTACGGTCAGCAGCTCGGGATCGCCCGGCCCCGCGCCCACCAGATAAACTTTTCCCTTCATGCTCCCTCGCTTTGCGCGCTCAGCTCTTCGTGCTCAACTCCGAACTCAACTCTCGTGCTCAACGCCGGGATCTTGGCCAGCGCTGCCTCGAACGCTTCCCGGCTCGCCAGCGAGTGCAATAACTCCAACTTCGTCTCTTTATCGAGATCGCTGGCCAGAATGAGCCGTCGTGTCGCGCCGAGCTGCTCAACCCACGCCGCGTATCCGATGCCAAACTGCCGCTCCAGTTGCTGTCGAATTTTCTGCGCAAGGGACGGACTCTGCCCCGTGGTTGAAATCGCGATCTGCAGATCGCCGCGCCGCACCACAGCCGGATAAAAGAAATCGCAATACTCCGGAACATCCACCACGTTGCACAGCACTCCGCGCCGCTGCGCCTCGCGATAAATGAGTTCGTTCAGGCTGCCGGAAGCCGTCGCCACGACCGCCAGGAACTTGCCGTCGAGATCATTCTCCGAGAAGGTACGCAGTTCCAACTTGATCTTCCCTGCATCGGCCCATTCGCGGACTCGGCTGCTAGCCTTGATCGCAACCACGTGGATGCGCGCGCCGGTGTCAATGAGCCCGCCGATCTTGGGCTCGCCGACTTTGCCGGCACCGACGACCAGGCACCGCTTCCCTGCCAGCTTCATAAACATTGGGAATATGCTAGTCACCGTCTCCTCCGACTGCGTGCGCTAATTTTCCGGTTCCTGTGGCGCCGACGCCGATACTGACCGGCGGCAAATCGCGGGCGACAGCCTCCACCGGTGCGCCCGCCAGGAATGTCCGCAGCTCTGTGTCTGTGTGCCGGGCAAAGAACTGACGCAGATTCTCGCCGGCCACACGCGCGCCGAGATATTGCCGCAGCAATCTCTCGATCGCATCCGGAACCTCAGTCGCAGGGCAGCGATATCCGACCGGCCGCGCCGTCGCCTGGTGCAGACCGAGCGCTCCGCCAACGCAAAAGTAATAAGCATCGACGAGACGTCCATCGATTTTCATCTTCTTGCCATCGATGCCAATGTCGGCAATCCAGTGCTGTCCGCAGCTGTTCGGACACCCGGTAACGTGCAGTTTCAGGTGCTGATCGAAGCCCGGCAGGCGCTCCTCCAGTTCTTCCACCAGCCAGCGCGAGAAGCTCTTTGTCTCCGTGATCGCCAGCTTGCAGAATTCCGTGCCGCTGCAAGCGACCGTGCCGCGCCAGAACGGCGAACCGCCAACGCGCAATCCGATCGCGTCCAGTTCTTTCGCCAGGGCATCAGCATTCGCTTGGGGAACGTTTACGATGAGCAGGTTCTGCATGTTGGTCGTGCGCAGTTTGCCCGCCGCGAAGCGATCGGCCAGATCGGCGGCAGCTTGCATTTGCTCGGCGGTAATACGTCCGCGGAGCACCGCTGCTCCCACGTAGCAGTAGCCCGGTTGCTTCTGCGGATGAATTCCGACGTGGTCGCGATAAACATCCGCGGGCGGCGATTCCTCGACCGCGGCGTCGAATGCAAATCCAATTCGCCGCTGCAGTTCCTCCAGAAAACTTTCCGCCGTCCATCCATGCCGCAGGAAAAGAAATTTCAGACGCGCGCGCTCGCGATGTTCCCGCAACACTTCCGAGTCGCGAAATAGTTCGGCAATCCCTATGACGGCGGGCAGCACCTGATGCCAGCGGACAAACGCGTTCAGTCGCGCCCCCAGGTAGGGTTCGGCGGAGAGCCCTCCGGCAACTCGCAGGGAGAAGCCGACCTCGGGCGACCCGCGCAGCACGCGAGTGGTTGCAGTCAAGCCCACATCGTTGATCTCCGGATATGGGCACCACACGCGGCATCCGGTGATCGAGATCTTGAATTTCCGCGGCAGGTTGTAAAAGTCGCCATTTCCCGCCAGCATTCGCGACGCTTCGAGCGCTAAAGGCGAAGCATCGCAAATTTCATCCGCATCCACGCCTGCCACCGGGCAGCCGGTGACATTGCGCGTAACATCGCCGCAGGCGCTGGTCGTATTCAGTCCCACTCGCCCGAGAGCTTCGAGCAGATCGGGAAGCGCCTCGATCGTGATCCAGTGCAACTGAATGTTCTGGCGCACGGTGATGTCGGCAATTCCGTGAGCGTAGCGGCGGGTGAGTTCGGCAATGGCGCGCAGTTGGTCGGAACGCAGCAGACCATTGGGAATCCTTATTCTCACCATGAAGCATTGCAGCGCGCGGCCTTCCCCGCCCTGGCCGCCGGTGACGCCCGCCCCATCCCCCTGCGTGTACACGCCCCACCAGCGAAAGTAGGTCCCAAGCCACTCCGGCGGAATGGACTCGAATCCCTCACGGGCAAAGCGTCGAATTTCTTCCAGACCTTCCCATGGATTCTTGGAGCGCTTGAGGCGCTCGACTCTTTGTGCCTTCGTCTCGGTTGCTGCGTTTGTCATCGCCTGTTTGTCCCCAAAAATGAAAAACCCACCGCCAAATTCATCTGGCGGTGGGTTATAAGTGCCGGTATTAGATTAACTTTTTAAGTCGGCACGCTCCCCGCGCCAGCGCACACGCATGCACAACAACAACAGGCGCAGACGCACATGGCGGAAAGGTTCTGCCTCAACATGAATAGAATTCTAGGTTGAATAACTCCCGGGGTCAACAAACTTCGGTACCAACCAGAATCAATATTTTCGATCCTGCACATCAAAATTTCGCGCCGTGCAGTTTGCCGCCCAGTGCCGCCGCCGGAAGAAAACGGTTGCGAGATGAACAATGATCGTCAGGCAATGATCGTCACGCCATGATCATCGAGTCATCATCGTCAGCCCCGGGGGGCGGCTACAGGTTCAGATAATGCTGGGCGGGCACATCGCGCAGCCACAGCGCCGCGGTTTCAGCGGTGATGTCCCGCTGCGGCATGGCCAGCATCTCGTAACCCACCATGAATTTTTTTANNGGCGGATAGAAATGCGCGTGCAAGTGAAACTCCGGATACTCCCCACCATCGGTAGGCCGCTGATGAAAACCCATGGTGTAGGGAAACGAGGTGCGGAACAGATTGTCGTAACGAATCGTGGCCTGCCGCAGCATCTCGGCCAGCGCCGTCCGCTCCTGGTCGTTCAGTTGATCGAGAGCCGACACGCATCTCCGGCTGATGAGTAGCGTCTCAAACGGCCAGACTGCCCAAAAGGGTACGAGCAGCACGAAGTGGTCGTTGGACGCGATCAGCCGTTCCTGTTTCCCGAGCTCCAGATCGAGATAATCGTGCAGCAGCGTCCTACCGTGCAATTGCCGGTAGTCCTGAAACGCGGCCAGCTCCTTCGTCAATTCATTGGGCAGAGTTTCGTTAGCCCAGATCTGTCCGTGGGGATGGGGATTGCTGCATCCCATCATGGCTCCGCGATTCTCAAAGATCTGCACCGAGCGTATGTGCGGATCGCTCGCGAGTGCGGAGAACTCGCGCGCCCAGGCATCGACCACGTGCCGCACTTCGCTCACGCTCATGCGGGCCATGGTGAGATCGTGTCGTGGCGAGAAGCAGACCACTCGGCAGCGCCCCGCTTCGCTGCGGGCAACCAGCAGTTCCTTTTCCTCAATTTCACCGGCGGGCGNNAGTATCGGGCTTCAGAGCCGCAAAATCATTGTCGAAAACAAACGTCTCCGTGTAGGCGGGATTTCTCACTCCTCCGGCTCGGGCATTGCCGGGACAAAGGTAACAGCTTGGATCGTAAGTTGGCGGCGCCTCGAGTAGCGCGCTTTCGACCTGTCCCTGCCATGGCCTCTGCGCGCGATGCGGCGATATCAGCACCCATTCACGGGTCATCGGATTGAAGCGGCGATGCGGTTGCGAGGTAAGCTCAGAGAAGTTCATCGAGTCATTGAATGAAGTGATCGGGCCATCTAAAGTCAAAGGCCTTTGAACTTCGATGGCCCGATGACCCGATGGTGAGATCACCCGATCCCTGCATTCAATCCCTTCCGTATCCGTCAGGATGCGCACGATGCCACTGCCACGCGCTTTCCACAATGGATTTCAAATCAGGGAACATCGGCTGCCAGCTCAGCTCGCGCCGGATTTTTTCCGAACTGGCAATCAAGACTGCTGGATCGCCCGCGCGGCGCGGCGACTCGATCACCCGAATCGGATGTCCGGTGACTTTCCGCGCTACTTCGACCACCTCCCGCACACTGAAGCCCTGCCCATTGCCGAGGTTGTAGAGCAGCGGATTGGAATTCTCGGATGCATTCTCCAGCGCATGCAGCGCCAGCAGGTGCGCGTGCGCCAGATCGCTGACGTGGATATAATCGCGGACGCAGGTGCCGTCGGGCGTGGGATAGTCCGTGCCGAAAATATTCACGTGTTCCGCTCGGCCGAGTGCGACTTCGAGAATCCGGGGGACCAGATGCGTTTCGGGTTGGTGCGCTTCCCCTTGATCGGGGCGGGCGGCGCCGGCAGCATTGAAGTATCGCAGGCTGGCATAGCGAAGGCCGTGAATCTGGTGAAACCATCTGAGCATTCGCTCCACCAGCAGTTTCGATTCGCCGTAGGCATTCGTCGGATGGACAGGATCGTCCTCCTCAATTGGAGTGCGATCGGGATTGCCGAACAGCGCTGCCGTCGAGGAGAAAACGAAACGCTTTACTCCGGCCGCGAGCATCGCTTCGAGCAAGGTCAGCGCATTCGCGGTGTTGTTCCGAAAAAATTGTTCGGGGACCTGCATCGACTCGCCCGCTTCGATGAGCGCCGCAAAATGCATGACGGCATCTATCGCGCCTGACCCGAGCAACCGGTCAAGGGCACCGCGATCCGCCAAGTCGCCAACTACCAGTTCCCCGTTTTTTGGCACTGCCTGACGATGGCCATGGCTCAGGTTGTCGAAGACGACAACCTCGTGTCCGGCCTGCAATAGCATTTCGGCAACCACGCTGCCGATGTAGCCTGCTCCTCCTGTAACGAGAACTTTCATTCGTTGCGCACCCAGGTTTTTCAGGTTGCTTCTCCGGGCCCCTCTCAGGCGACCTCGCCAACCCCGTCGGCAGCGGTGCAGACGTAAATCTCCGGTTTGCAGCCGGTCGCGCGTTCATAGCCTTCCCCAACCGTCCGCCGGAACGCTTCGACGTGACCGGCCTGGACCAGCGCGACGGTGCAGCCGCCAAATCCACCTCCCGTCATCCGCACTCCGTAAACGCCTTCCACTTGCTTGGCGAGTTCCACCATCAAATCAAGTTCCGCGCAACTCACTTCATAGTCGTCGCGCAGGCTGCGATGCGACTCCAGCATCAGCTTCCCGAATGCCTGCAAGTCACCGGTGGAAAGTGCCTCCGCTGCCTGAAGGACACGCGCGTCTTCCCCGATCACGTGACGGCAGCGCCGCATGACGATCTCCGGCAGTTCGCTACCATACGCTTCCAGATCCTCGGTCGTGACGTCCCGCAGCGCCCGCACATTCGGCAGATGCTTCGACAGAATGCGCACACCCGCTTCGCATTCCGCCCGACGCTGGTTGTCCGCGCCCTGGGCGTGGCTGTGCTTGACCATGGTGTTACAGATCGCCAAAGCCGCGTCGTCGGGCAGCGGCAGCAGCCGGTATTCGAGAGAGCGGCAATCGAGCAGCAACGCGCGGCCGCGTTTCCCGTGGCTGGCAATAAATTGATCCATGATGCCGCAGCGCGCCCCGACAAAGTCGTTTTCCGCCTTCTGGCAGAGCAAGGCAAGCTTGGTTCGATCGATCGGATTGCCTTCAGGCTTAGTTCGGCCGGGATTGGCTTGATCGAGCGCGCGATAGGCCGAATCGAGCAGTGCGTAGCCGGCGGCGACCTCAATCGAAGCGGAGGAACTCAATCCCGCACCGAGGGGCACGTCGCCATACACCAACAAGTTCGCCCCGCTCAGCTTCTTCCCGGACCGCGCCAGCATTTCCGCAACGCCAATCACGTAATCACTCCAGTGCCCGGCGCGCGTAGCCGGCAAATGATCGAGATCGAACTCGACTTGCTCGGAGTAATTCTCGGAACGAATCACGAGCTTGCGGTCAGGGCGTGGAGCAATGAAGACTCGGGTATGGAAACCGATCGCCGCCGGCATGACAAAGCCATCGTTGTAATCGGTGTGTTCCCCAATCAAATTGACTCGTCCCGGCGCCTGGTAAATGCGTGGAGATTCGCCAAAGAGCTGGACGAATTTTTGCTCCAGGGAATGGGCGTGATTTTCGACCGCTAGATTCGTATCAGGCATGAAGATTTGCCGCAAGCTCAGGTTCGCTGAGACAGTTTACATGCAAACCTAAGCGCTTAACCTTGAACCTCGTGTTGTACCGCGCCCACAAGCTGTTGTCAAGAACGCTCTGGATCAAACCGTCGCGGAGGGCGCGCACCAGAACCAACCAGCGCGACGCGCCGTCAGCGAACCCACCTCTTGCGAAATTATCGCAGGCCACCAGCGCGTTTCAAGCTGCCGATCGCCGCGTTGGGATAGTAGTGGCTGAGAATTTGTTGAAAATTGGCGCCTTCCTTCGCCATGGCCGCGGCTCCCGACTGGCAGAGCCCGATGCCGTGTCCCTGGCCGATACCCTTAAGAATAACCTGATCGTCTTCCTTTCGCATCGTGAAGTTGTTGCTCGGAGCGGTACTCCATCCTAGACGGCGGACAATTTTCAAACGTGCCGGCTCATTGGAGCTGCGCAGGGTAGCAGCGTCGCGAGCGGAAATTCGGCTCTCCCAGCGCGCCGGGTGCTCGCGGCAGTATTTGCAATCGACGGAATAATAAGGATAGCTGCCAGGAGGGAGACCGACTTCGACAGGAGTGCGGGTACGGCCGCTGCAACTGCGCGTGTACATCGCGGCGAAGAATTGAGATTGCGAGATCATCACCAGGCCGCGCGTTGCGGATGTGGCTTCCGCGGCGGCGCCGGACACAGGGGGTTCGCGCAGAAACTGACAGTGCGTGGTATCGCAGAAATCGAAGCCGGAGTGGCGGCCTTTGCCGGCGGCGAAGTAGGAACGCGCGGCAACAGCCTGCGCTTTCAGAGCCTCAAGAGGCGCGCCAGATAAGCCTTCCGCCGCCACTACCGATTCCACCGCGGTTTCCAGATCCATGGTCACGACGGCAACCAGAGCGCCGGAAGCCAGCTTCAGTTCGAGGGTACCGCGGTAGCGGCGCGTGATCTTTCCCGGAATTGCCAGAAGAAAGTCCGCCGGGCCGCCCGTCCGGCCAGTGACGGTGAGTGCGGGAGCATGCACAGCGCGGGGCCCCACTCGAACCACCGTCGCGCCGGCAACGGCGCGGATTTCGGCGGCGCGAACGCCCGAGCTCCTTTCCAGTACAAACGTTTCTTGCCCAGCATGCACAACGACGGCGTTGCCATCCGCCGCGCTCACGGCGAACTCACTGGGATGAAACAGGCCAAGCACCCCGATGCGAACGACGTGGTTCTGAACATCATGGTCTTGAACATCCTGGATGCGAACGTCCCGTGCCGGCGCAAGCGCATGCGCCAGCGTCAGTGCGCCAATAATCGCGATCGCGAGTCTGATTGGCGGTCTCATTCCCACTCTTATTCGCGCTGCCATTGGCCAACGGCGGCCCATGGCTCGATCCGGCGCAACATTTGTCCCACCGTTTTGCCGGCTTGCGATCCCGGGACGCCGTAAACACGAACCAGAAGCAGAATCTGCGGCTCGCCGACCGGCGTCAACGCGATGGTGAAGCCGTCGCCGGGAGCGTGCCTAGTGTGCGTGCACGGCGCCGTGCCGGTCTTGGCGAGGGCATCGGAGTGCGGAAGAGCGCGATCGACTTCAGCGCCGGTTCCCTGCCGCGCGGATTGCGCCATTCCGCTGAGTATCAGGCGCACGCCAGGTTGATCGCGACGGCGGACCAGTTCCATGTACGCACGCGCGAGGTTCAGCGGTGAGACTAACCACTGGTCACCGGGGTTGCGACCGCCGAGGCCGGCAAGCGCAGGCCCGAAGATTCCAGGAGCAGGCGGCTCCAGGCCGAAGCGGGTTGCAGTCGGGGTGACGTCCGCGGCAGTCATACTCGCCGTGAGCACGCGGAAATAGGAGTTGCAGGAATAGGCAATGGCGGAAGTCAGATTGACGGCGCCGTGGCCGCGAGGACGCCAGCAGCCAGTAGCTGTCCCACGGCAAATGTGGGCTGGGTATTTGAATTCGTGCAACTCGCCGTAGGCGAGAGCGGTGAAAGGCTTCAGCAGTGAGCCGAGAGGAATCGGAGTCTCGGGATGGTCCCAGCGCGAAGCGAGCACTGCGCCCGAGCGGGCATCGAGCAGAAGAAACGAAATCTCGTCGCTGGGAAAATCGCGATTCAGCACCTGGCCGGCCGATTGGGCAAACAACGAAGTGGCGGGATCGTTGGCGCTCCCATCCGCGCGCCCATCTCCCACACCTGGGCCGGAACTCTGCGTGCGCGCGCTCGAAGGCAACAATAGGCACAAGGCCGCCATCAACAGCAGCGCGGCTATTCTCATCTGGACCATTCGTAAGTAACTGTTTCGAGGACCTTATCTCCTTCGACGCGCACCATGATTTTCTCCGCGGAAATGCCGGCTAGGGTAGCGCTCAGGCTGGCCATGTTCTCCGAGAAAAATTGCGGTTCCCGTTCCATGCCGGGAACATTGGACGGCTCCAGACTCGGCCGGTCGATCACCCCGACGAACCGGGCGAAGTTCGCCTGCTCACGTTCGTGATTGAAGCCGGCAACGAAAACCGCAGGTTTCACATCCGGCTTGCGGTTGAAGTTCAGAAGCATAGCCTCAAGTAACGCGGGATCGCCGGACATCAGAAGATACTTGCCGTGCACAGCGGTCGCGAGCGGCCACAGCCCATCGAGTTGCGAGTAGCCGGATTTCTGCTGCCACGCAACTCCGTGTCCGCTGGCAGTGAGACTCGGGGCCACAAAGTCGGCCACTGCGGATTGCACCGCAGCCTCGTTCCAGTCCGACGCCGCTGTTAGAACAATCGCGGAGTGAATTCCGATGAAGACTCCCGACTGGTCGTGCTCGGTCGATTGCACCTGGAGCGAAGCCAGAATCTGAGTTTTGCCAAGCAGATCCTCCAGCGACGATTTGCTCTGCGGCCTGACGGGGCGCACGACGGCGGCCTGATCGATACGAGTCTCAAGATCGGAGCCGGTCCCGGTTTCTCCCGAGGTCAGTTGCACCTGGGGAGCAACTTCAGAAGCAGGCGCAGGCCCGAGATGCGGCGCCAGGAGCTTCGTTTCAATCAAATCGACACAAGAGTCGGTGGAGGGGTACGCCTTGGTTTCGTAGATGCCCGCGTTCTCTGGAATCAGGCGAATCAAGTCCGCGGCCGCTTCCAATCCTTCGGCGGGAGTCGGCGCCGGCGCAGTCTTTCGGAGCAAGACGCGCTCTTCCCGGTATTGCTTGTCAGAACGGAACAAATCGGAAACCGCAGCCGAGTACTGCTTCATATCCGAAATGTTCTGCTGCACCCAATAGGTGCGGAAGTACGGGCTCGGAACAATTTTCTCGAGATTCATCACCAAGCGAAGATCGCCCGCCGGCCCCGCGGAAGCGACCGCTTGCGACCACCATTGCTCGGACTCGATGGTGCGGTCTTGCGTGCCGTTTTGGCTTCCTGACATCAATTGCAACGCACCCGCCATAAGATCTTCGCGGGTCGCCAGCAGCAGGTAGTCGCCGGAAACCGCGAACGCCACTTCCTTCTGCGACTCCGGATCGCGCCGAATGTAGAAAGTTACTCCGCCCGCACTGCGCGGATCAAACTTCGCTCGCGTTTGCCAGAGCGTAGTCTGCATGGACTTCGCCGACGGCAGGTAGGTCACGTAGAGAAACTCCAGGTTCCCGATGTCGTAGAGAGCCAGAGCGCTGCGGGTTCCGGCCACTTGCGAAAGAAAATTCATGCTCGGAGGAAATCCAGCAGCAGCGGCGAATTGATCGCTCGCTCCCTTGAGGCGGAGGAACAGACGCGATCGCGAGAACACCTCGTAATTGCTGGTCGCGACCCATTGCTTTTTCTGCGTCGAGGAATTCCAGTTAGTGAGTAACGCAGAGAAGTCCTGCGCCTCCAGGTAGAGAAGCGAGCCGGCGGGAACGTACTTTGAAAGGGGCGGCGCAGGCGGCAGAGCGGCCTGGTACGCCGCTCGACCGATTGCAGCACACACCAGAGCAATCCCGAGGAAAATGACGACGCGTTTCATTGCTTCATACCTCCTTGCACGCTGCCCGCTTTGACGGCTGTGGCTTTCGGTGCGGGTGCGGCGCGAGCCACAAGCCGTGGCCGAACCACGCGATTCTGCTCCAGGGCTTCGTGCAACAGCGGTTGGCGGGCAGCATTTTGACGCTCCATCCGCAATTCGGACCTGCCGGCCGCGATCTTGTGGTTGAGTTGCTTGCGCATCGCGGGCGATTTCTCGACGCGGCGCGCGATTTCGAAATAGGAGACTGCATCCGCCAGACGATTGAGCCGCGTCATCGTGTCGCCAATCGTCTCGGCCACCTGCGCTTGCTGCGCGCGGGAAAGCGTCTGGACCGCGGTGGCCGCGAGAACCGGCTCGCTGCCGCTGCCTTCCTCGCCAGCATCGGAATTGACGATCTGTTCCTCTTCCGCTTCGTCTTCCGCGCCCGCTCCGGAAATACGCTGGCCGAGAAATTGCTTCTGGAGCAGCGGTTCGAGAACGGCGAGAGCAAATTCGTCGGACCGCGCGTTCGCCGCGGCCTGGAACAGCGGAACGCGTGCTTCGTCCCGGCGCGGAAAATCAATGACGCAGTGGCTGAGCAGCCCAATCTTCGTCGGTGCGTCCGCTGGATTCTGCGCCGCCCGTATGCGAGCTTCGTAGAAATAAAACTTGTCGGCCGCAGCACTGGAGATGGCTGCGGTGTTTCCGGCAAGCAAGTTCAGTTCGCCGCTTCCGAGATCGGAGTGAGGCCGTCCGGCAAGCGCCAGCGCCGCCTTGATCCTAAGATCGTAAGCAGCGTTCGAGCCCGAGGCAATCGACGCCAGAACAGCCTGCGAAGCTGCGACGTCCCGGCCCGCGGCGATTCTAGCCTTGGCCAGCCGCAAACGGTAGGAAGCATCCCACGGCGCCGACTTGACCAGCGGATCGAGAAACTCGATGGCTTCCGCATTGTGGCCGGCTTTCTCCAAGAGCGCGGCGGCGGGATCGAGATTCTCCAAAGGATTTCCGACGACGGCCACCAGGCGGTGAAGCAGATCGAGGGCGCCCGGTGTATCTCCGGAGGCGAGGCGAATCTCGGCGAGTCCCAGAAAGTTGGCGGCGTTGAGCTGGTGCTCGTCGATTTCGCGAGCAAAGACAAATTCGAGAATCTTGCGTGCGGACTGCTTGTCACCAGCCTCGAAAAGCTGACGAGCGGAGTGGCGGAGAATCGCCGAAGCGGGAACAGTTTGGGGTTCGGCGCGGTACCCGGCGATTTTCTGATCCAGCGTTCCCAGTTGCGCGGCCGCCTGCAGGTCTAGCGGAACCAGCGCTGCCGCCCGTGCGTCGCGCGTTTCTCTGGGCAAAGCGGCAATGGCGCCGGCGGCTTGTGCGTACTTTTTTGTGCGGATGAGGTACCCGATCCAGCGCACCTGCCAGGAGTCAATGTCTTCCTGCGCGTTGTCGCGTTCAAGCCCCGTGAGCTTGCCGAGGGCATCTTGCCTGGACTCGAGAATGCGCTGATAGATTGGCGCGCGCGCGGCGAGCGGGATCCATGGGGCATCGGCGACATCGGCCAATATCTGCGTGGGGTCGTGCACCGCCGAGGAAACATCCAGAAGCCATGCCGTAGCGGACAGAGGGTCGCCAACAGCCGCATACGGGGGTTGCAGCAGCGCGTTCGAACGCCAATTGCCGTTCTGGCGAAGATAAGTACGGACAATGGCGTCGGCATCGGGCTTGAGATCGGCGTAGAGGTGGCGCGTGTGAAGTTGATCGCAAGTTCGCCCGAAGTCAGTCCAGAAACTCTCGGGAACATGTCCGCTAGTGAGCTGCCTGGAGAGCACGGCATAGGCCTGTTTCCACTGCGCCAGAGCAGCGGCACGATCGCCCCCCTTGTAATACGCGATGGCAAGACTGTCATAGACTTCGGGACGATTGGGCGAAAGTTGGAGCGTGTGGTTATAGTCGGCAATCGCTCGTTCGGTGTCACCGGCACCGGCATAGTAGTCGGCCAGAGTCAGGTATCCCGAGGAAGTCGCGGGGCTCTCCTCCAGCAGGGCGGGCAGGAAATCTTCGGGGTTGCCTTGCTTGGCAGTGCCCAAGTATTCGCCGTAACGCGAGCCGTAATAGAACCATGTATTGCCCGCCAGTTGCTGCTTGCGATCGACGGCCTGAGCCAGGCGTACACCGATCGGCTTGTCGCCGATGACGGCCAAAAACGCGTTGTTTACGTCCGGAGTAGGCTCGGAGAAATAGAGTCCGACCAGCGCGTTGTAGGCGTTATTCCACACCGGCGGGCGAACTTGTCCGCGAGCCTGCACGACGGAATGCGATAGTTGAGCGCTTCCGTGTGCGACGACGTAGCTGGCGGCTTGCTCACCCGATGCGCCCTGCCAGCTCGACGCAATGCGCACAAGTTCCTGCGCCTGACGCGCCAAAAGCAATTGGAAGAGGCGCTGCTGCCGGGTCGTGTCCAAGCCGTTTACGGCAAAAACTCTGGAGAGCAGGCGCAATTCGTTCTGTTCGTCGCCAGCGGAACGATAGGCATCGGCGGCGGCGAGCAGAGGCGTGTTGCGATACAAGGGTGGAACCACAGTCTCGTACTGCTCCAGCTTTGATCCAAGGTCGGCAAAGCGGCCGCGTCGCCGCTCTAGTTCGATAAAGGGCCGAGCTTCGCCGTAATCGTTCGGCAGCCCGGCCCGCTGCATCATTAACTCGAAGCGCCAGCGAGATTCCTGCTCGGCCAGCGCGGCGCTTTCGGCCAGAGGAATCGCGAATTTTTCGAGGTCGGCTGCATTCATGCCGTTGCGCTTTGATTCGGCGAAGCTTGCGAAAACCAGCCGCTCCTCCGGAGTGAAGTAGGTATTGACGGTGACTCCCATTTCTTCGAGGATCGCAGCCATGCCGTTGCGGGCAGTCTCGGTGCGAGTTTGGCGCACTCGATCGCGCCACTGGGCGTCAGTAACCGCGGCGATTCCCTGTTTCTCGACTTGCTCCTTCAGCACGGGCAGACTTGAAGACGCGTCCGCCATGGCGCTCTGCATGGCGGTGTAGGCCTGCTCCTGCTGACGCAAGCGAGTCATAATGCGGACGTAGCCTCTTGCGCCAGCGTGGTTCTCGGCAACGGCGAGCAAGTCCGGCCCTGCTGTCTTGACCCCGCTCTCGGCAAAGGTGCGAGCGGCGGTCAACATGCCCCAAGATTCGAGACGACGGGCAACCTCGAAGTAGTTAGCCGCGTTTTCCGGACGACCATCGATCAGCGCCGTTTGAAGCGCGGCGACTACTTCTTTTTCTTTTCCTTGCCGCGCGCGAACTGCGGCAACCTTCTCCATCCACTGCGGATCGCGATAGGCGAGTTGATAGACACGTTCGTAATCGGAGGCGGCATCGTCGAAGCGCATCAGGCGCTCTTCGAGTCCGGCACGCGCTGTATAAAGGTCGGCCCGATCGGGGCGGATGGCAATCGCCTTGGCATAAACATCGATCGCCGCAGGGTAGTTCTCAAGGCTGGTCTGGATGCGGGCCAGCACCGTTGACCAATGGTAGTCGCGCGGCGACTGAGCCACCGTTTTGGCATAGAAGTCGACGAGCTGTTGTTGGCGCTGGTAACGGAGCGCGTATAGCGCAGCCTCGGTAACGAGCGTGTCGTCTTCCGGGAAATTGTTAATCAGCTCGATGTATTGATCGAGCGCGCCGGCGTAGTCCTTCATGCGGGTGAGCGCGGGAATCAGGCCGCGACGCAAGACGGCAATCTGGGACTTGCGCGCATCCGCCGGAAGGGGCGCGCTGCGGAAGAGCGCAATTTTGTCGACGTAAAACTGCTGTAGACCATGGTCGTCGCCCGCCTGGGCGTAAGCATCAGCCATGGCAGCGAGGAACTCGGCATTGTAAGGAGAATCTTTCAACAGCTGGGTGAGCAGATCGCGCGCCTGCTGGAACTCCTTTGCCTCGGTCGATTTGCGGGCAGCCTCATAGGTGAACTGCTTGCTCAGATCGGGATAGGCTTCTTTTGCCGCTTGCAACAAAACGGAAATCGCCTGCGGATAATTCTTGGTGCGCCAATAAAAGTCGACGGTCGAGCGGACCACTCCGAGAATCTTGGGATTCTCCCGATAAAGCGTGGCGACATTCTTCTCGGCCGATGCGAAGTCCTTCCGCCCTTCGTATAGCCGGATCACGGCATAGCGAAGTTGGAGGCGAGTCACCGGGTCGGTGGTGAGCGCGGCCTGCCTTTCGAGCGCGTGCTGGCGAACGGTTTCGAGCGATTTCTGTTCCGCCAGATTTTCGATGTCCTGGGCTTCCTCAATCGAGGTTGCGCGGGTGGCGATCGAGTCGAGGAGCGCTTCCATTTCCGGCTTGCGGTTTTGAGCTTCCAGCACTTTCACTCGCAGCAGCACGGCGGGCATGGATGGGCTTGGCGATGCGGCGATTTTAGCTGTCGCCTGATCGACTGAGTCGCGGAACTTGGGGCGGCGCGCCAGCGCGAGCAGCCTGAGCGAGGCGGGAGAATCTGGCGATCCGCTAACCGACCCGCGAACGTATTCTTCGATGGCGTGCGCGTAGTCGCGTTGATTCTCGTAGATCGCGCCCGATTCATAGGAATAAAGGTTCGGATCGTGCAAGCGATCTCGTCCCTGGTTCAGCACGCGGAGAGCGTTTTCAAAATCGTAATAGTCCCAGTAGATCGTGGCCGATTCAAGATATCCGCCGGCCTCGCCGGGAGAAACCTGCGGGATGCGCTCCCAATACGGAGCCGCTTGCGCGAACAGTTCGCGGTCGGCATAGATGTCGCCGATGCGCGCCATGAGTTCGGTATCGCGAGGATTCGCCTGCAGCAGATTGTCTTCGATCCTGACCGCGACGGCGGTATTGGCCGGATCGAAATAAGCAAGGGACCGATAGACGGACGACGCAATGCTCGCAATCTCCGGCTCGGCTGGATATTGGGCAGCGAGCGATTTGAGCTCGGGAGCGCTCTCTTCAAAGTGCGACTGCCAAAGGTTGGCACAAGCGATGAAATTGGCAGCGGCGGGATTACTCTCCCAACTGCCCGCATCGGGCGCGTTCTGGCGCAGTGCGCTCAGCTCCGATTCCAGCTTGCCGGTTCGCGAAAGATATTCGAAGAACTCGTTGCGCAGACCTGTTTCCTCAAACCAGTGCTGGCGCAGCAGCGCTTCCCATGCGGCCCAATCAGGGTTTGTGGGCGATTGATACGCAGCGAGAAGATTGCGAACGAAGACCGGATTGTGCGGGAAGCGCTCATGCGCGTACTGGTTCAGCCGCAGGTAAAGCGCGGGGCTGCCATAGACGACGTGATAAAAGTATTGTTCCAGTTCGCTGCCCTGAAAGCTTTTCACCGCGTCGCGGGTTAGCTGCTCGAACTCGGCTTCTTTCTTGTGACGCAGGTAGAAGCGCGCCAGCTTGTCGTACCATGATTTGTCGGAGAAGCGGGCCATTGCTCGGCGGTAAACTTCTTCCTGTTCCGTACCCAACTGGTTCTGATCGAGAAACACGGCCAGCCGCTCGTAGAGGCCGGGATCGTCCGGATTGCGGTCAATCTCGCGGCGCAGCACGCCCAGCGCCTCTGGGATCTCTTTCCTCTGCACAAGTCGAGCGAGATAACGCTCCAGAACGCGGGCGTATTCCGGCGAGCGAGCCCCAGCCTGCCGGGTGGGCGACGCGCTCGAACCGACTTGGAACGCCTGGCTGACGGGGTGCCGACCACCAGCATTCTCTGGCGACACGCCGGTGCCCTGCTCTTCTCCCCCCTCTTCGTTCTCAGCTTCGTTTTCCGCCGCGCCGGATGCATAGTTCTGAGAATGGTTCTGAGAATAGTTGGCCGTGTAACCGAGCTCTTCTCCTGCCGACCCGATCGGCACGTTCTGCGTCTTAGCGGCAAGCTCCTTCAGCACGGAATCGTAGATGGCGAATTCGCTCGCGCTGTCGTCCTTGCGGGAATAGGCATCGGCCATGAGCAAGGCGACGGAAGTGCGCTGCGGCGCATTGGGAAAATTCGCGAGAAACTCGCGGCCATCCTTAATCACGGCATCGCTTTCACCGGCGCTGGCATAGAACTCAAGCATCTTGGAATGAAGTTCGGGCCGACGGGCGCAGTTGGGGAATTTCGCATCGAGCAAGGCCAGCAGTTCTGCGGCGCGACTGCGATGGAAATATGGAACCGCGCGCTGTTCTTCTTCCGAGTAGTGCGAAGCCGGATCACTGGAATTCAGAAGCAAAGAAAGGATTCCGTTCAGATAGCCGGGTCCCTGATCCATGGTGGCGATATCGCGATACATCGATAGTTCACCAGAACCAAAGCGTATCGGCGTCTCTGGGGCCGTCAGCAAAAGGTTCGCGAGTCCCGCAATCGCCTGCTCCTGAGCGTCGGGCAGCCCTCGGCTGTTGTAGAGCGCGAAGTAGTATCGCGCCGACTCGGGATATACATGGATGTCTTCTAGCAGGCGCGCGCATATATACAGCTCCTGCGAGGTCCAGGGCGATTTATTGCTTTCTTTGTGCGCGCGGAAATCGGCGATGGCCTGTTGCGCGACATCGAGCTTGCCCTCCTGCTGGTAGTAATAAAAGAGCCGTGCCGTCGCATTGAGATCCTCGGGATCGGCGTTGAGCGCGGCGCGAGTCTGGTCGAGAAACTTGCGCAGATTTTCGGTTTCACGCAGCAGATCGAAATAACTCTGGACCAGTTCCGGATCCCAGAGCGGCTGAAAACTTTGCTCGTAAACCGCGAGGCCTTCGCGCACCGATCCCTGGCGGTACTCGACCATCGCTTTTGCCTTCACCGGGAAGATGCGGTCGTTGGGAAATTGCTGGCCGTAGTCGGCGATGAGTTTTCCAGCGGCAGCATACTCCTTCTGAGACACGAGGAACTGCAGAAAACGCGCGTACAGCGCCTGCTCCTGGGGATAGCGAGCGATCCAGGCGCGGTATTGGGCGATGGAAACATCTTTCGGCAGGCCCTGCGCTTGAATGACGCCGAAGATGCGCTCAAACGATTGCCAAGACCGCTGCTCGGCGGGAACGGTAAGTTTTTCAGCCGCGACGGGTGGCGCGGTCGCGACCAGCGCGAGAATCTTGATTTCATCCGCCGGACGCAGGCGGCGATGGTAAAAATCGGCCAGGGCCAACTGGGCGCCGATCTTGTCGGACGATTTCTCGACGTAGGATTTCCAGTCGGCCTCGGCCGAAGCAGAATCGAGCTGCTGTTCATCTTCAAGAGCGCGCAAGGAATAAAGCTCGGCGTTCGATGGCTGAGTCTTGATGAGGTCGGCAAGCGCCGGGCGCGTCTCGCGCGGAGGCCGGCGAAAAAGCACAGCGCCGCCTGGCAGCGACATCATGCGGAAGAAGACGGCTTGCAGCGCGCTGTTGGCCTCGACGTTCCGAATCCACGTGGGCAGTTCGCCAACGGCGGAAATCGTCCATCCGATGGCGGCGACGAGCGCAACTGCTGCCAGCAGGCGCGTGCGCCTACGCGATAGGTCCCTGCGTGGTGAATTGTCTCGCGAAGAATTGTTGTTTGATAGATCGTTGTTCGATAAATCAAGGAAGCACTTCAATCTGCACCTCCTGCGTTCCAATGTTGTGGGCGATATCTTCGGCCGTGACGGTCAGCTTGTATGTGCCGGGGATCGTCTCTCCGGGAATCACCAGATCGCCAGTATTGGCGGCAGCTTTCGCATCCCACCGGAGTGCGACTGGCGCCGCGCCTTCCAACCGCGCCACCAGTGTGCGCGTGCTCCGCGAAGCGCCGACCTTCAGGCTGATCGTCTGGCCGCGCTGAAAGCGTTTCCGGTCGAGTTTCACCTCGACCACCGGCGGCTTGCTCGCAATCACGAATGTCTTCGACTCGCGATAGGTATGTCCCAGCCGATCGCGCAGGATCAATCTCACCGTGTACGTCCCATCCTGCATGTCGCTGGGAGCGAGAAAGCGAGTCTGCCAGATGTCTTCCGATGAGAGATAGCGAAGCGGCTGCACCAATCCAAACGGAAACAGCGCGATGACCGAGACCATGGATTCATCGGCCTTAACCCGCAGTACGGGATCGCCCGGTCGAATGACGCGAGGCCGCAGCAAGGCGCGCGGAACGGCCAGGAATGACGTGTACGGAGTTACAAATTTGTACTGGCGTGCTAGGCGGATGATCTCGTCGATGGTGGCCTGGTCTTCGCCGTCGCGCTCGATTTTCTCGAGCAGGGCGTCAACCCGGGCGCGCGCCCAGAGCCGCGGCAGTTGCGAGTGCTCGAACGATTCGCGCGGAAGATTGACCTTGCAGTCCATGGCGAGCGGAGTCCCGTCGCGCACACCGCCAACCTTGAAGCTGACGTTCTCCTGCGGCCTTTGGTAGCGTCCGACCCACGAGGCGAGCGAGCCTGAAAAGGTTGCGGCCTGCAGCGGGTACACACTATCGACAGCAGTTTCCGGTGCGGCCGAAAGTTGCAACTGGCCGATGGGGCTGCGGCCGATTTTCGAAAGGAACGAGTTCAGCTTGAAATCCATGGGCTCGGTCGAGAGCACATGTTCGAGCACTCCGTCGTGGTGCGCCAACATGCGAAACAACGGCAGGTTGGCATCGTCGCCCACGGCGAGGATGTAAGTGCGCGGGCGCTGGGTCTCCGCGAGTTGCTTCCACGCGGATGCGTACCACGCCGCCAGTTTGCCATTTTGAATAGTTCCGCGGGTGGCGCCGCCGTCGCTCAGGATGACCAGGTACGAATTGCTTGCACCGGGAGCAGCGGCTTGCTGCAGTCCAATTTGGAGCGCCCTTTGCACATCGGTGCCGCCGCGCAGACGGCTGGAGCGGACGAAATCAATCGCGTGTTGGACACTAGCCGGGTCAGCGGAAGTCAGCGGCAACACCTGCGTCTCGCTATTGAAGAGCACCAGGCTGAGACGATCCGCTGGCCGGAGCGTCCGCAGCAGAGTCTCGAAAGCCTGATAGCTGCGCTCCAGTTTTTCCCATTGCATGGAAAGCGATGTGTCGAACAGAACAATGATGGTTTTGGGGGCAGCGTTATTGGACACAGCGGCGGGCATTGAATTCGCATTTCCTGCCGGAGCCGCGTCTTTCCCGAAGCCAATCAGCGCTTCGGCTTCAAAGAAGCCAGGCTCATTCGTGCTGCGAACAGGAGACATCTCCGTTGGAGAAGGCTGGCCGCTGACCGGATTGCGATAGGTCAGAACTTGAAGGCTGTCGGACGCGGCGGGATCGAGATCGTAGGTGACAACGAAGTCTTCCCCGAGATTCACATTCTGGCCTTCAAAGTGGCCCTCGACAAGGTGCGGCGTGCTGTGATCGAGTTGGAGCGCAAACGTCTTAGCAGGCACCTGAAAGTTGCGAATAGCGTGGGCCGAGTGCAGTTCGAAGTTGATGCGAAGATGGCGAGCCGCCTGTGCTGAATATGCGTCGGGACGCAACGGGATTGCGAAGTATGATTTTAGGTTCTCCACCGGAATCGACTCGTGATACTCGATTTCGAGCCGCTTTGTTCCATACGCTGCAATGGGAACGATCCGGGCGCTGAAGACCGAGGTGCGTTTGGCGTCTTCCGCGCCGCGTTCTCCCATCTCCAGCAGACCAGGATCGATCGCCTGTTGCTTGAGCTGGTTGTAGATTTCCTCGGCGCGCTTGCGTTCAAGAATCACAGCGGGAATGCGCGTTGGCCCGTCCCACGTCGCGAAATCGGAAATGGTGGCGTGGCTGGGAAGCGCGAAGATGTAGTTCCCTTCCTCGATCCCTCCGGTGTGATTGGCAAAGACCTGGCGCACGAAGACGCGAGCATCCCCGTTGTCGATGCGGACGGTGATTTCCATTTCTTCGAGCGAGAGAATAGCGGCATCCGGTTGCTGCTTATCGCGGGGAATAAGCACGCCCGCATCTGCAAACAGCATCGTCGAAGTCAACAGTAAAGTCAGGACAGACAGGATTATGTTTTTCATGAGTGCAGCTTCTGTTCTCGGATGCGCACCAGCCCGTTGTCAGTACCGATGTAGATGTAGCCGCCACCCGCCGCGAGCGCGGTCACGTTCAAGGACTGCAATCCTTGATCGATGACAGACCAGCGCCCGGACTGGCGATCATAGACGTACAAACCGTTCCCCAGAGTTCCGGCCAGAACATAGCCGGGTGTCACCAACATCGCGTTAGGGTTCACCTCGAACGGGCCAGAAGCGTTCCCAAAAGTTTGGAAATGACCGGAGCGGTCCAAGCCCAGGATGCCTGCGCCGTATGTCCCGACCATCCATTCGGAGCCAACTGGCACGACGGCCGTAATCCAGTTGTGTTTCAGGTTAGAAGTTGCGGTGGTGTAATTCGCCGTCACGTCGCCTTTTTCGAGCACGGAAAGACCGCCAAGTGTGCCGGCAACCAGTTCGTCGCCGGACACGCCGAGCGCATACACATGGTTGCTCACCAGACCGTGAAAGGCGTACATGCTGCGCGCGCCGCTGGCATCGAGAAAGGTCAAGCCGGCGGGCGTCGCCAGCGCAAGCCCGTCGCGATAGGCGGCCACGTCGGTCACGTGGTCGGCGATCAACCCGTCGGCGCGGGTCAGAACCTGCTGTTCGCTGCCGGAATTATCGAAACGAATCAGTCCGTTGGCGGTGGCAACGTCGATCGTGCCGGTTTTCGAGTCAAGCAAGATACGGTTGACGCAGAACACATGCTCGTCCTCGACATGGGACGCGCGAGTGTTGTCGAGCGCCAAAACATCGAGGCCGCGATCGAAATAGCCGACCCAGAGGCGCCCATTCGCGTCCGCTGCCAGCGCGGAAATATTGCGGTCGCTGAGAACGGCCGTGCCCGCCTGCAGCAACTGCACCCATCCGAAGCCACGCGAGTTCATACGATAGAGCCCGTTGCGGGACACCGCGAAAACCGCGTCGCCGGATGTGAAGAGTTGGCGCACTTCGGATAATTCCGAACTTCTTTCGGAACTTCTTTCCGAAGTCGGCGCAAAGTCGATAGGATGGCGTCCTTCGAGCGGAATTGAAATCACACCCTGATCTTCGGTTCCGACGTAAAGCTGATGGCGCGCCGCAAGCAGTGAGGTGGCCAGCACTCCCGGCGCAAGCACGCGGGAAAACCGTCCGGCGCTGAACACTGCCACGCCGAGCGGGGTGCCGACGTACGTTGTGTCTCCGGAAATGGCGAGCGACTCGACCTGCGGATCGGGCAAGCCCTGCGCTTCGGAGAAGCTGTCGGTTGCGGCGGCATGAAAGTGGAGAACGCCACGGTCCAGGGTGCCCACCCACAAGTCCGACTCGCTGCCAGCAAGAGCGGTTACATAGACGTCTTTCAACGTGAAATGCAGAGCCGTGATCTTCTTCCCGTCATAGACCAGAACTCCCCGCTTCTTGGTGCCAATCAGCAGATGCCCCGAAGCGTCCGGCAAGATAGCGGTAACCGCACGCACATCGGGGTCGTAAGGGAGAATCTGGCGAAAGGCGCGGCCGTTGAAGGCCAGCAATCCGTCGTTCGCAGTCGCAATAATGAGTTCGGGTTCGCGCGAGTCGGCTAGGACCGCCGAGGCCAGCGCGATCAAAGGAGATCCAGGCAACTCGCGGCCAACCGCATATTGGTGCAGCAGAGCTCCGCTAGGATCGTATTCGAGAAGCCCCGCTGGACCGGCAATATAAAGGCGATCCTGGAACCGGGTTGCCAGGAAGAATACAGCAGGCGAACTGATCGCTTCGAAATCGGCATTGGCTGCTGAGGCAAGTGGCCGCACCGCAAATCGAATCTCATGGGCCGCCTGGACATCCGCGGCCGCCGAATGCAGCGCCCGCGAGGTGCGCCAGATGACCAACGCGCCCACCGCAAGAACGAGGAGGAGCGCGACCGCAACAACCCCGCGTACGAACACCACGGAAGTCCGCTTCATTGACTCCCCTTCCTAACGGAATCTGCACTATAAACTGCGAACACTACGCAGCAAATAGAAAGCAAGGTACGGGCCAAACCGCACTCTCGCCGCGGGAAAGGGTTTCGCGGACAAGGCATGACCACAGGCTGTGTCTCACGGTAAACAGCGTATCCACCGAGACACGACGGGGATGTGGCATCGCAGCGCAATCGGTTCAGCACAAAAGAAAACGTCCCGGAACATACCGGGACGTTTGTTTTTTTCTAATTCCAATTCGCGCCGAACTTCCGTGCAAGAGCTTAGCGCGAAACGTTGGCGCGTAACGTCAGTGCGAAACAGCGGCGAACAGCGGCGAGTGCATCAAGGACTGAAACTTCTGGTCGTCGCTCTTGAAGTGAAGCTGCACATTCGAACTGTCGGAATCGACGGTGGTCGCGTCGATGGCGGTCTTTTCGATGGGGCTGGCATTCATCTTCTTGTAAAGCATGCCGGCCTTGACGATCGTGGAAAGCGTAGCCGCCGTCATCGAGTCGGCGGTCAGAACGCTCAGATCGAAATTCACCCCGCTCTGGAAGTTCATGGTGTAGCGAGAAGCCAGGATGCGCTTTTTGAGGGTCTCGTAGTCGGCAACCTTCGCGGCATCGCCCAGCGCCGAGAACATCATGGCCTGGGTTCCCTTCTGGTCGAGGATGCTCCACACGGGCGCGCTATCAACAGCGGCCATTTCGTCGGTCATCGTCGGATTGGAATCGAGCGAAGGGCGTTTGCCATCGCGGGTATCGAGCGCGCTTCTCAACGAAGCTTCGGTTCCGAAAGCCAGAGTGTTGTCGTCCATGAAGGTCATCACCAGACCGTTATCCATCGGGTAAATGCTGGCCGTGCCGTATTTGGTGGCCGCGATCTTCTTGAGCTTCAGCTTCTTGAGTACAGCTTTGGCGGAGAACGACCCGGCCGCGACGCCGATGGTTTGAATGCCCTTCTTTTCCGTACGGAAAGAGGCGAAGTTGAGCTGGTCGAGATCGTGCTCGGTATCAATGCCGATGCCCTTCAGTGCGGTTTCGAGTTCCTTCAGGTTGTCGGGCAGGACCTGTTGTTTTAGAGCCATGGCGGTGGGGGAATCCTTGAGCGCCCGGTAGTCGACGCCGATCATTTGCTGAATTTCAGAAGGCACCATGGAACGCGCCGACGATGCAATCGGCATGGCATAGCCAGCCGTTGCACACAGAAGCACAACCGCAAAACACAATTTCTTCATAGAAGTCCTCAGAATGCCGTCCTTAAAGCGAATGTTCCCAGCGGGTCTGCAACGTTTAGATGCAAGCCGCAAACGATACGTTAGTGAACTTGATCTTCTCTAAATTATTCTAGTCCCTAATTCGCAACGCAGGGTCGTAACTAAGGTGCGTCGGCCCGGCATGGTCTTAGAACGTGCGACTCGCAGGAGCTTGCGCGAAAACGGACGTGTCATCCGAGGAATGCTGCGTTCGCGCGCACGCACATNNCGCACATATTTACTACAACGATAGAGCGGCGCCATCCCCCGGTCTTGTGGAATCATAGAGTTAGGAGGAGCTTCCCGCCAAATCGAGGTCCTCCTTAGCGGACGGAAACACCTTATTCACTGCCCCAATCAGTAGATTTTGACGCATGGGGCGGAATGGAAGTCCGTAATGACAATCACCAACTGGATGTGATGAGAAAGGTTCAGGCTCTTCGACTCCGCCGCGACTTCACTCCGTGGAGTCCTTGTTCTGCTCACGGTGACAAACTTGGGGAGACTGGCCACGCAAAGTCTTCACCACGGCTCCGGCCAAGCGACCCTTTATAATAGAAAGATTCGGTTGCGCGTTTTGATCCTTCTGTAGTGTCAGGGGAAGATGTCCACAGATAGCATTGTTGTTCGCGGGGCCCGGGTTCATAACCTCAAGAACATCGATTTTGAGATCGAGCACAACGCTCTGACCGTCGTCACCGGCGTCTCCGGGTCTGGCAAGTCGTCGCTGGCTTTTGACACGATCTATGCCGAGGGGCAGCGGCGCTATGTCGAGTCGCTGTCCGCGTATGCCCGGCAGTTTCTGGAGCGGATTGAGAAGCCCGACGTCGATGTGATCGACGGGATCGCGCCTGCCGTGGCCATCAAGCAGAAGAACTCCACCCGCAATCCGCGGTCTACCGTCGCTACCGCGACCGAGATCTTCGATTACCTGCGCCTGCTTTTTGCGCGCATCGGACGCACTTACTGCCTGCTCTGCGGACAGGAAGTAAAGAAAGATACGGTGGACGAAGTTGTCGAACGGCTGCTCGCTCTGGGCGACGGCACTCGGCTGAATGTGTTCTTTCCGATTCAGACGCACTTGCCGGCTGCCGAAGAGAAGACCGCCAAGAAGTCTCGCGTGAAGAAAAAGACGGCCGAGCCGAAGTTGCCCTCGGACCCGATCTCCGACGCGATGCGGGCGCGCCTGTTCGATCTGCGCAAACGCGGCTTCAACCGGCTCTTTCAGAATGGCCAGGTCTTCGAGTTCTCGACTCCGGAATCGCTGCTCGACGTTAATTTTTCCGAACCTGTTTTTGGCTTAGTGGATCGCCTTGTGGTCGCCGCAGACCAGCGTTCGCGGATTGTCGATGCGGTCGAGATCGGCTATCGCGAAGCGGGCGAAGTGATCTTCGAAACTGCTCCGCGGGACGGGAACAGCGAGACTCCGCAGCGGCTGCGTTTCTCCCAGCGTTTCGAGTGCAAGAACGATGGCCGCCGCTACGAAGAGCCCGAGCCGCGCCTGTTTTCATTCAACAATCCTTATGGCGCCTGCCCGCGTTGCCAAGGATTCGGCAACACCATCGACATCGATCTCGACCTGGTCATCCCCGACAAAAGCAAGACTCTGAATGAAGGCGCGATCGAGCCCTGGACTAAGCCCAAGTACAGGCCGTTGTTCACCGAACTCAAGCGCTTCGCGCGCCAGGCCGAAATTCCGCTGGACGTTCCCTGGCATCGACTCGACGCCGACCAGCAGAAGCTGATTGTCGATGGCGACCGCGGATTCGGCGGCGTCCGTGGCTTCTTTCAATATCTGGAGCGCAAGAAGTACAAGCTGCATGTGCGCGTTTTTCTCAGCCGCTATCGCGGCTACTCGCTGTGCTCCGCCTGCGGGGGGACTCGCCTGCGAGTGGAAGCGCGCCAGGTGAAGATCGATGGCAAGAACATCTGCCAGGTGTGCAGTATGACAGTCGAAGAGGCAGCGCGATTCTTCGGACAACTCACGCTGTCGACTGAGCAAGCTGCGATTGCCGACAAACTTCTTATCGAGCTTCGGGAACGACTGCGGTTTCTCAACGAGGTCGGGCTTGAATACCTCACGCTTGACCGTCTCGCGTCGACCTTATCGGGCGGGGAAGCGCAGCGCATTCAGCTCGCGACTTCTCTTGGCTCGCGTCTCGTCGGCACGCTGTACGTGCTCGACGAGCCCTCGGTCGGCCTGCACCAGCGCGACAACCGGCGCCTCATCGACACGCTGCT
>PMMJ01000295.1 GCA_003162255.1 Acidobacteriaceae bacterium | reverse complement strand
GGGTAGACCGCCACGGTCCGGGCCGCCAACTGCGCCGAGATATCTTCGACGCAGGCCACAGGATCCACGTGGGCGCCTTTGCCATACACGAGTTCGCGCAGCGTCCTGTCGCCCATACGTTCCATCCTTCTCTTCAGAAGTGGTCAACCGATGTTGACGACTACGCGCTCTCGACGATTGCGATCGACTCTTCCAGCGCGTCGATGGCGACATCAGCCTCATCCCTGGTAACGATCAGCGGCGGCGCGATGCGAATCGTGCTCGGACCGCAGCCCAAGAACAGAATGCCGCGCTCGAACGCCTGCTNNATGCGATCGCGCTCGCTGGCGCCGTGCTCGCGCGTCGTCTGGTCTTTTACGATCTCGACGCCGATCATCAAGCCGCGTCCCCGGACGTCGCCGACGATCCGGTGCTTCTTCGGCCAGTCGGCCATGCGATTCCGCATGTAGTCGCCGACCTCCTGCGCGTTCCGCAGCAGGCCTTCCTTATCGATCACGTCAAGCGTGGCCAGCGCCGCGGCAATGCAGACCGGGTTGCCTCCGAAAGTCGATGCGTGCGAGCCGGGAATCCAGTCCATGATGTCGGCCTTGCTCATTGTGACGCTGAGCGGCATCCCGGAGGCAATGCCCTTCGCGATGCAAACGATGTCGGGCTGCACGCCAGTGTGTTCAACGGCAAACCATTTGCCGGTGCGGCCNNAGGATGCCGTGCTTGTCGCAGATGCGGCGCAGTTCCTGCATGAAGATCGTGGGCGCCACAACGTATCCGCCCTCGCCCTGGATCGGCTCGACAAAAATGGCCGCGACTTCTTCCGGTGCCAGCACTGTCTTAAACAGCCTGTCTTCGATGTAGCGGGCGCAGCCGAGCGCGAACTTCTCGGCGTCCTGCGGACCGTCCGCGCAGCCGCGATACACATCGGGATAGCGCACGTGGGTAACGCCGGGCACGAGTGGCGCGAAACGGCGCTTCTGCTGCGGCTTTGAGGCGGTCAGCGAGAGCGCGCCCATGGTCCGTCCGTGGAAAGCGCCGAGGAAAGCAATCACCTGCTGCCGCTTGGTGTGATAGCGCGCCAGCTTCAAAGCGCACTCGATGGATTCGGCGCCGGAGTTTCCGTAATAAATTTTGTGCGGACCCGGCATCGGCGCGATCGCCGAGAGCCGCTCGGCCAGCGTCACCATGCCTTCGTAGTAAAAGTCGGTGCCCGACATATGAATCAGTTCGCCTGCCTGCTTCTGAATGGCGGCGACCACTTCCGGATGGCAATGGCCGGTCGAGGTCACGGCGATGCCAGCGGAAAAGTCGAAGAACTCATTGCCATCCACGTCTTCGACCACAATGCCGCGGCCGCGCTTGGCAACCATCGGATAAGAGCGCGTGTAGGAAGGTGAAATGTATTTTTCATCGCCCGCGAGAATGCGCCGGGCATTGGGGCCGGGAATCGCGGTCTTGAGCTTGGGGCCGGCAATCAAAGTCTTGGTGGTCATGNNAAATTAGTCGCTGCCAAAGAGATTGGCGCGCACGTGCGAAGGCAGAACGGAAAGGTACCGGCGAGGACAAGCGCGTCCCTCGATCCAGCACGTCTGGAGAGGCGAGATGTAGCCCTTCGAGCGCATAGCAGCTAGCTGTATTATATCCCGCGTTTGATCGCGGCGTAACCCCAAAAACGCTCCCTTAACAGCCCACGTAGGGGCGGACGCATTCGTCCGCCCAGCCCGGCGAAGCGCGGCTGAAGTTCGCGGTCGGAGCAACTTTGTATTTTGATTTAAACCAGACGAATCTCAGCCACTGGGCAGACGCGGACCTCGTGCTCGCCAGCGTCAAAACCGTCCAAGAGCGCATTGTGGTGCGCAATGATTTGCTCGAATCGGAGTGTATCCGTGTCCGCAGTCGTGTGACCGTCGGCAGCGAGGACGGCATCATAGCCGAGACTAACGGCGCGACGCACGGTCGTGTCAATGCAGTACTGAGTCATGCATCCGCAGATCACCAGTTGTTTGATGCCGGCGGCCGTGAGTTCCGCATCGAGAGTAGTCTCGAAGAACGCGTCGCAGGCGCGTTTGTGGATGACCTGCTCACCGGGATGAGGTGCAATTTCCGGTCGAAGCGGCCATCCTGAAGTTTCCGGCTCCAGCCTGTGACCAGGCCCCCCGTCGTGCTGTATGTAGATCACCGGCACCGAGGCCGTCCGCGCCCTCGCGATGAGTCCCGCAATGCGCACCACCGTTTCGTCAAAAGCCTGGTTGATTTCCTTCTTGCGTGCAAGGATGGGGTCATTCAGAATGCCGCGCTGGACATCGATGACCAGAAGTGCGGTCTTGGCAGCAGGCATACTTCAATTTAACAGAATGGTCACGTAGGGACGGCCGCCCTCGGCCNNTCCAAGCCGAGCGCAGTTCGGCAACTGCCAGGCGAATTCGTGGTCGGGTTCGCCTCCGCCGCAAAGACAAATCGATCGCCAACCACAAAATTCACCAGCGAACAAATGACGATCGCAACCAGATTCGACGCGAAATAGTTGAACCTGAGTTCGCCAACCAGCAGCCGCATCAGCACGAGGTTCCCGATAATCGAAACCGCTCCGTTGCTGGCGTTGAACTTGGCCAACCTGAGCAGCGACTGCACCCGCCGCGCCGCTGGACGGTCCGCCCAGGTGAAGCGCTCGTGCCACAAGAAGTTGTGGAGCACCGCGATCTCAACCGCCAGACCGGTCGCCAGCAGATAGTCCACCTTCAGCCAGGACCGAAAAACGGCCAGCGCGGCCAACTGCACAACAATTCCGATCCCGCCAACCGCGTTGAACTTCACCCACCGAAGAAGGGTATGTTTTTGGCTTTCCTGAGAGCTGAGAGCTGACAGCTNNAAGCATTCCCGCCAATCCAATCGCGCCGCCAATGTCAAAGAGCCGATAGCGCCCGTGAATTACCCATGCCCAACGGAACAACGCCAGATTGCCGACTATCAGCAGAACGCGCAATTCGGTTGGCCCGAAGCGCCACATCGAAAGATGAAATTCGCCCAGGGTATAAGTCGCCAGATACGACTGGATGGAAAGCAACAGAAACGCAATCAGCAATCCCATCGCAATCACTGGATGCATGTAGCCGGAAAGCGCGAGTCCTCCCATCATCGCCACGGCGCCGATGGAATCGATGATGTGATCCACATAGAAGCCGTAACGAGGTCTCTGCCGCTGCCGCACGCGCGCCAAGGTTCCGTCGAGGCTGTCGCCGAACCAGTTCACCGCGAGACAAACNNAATCCAAATGAGAGCCCGTTTCTCCGCGGCAGCCAGGAAACTTCCGTGGACCCGCGTAGCCTGCCGGAAGCTGCCGCGGCGAGCCTCGGCCAAAGTCTTGGGGTTGACCTGTTCTGCAAAATCAGCAAGTGAGGTGGCCATAGTGCCTCCGTTTCTGCGGGCACTATGCAACTTCGGCGGAGGGATGAAAATGCAGCGCGGGTAAAATGCAGATCAACAACCAAGTCAAAATATTTCAGATAGTTAGACGATGATCCCGCCCGAGCGGCGAGTTCAGATTGCGACCGTTCTCCACGAACCACGTAGGGGCGGACGCATTCGTCCGCCCAGCCGAGCACAGCTCGCAGATTCCTCGACCATCACCCAGCCTGAGCAGCAGCCTCCACAACCGCCGCCCGTATCTGCTCCGCCGCCCATCCAATCTGCTCGGCCGTAATCACCGCCGGAGGCGCAATCAGCAGATGGTCGCCCGCGATGCCGTCCACGCATCCTTGCATGGGATAGACCAGCAACCCTCGCCGCAGACATGCCTGCCCCACCAGTCCGGCAAAGTTCTTCTCCGGCGCGAAGGGAGCCTTCGTCTTTTTGGCGGCAACGAACTCAACCCCGCACAACAAGCCCAGGCCACGGACATCGCCCACCGCATCCAAATCGTGCAAGCTCTCTAGAGCATTCTTCAGAGCCGACCCCGCAGTTCCGTCGATCTGCGAATCGGCCGCGTGTACCAGATTCAACGCCCGGATGCGCCGCAGCACCGCGCGTCCGGCAGCCACCGAAATCGGATGCGCGTTGTAGGTGAAGCCGTGCAGAAAAGCTCCCGAGCCCTCGGCGATCGCATCGACCACTTTCTTGCTCGCAATCACCGCCCCCAGCGGCGCGTATCCCGACGACAAGCCCTTGGCCGTAACCAAAATGTCGGGCGCAATTCCCCCGGGTCCAACTGCAAAATGCTGAATCGCGAAATTACGTCCAGTTCGCCCCATGCCGGTCATGACTTCATCGGCAATCAGCAGCACACCGTGGCGCTGGCAAACTTCGGCGATGGCCCGTAGGTATCCCGGCGGAGGCGTGACTGCTCCCAATGTGGCGCCGCTCATGGGTTCAAAGATGAAGGCCGCCGCTTCTCCGTTCGCCGCCTCAATCGCGCGCTCCAACTCCGCCGCATACTGCTGTCCGCAGTTGTAGCAACTGTCGGTGCAATCGAACGCGCACCGATAGCAATAAGGAATGCCAATGTGTTCGAACTCGTGCACCATCGGCAGATAAATCTCGCGCCGTTTTCGATTGCCGGAAACCGCAAGCGCGCCCAGCGTCGACCCNNGTGAACTGGCTGGTATGGACAAACTCCAACTGCCGAGCCTGCTCCACCATGGCGTCCGAAATTTCGCGAACGCCATGACCAATGAAGTTCACCGCCGCCGATCCCGAGAAATCAAGGTAACGCTTGCCCTCGGCATCCCAAACGTAAACGCCCTCGCCCCGCACGGCCACGGGATACGGTTTACGAAACGAGCGGCGCAATACGGGTGTGCGGAGTAGTTGCTGAGTTACAGTGGGTCCAGTCACAGGCGGATTATAGCAACGAGAATCGTGTGCCGCAGTCCCGTCTTGATTTACGGATTCGGATCACCAATGATCGGCGCGGGCCGTAATCGGAAAGAGTCTTCGCCGGAAGGATGGCCTTCAGCACACTGGGGTTAATTCTTCCGCTTTGTCAAAAAAGGGTTTTACTTTGAGCGTCAACAGGTCAAGGCTACGCTCCAGCTTATCGGCCCATTCGGGAGTGGCGGGAACGTTGATTGGCGGAACACCATCATCAGCCGTGCCAACTCGCCCTTCTCGGGCCAGTTCAATCCACTTTTCANNACTTGCAGCCTTCGAGCGGAAGGCAGGCGGACGGTATGTCACCAACGACAACCCAAATCCATGAACCCACGCTGGGCCGTTCTGGTTGGATTTTGAACAGGAAGACGGCAAATACGCCACCCACGCCACCACCGAAAAACGAGCTGAGAACATGGCCACACCAAGAGAATGAGCGCAGGTATGTTTCAGCCGCCAACAACATCCCACGGAGGAGCGCAGGGTCCTGTCCGTCGTCGCCCCGCATACTTCGAACAGGGACGCCTACGACCCGCACATCCAAACTGTTTTCTGAGTACTGCTCCAAAGTTGGCGTCATCTGATTCCTCCACGGCCACAATAAAAGAATTGTCGGGTGCAATCAGGGGATCCCACAAGTACCTGTTTAGGCACAGTTAAACTGCTAGCCCCCCGAGGAGAGCGCCGGCGGGGCGGAGGATTACACCAGCTAAGAATGTTCCCCGGTCCTTGTTACTGAAGCCGAGATTGCCGTTCCCGATTCCATCCCTCCGATAACTCTCCCGCCGACCGCCAGATGGTTTAATCTGCGAAGGATGCGTCTGCTGCGTTTCTTCCGGCCATCGCACCAGCACACGGCGTTTTCGGCGACGCTGCTGCTGATGACGACCATCACGCTCTCGCGCGTGATCGGATACATCCGCGAGGCCTACATCGCCTACGCCTTCGGCGCCGGGCAGCAGACCGACGCATACGTCGCCGCCTTCACCCTGCCCGACTGGCTCAACTACATCGTTGCCGGTGGCACCGCCTCGATCACATTCATCTCCATCTATACCCGTTTTCTGGCGGAAAAGCGCGAGCAGGACGCGCAGAAGACTTTCTCCATCATCGTTACCGTGATGACCACCGTGCTCGTCGCCGGCACCATAGTGGCTGAGATCTTCACGCCTCAATTCTGCGGCTGGATGTTCCACGGCTTCACGCCCGAGCAGATGCGGCTCTGCGTCCATCTGACGCGCATCCTGCTGCCGGCGCAGATTTTCTTTTATGTTGGCGGAGTCGTTTCAGCGGTGTTGCTCTCGCACCGCCTGTTCCTGCTGCCGGCATTCGGCCCGCTGATCTACAACGTGTTCATCATCGGAGGCGGAGTCATTGCCGGGCACCAGATGGGGATCGCGTCTCTTGCTTTCGGCGCCCTCGCCGGCAGCATTGCCGGACCATTTCTAATCAATGCTTTCGGCGCGGCCAAAATCGGCACTGGATACCGGCCCTCGTTCGACGTGAAAAACCCTGCATTCCGCGAGTGGGTGCGGCTCTCCATCCCGCTGATGGTGGGTGTTTCGCTGGTCACCGCCGACGACTGGATTCTTCGCTACTTTGCCTCCAGCGGCATCGGCGACATCGCGCGGCTGAATTATGCCAAGCGCCTTTTCGCCGTTCCCATCGCCATTCTCGGACAAGCCGTCGGCCAAGCGTCTCTTCCTTTTTTCTCGCGCCTGTTCGGAGAAAAAAAGCTCGAGGAATTCGCCGCCACCGTGAACGGTTCGGTCTATCGCACCACGGCGGCTTCGCTACTCATGACCGGATGGATGATGGCCATTGCCGTCCCGCTCATCGATCTCGTCTATCGCCGTGGACGCTTCACCTTTGCCGATACCGAATCCACCGCCCTCTACTTTTTCATATTTTCGCTTTCCCTGGCTTTGTGGTCCGGTCAGGCGCTGTACGCGCGCGCGTTTTACGCCTCCAGCAACACGCTTACGCCGATGATTGCCAGCAGCCTGATCACGCTCGCCTCGTTGCCGCTCTACAAGCTGCTCTTCCACACTCTCTCCGTCNNGGCGGATTGAGTTATGAAGTCATGCGCAGCATAGCGCTCGATGGCAGCCGCCGCGCCGATCTCCTCGCGCTCGGCCTAGGTTCCTTAACCTGGGCCGCCGCCGTTGCCGCCGGACTCTGGCTATTGCGTTCGGAATTGCCGGCGGATCTGCGCCGGAAAAGACCTGCTACTCTCCCGAGCCTGGCCGCGGGCGAAGCTGCGGAAACGATGTCTAGTGGCAAGGAGCCGTGAGAGCCCTCGTGTGGTGACGGGGCTTTGCCCCGTCCAAGCCGAGCGCAGCGCGGCAGTTGCCTGTGGCCACAGCAACTCCGTTTTCGCGCTAAGCAGAGGACAAAACAAAACGGGCCCCAATAGAGGCCCGTTTCCTAAAGATCTTGCCGCCGATCGGCGAACGACGAATAGCGAATAGCGTGTTCGCGAACGCCGATCCGCGCTTCTACGCTCTCGCCGCAATCACCGGTTCCGGCGTCGAAGTCGAAGCACTCTTCGTCACTTCTTCGATCCTTGTGTCCGGCTTCGTTCCCGCTTTGCGGATGTCGATGCCGCCCTTGAAGAAGGCGCCGTCTTCAATCGAAATGCGCGCCGCCACCACGTCGCCGGTCAGCGATCCGTCACTGCGGATATCTACCCGGTCGCTCGCCGTCAGGTTGCCCCGCACTTTGCCGAGCACCACGATTTCCCGCGCGTTGATGTTCGCCGCCACTACTCCATTGCGGCCGATGGTTACGCGATTGCCGGAGAGGTTGATCGATCCCTCCACCCGGCCATCAATGTACAAAGACTCGGAACCGGTGACTTCACCTTTGATCACCAGCGACTTGCCAATCGTGGCTTGGTCCGAAGTGGTGGTGACAACCGGGCGCGGTACCGCAGGGGGCTCGCTCGTGCTCGTAACCGGCGCCGAGGTCGCAGTGGCGCTGGGACGCTCCGGTTCTGCTGGCCGGCCAGGTGTCGCAGGTTGATTCGTGGGCTTCCACATTGTCGTCGAAATCCTTTCCTTTTATTAAGGGATTCTGAACTATCGCCGCATTTCGGCTGCCAAATCGAATTGTACTCCTCAGTAAACGCCCTGCCATGTGGAAATTGAGCTTTTCTTATTGATTTTCATAGTTCCCCTCGTGATTCCCCCAACAACCGAGCCCTCGGCCATGTGTCCGATCGTGTAAGCCCTGCCCGGCCTGCGGTAATTCTTCCATCGCGATACTATGGAGCCTTGGGGCACAGTCAAGCCGTGTGCCATCCCCGACGAGGACCCATGCCTTCCAACGCGACGACTTCAACCGCGAGCGCCTATCTCCGGCCCCAGCCCGCTGAATACGCTCCCTACTACGACCGCTACATCTCCCTGATCCAGGGCAACGACATTCTTGCCGCACTCGACGAACAGCGCCGCCAGATGCTTCTCTTGCTCTCCGGACGCACCGAACCCGACGGCGATCTCCGCTACGCGCCCGAGAAATGGAGCCTGAAGGAAGTGCTCGGCCATATCAACGACACCGAGCGCATCATGAGCTACCGCGCCCTGCGCATTGCGCGCGGCGACGCCACTCCCATCGAAGGCTTCGAGCAGGACGATTATGTCCGCAATGGCCCGTTCGCGCTGCGTCCGCTGGCCGACTTGATCGAGGACTACATCGCCGTCAGACGCGCCACCGTCTCGCTGTTTCGCAACCTCGACGAGGCCGCCTGGACCCGCCAAGGCGTCGCCAATAAGAACGAGATGACAGTGCGCGCTCTGGCCTACATCATCGCCGGACACGAATTGCATCATCGCCGCATAATCGAGGAGAAGTACTTGAGATAGGTCTTAGGTCTTAGGTGTCAGGTCTCAGGTCTCAGGAGATTCGCTGAATGCCACGACCTGACACCTGAGACCTAGGACCTGAGACCTGATGCTCTCCGACTCCGCCATCCTTCGCCACATCGCCCGCCAGCCCAAGCAGACGGCGAGCCATAAGCAACTCTTGCGCGAACTCGGCGTAAAGGGCGAAGCTCGCCGCGAACTCAGCGACCGCCTCTACGCGCTCGTCAGTAAAGGCGAATTGCTGCAAGTCGACTCCGAGCGCTACGCCGTTCCGCAAGCCGCTAAGGGACGCAACCTGCTGGTTGGCCGCCTGACCATGCATCGCGACGGCTTCGGCTTCGTGATCCCCGAAGCCACTTCGCTTGATGCCAGCCTGAAAGCACGCCTCGCTGGAGATGTCTTCATTCCTCCGCACGCTGTCGGATCCTCCATGCACGGCGACCGCGTCCTGGTCGAAGTCTCCGCCGTCCGCACCGATGGCCGCGCCGAAGGCCGCATCATCCGCTCCCTTTCGCGCGCGCATCCGACCGTGGTCGGCATCTTCCACTACGGACACCGCCAGAACTACGTCAAGCCCATCGACGAAAAAGTGACGCAGGAAATTATCATTCCGCCGGGCATGGAGATCCCGCAGTCCTCTGTGTCCCCTGTGGTAAAGATTTCTCCAACTGAGCCAGTCCAGCCGCAAAAGAAGAAGTCCCCAGACCGAGTAATCGGAGACGAGGCCGCGGTCCACACCGACTGGCAGGATCTCGACGGCGTAGTTGTTGACGTGGAGATCACCGACTGGCCCAGCGCCACGCAGCAGCCGCGCGGCCGCGTCATCGAAATTCTCGGCGAAGAAAACGACTTCGGCGTCGATGTCGAGATCATGATCCGCAAGTTTCACCTGCCCCACCGCTTCCCGCCCGAAGTGATCGAAGAAGCGCAAGCCATCCCATCAGAAATTTCTGCCGAAACCCTGCGTCATCGCCGCGATTACCGCGCGCTCCCGATAGTCACCATCGACGGCGAAACCGCCCGCGATTTCGACGACGCCGTCCACGTCCGCCAACTCGAAAACGGCAACTATGAATTGCAAGTCCACATCGCCGACGTCGCCCAATACGTAACCCCCAACTCGCCGTTAGATCAGGAGGCCCGTCTACGCGGCACCAGCGTCTATTTCCCCGACCGCGCCGTCCCCATGCTGCCGCTGGAGCTCTCGACCGACATTTGCAGCCTGCGCCCGCAAGTCGACCGCCTCGTGCTCTCCTGCACCATGGAGATCGATCACCACGGCGAGATCGCCAGCTATGAAATCAGCGAAGGCGTGATCCGTTCCGCGAACCGCATGACCTACACTGCCGTGAATGCCGTACTCGAAAACGATGGCGCAGCAACCGCACGCTGCGAATACGCGAGTCAGGTCGAGCACTTCGAACGTATGCGCGATCTCGCCATGATCCTGAACCGCAAGCGCAAACGCCGCGGATCGATCGATTTCGATCTTCCCGAACCGGTGATCGAGTTTGACGAATTCGGAATGATGAAGAGCATCACCCGCTCGGAGCGCAACATCGCCCATCGCCTCATCGAAGAATTCATGCTCTCGGCGAACGAGAGCGTAGCCCACTACCTGGAAAATAAGCGAATAGCCTCGCTCTACCGCATCCACGAAAAGCCCGACGCTAAACGTGTGTACGACTTCGAAGTGATCGCCGCCACTTTCGGATATTCGCTGGGAGTAGGCGCGTTGCCTATTCAGCGCGTGCAATTAAAAGCCGACCGCCGCGACGCTCGCGGCACCGGCAAGCGTATCCGCGAAATCGAAGTGCCCAAGGAAGTCCACATCACCCCGCGCATGTATCAGAAACTCGCAGAGAAGATCGCAGGCAAGCCGGAAGAGAGGATTCTGAGTTTCCTGATGCTGCGCTCGCTGAAGCAGGCTCGCTACTCCGAAGAGAATCGCGGACACTTCGCTTTAGCCGCCACCACTTACACGCATTTCACTTCGCCCATCCGCCGCTATCCCGACCTGATCGTCCACCGGATACTGAAAGAAGTGCTACGCGACTCGGCCGAAAAAATCGACGGAGAGGTACCGGTCGGCACGTCCATTTCTCCGCAAGGCTTTGTATCAGGGCATCGCTTTAGCGATGCCGTAAATGCTTCGAAATCAGAAGCCCCTTTAGGGGCCGGACATCGAGATTCGACGTCTTCGGCCCCCGAGCCGCCGCCGTCTCCCTGGTCGAAGCGCCGCGACCACGACGCGCATCAGCACGCGCTCGAACCTCTGGGCGGTCCCATCGCTCTCGAAGAACTCCACAGCATTGCCGACGAATCCAGCCAGTCCGAACGCCGCGCCGACGAAGCCGAGCGCGGCCTGATGGAATGGAAGAAAATGAAATTCATGGAGCGCCGCATCGGCGAAGACTTCGACGGCCTCATCATCAGCGTGACCAAATTCGGCTTCTTCGTGGAACTCACAGACCTCTTCGTCGAAGGCCTCGTGCCCCTCAACACGCTCGCCAGTTCCGATAAAAATGACCGCTACACCTATCACGAAGACACGCGCCAAATCATCGGCCAGCGCTCCCGCAAAACCTACAGCCTGGGCGACCGCATCCGCGTGCTGGTGGACCGCATTGATCCGGTAGAGAAGAAAATCCAGTTCGCCGTCTTCGAAGAGCAGCCGAAGCCGTCCGGGAAAAGCCGGCGCAAGTGATCGCTGCGAGTGGGGAGCCGGGCGTCCCCGCCCGGCAGACGTGCGAGACGCCCGTCGCTCCACCGTCTGACTGTAGAATTGAAATTCACGGGGAGCGAATGACCATGCCAACATCAAGTGAACCCAAGCCCGAGCAAAATTCAGCCCAAGCGGCAGAGCACGTTGCCAGCGCTCACAAGATTCTGAAGGAACTGCAAAAAAAGGTCGGAGATCATCCTGAACTCGGCGAGGCCATCACCAGACTGGAGATGGCGCTCAACAGCCTGGCGATAAAGACCGGCGGACTGCTGTAGCGAGCGCTTCGAACTTTACGCGGTACACTTCTTTCGCATACGTTCTGCGTACGATCAGCCGGAGACAAGCTTGGCCACAATAGATGCGATGCAATTAAGGGATTCTTTGCGGCGCTTGTCGGCGTCAAGGACGGCCATCTTTGGAGCCAATAGTCACAGCTTTCTTCTCAACCCTCCGCTAACCGAAACCGAGATGTCCGCCTTCGAACAGCGACACAGTATTCGCCTGCCTGCTGAGTATCGCCACTTTCTCGGCTGTATCGGCAATGGTGGAGCGGGGCCGTACTATGGTGTGTTTCCTCTGGGAATGATGGATGACTTGGGAGACAAGCTCAAGCCTTGGCGAGAAAACGATGGTTTCATTGGCCTGCTTTCAAAGCCATTCCCTCTCAAAGACGAGTGGAACGACGTGCGAGGAATGCCCTCCGATGAACTACTTGAGACCGACGAGCAGGAGTACGAGAGGCAGCTCGACGAATTTGAAAAAGGATATTGGATCTCGTCGCTTGTAAACGGCGCCATCCCAATATGTCACCAAGGATGTGCGTTGCGCGTCTGGTTGGTGTTGGACGGGGAGCACGCTGGTCGCCTGTGGCGCGATGGTCGGAGCGACCGAATGGGACTTTCGCCGATGCGATTGGCCGACGGCGCTCCGGCGACATTTTCATCTTGGTATAGCGAGTGGCTGGAAAGCGCACTTAAGCAGGCCGGCCTCATTTGATGGACAGCGGGGATAGGCACAGTAAACTGCTAAAATTCTCCGTCACCATTCTTGGCGCCTGCCTAGGAAGTCAGCACATGTCCAGCACTCCCGCTCCACGCACCCGCGTAGTGCGCGAACCGCAGCGCGCGGTTTACGACCGCGAAGCCGTCAACCAGATCCTCGATGAAGCGTTCGTCTGCCACGTCGGCTTCGTCGCCGACGGGCAGCCCTACGTCATCCCCACTTCCTACGGACGCGACGAAGACGTGCTCTACATCCACGGCTCAGCCGCTAGCCGCATGTTGCGCCATCTCAATCAGGTGGTCCCGGTCTGCATCACGGTCACGCTGGTCGATGGACTGGTGCTCGCCCGCTCCGTCTTCAATCACTCGATGAACTACCGCTCGGTGGTGATTCTCGGCACGGCAGCACTGGTTGACGATCCGGCGGAAAAACTCGCGGCCCTGCGCGCGCTGAGCGAGCACATCCTTCCTCAGCGCTGGGACGACTCGCGCCCGCCCAACGAAAAAGAGCTGAAGGCAACGTCCATCCTGCGCCTTCCGATCAATGAGTTTTCCGCGAAAGTCCGCGTCGGGCCGCCGGTGGACGACGAGGAGGATTATTCGTTCCCGACCTGGGCGGGAGTGATTCCGCTAGAGATGAACTCGGGCACGCCCATCCCCGATGAGCGCTGCGAGCGGGAGCTGCCCGCGTACCTGAAGAATTACTCGCGCAAGAGAAAGAGAGTCAGATAAGACCCAGTAGCCAGCCGCGAAGCAAAGAAGCTGCGGCGACAACCGGTCGCCAGCCGCGAAGCGGCGAAACAGGAAAGCCCGGCACGTAAGTGCCGGGTGAGCGGAGTGGGGAAACACGAGTCCCGCTAGGGACGGCACCCGGCGTCTGAGTGGCGCCCCTCCGGGACTCGCCCGCTTTCAATCGGGTACCCCGGACTTACGTCCGGGGCTTCCCTGTGCCGCCGCTGCGCGGCTCGAGTCCTCTCCCTTTCAACTCACGGCAGCAGCAGCAGCTTCCCCGTCGTTTTGCGTCCCTCAAGGTCGCGGTGCGCCTGTTGCGCTTCGGCCAGCGGATAGACGTGTTCGATCCGCAACTTGAGTTTGCCTTCGCCAATCATGCCGAAAACCGCCCCCGCACGCTGCTGCAACTCCTGCGCCGTAGCAATGTAATTCCCCAGCGAAGGTCGCGTCAGGAAAATCGATCCCTTTTGGGTCAAGACGAGCGGATCAATCGGAGCGACCGCCCCGCTCGACCCTCCATAAAGCACCATCATGCCGCGCGGACGCAGCAGGTTCAGCCCCTTGTCGAAGGTCGTCTTGCCCACCGAGTCATACACCACGTCCACGCCCTTGCCGCTGGTCAGCCGTTTCGTCTCCGCCTCAAAATCTGTCTGCGTATAAAGAATGACGTCGTCCGCTCCCGCTGCCCGCGCCAGCTTGGCTTTTTCTTCGGTAGAAACCGTAGCAATTACGCGCGCGCCAACATTGTGCGCCATCTGCACCAGCAGCAATCCCACTCCGCCAGCCGCGGCATGAATCAGCGCCGTCTCGCCCTTCTTCAGCGGATACGTGTCATGAGAAAGGTAGTGCGCCGTCATGCCCTGCAGCATGGCGGCCGCCGCCTCGCGCTCTCCGACTCCCGCCGGAATCTTCACCAGGCGGTCGGCCGGCACTGCGGCGTACTCGGCATAGCTCCCCAGCACCGAGCTGTAAGCTACGCGATCGCCGACAGCAACCTCTCTTACATCGTCGCCAACCGCCGAAACCACGCCCGCCGCTTCCTGTCCCAGGACCAGCGGCAGCGGCGCCTTGTAACGGCCTTCGCGGTTATAGACGTCAATAAAGTTGACGCCCGCTGCCTGTATCTTCACCACAGCTTCATTCGATTTCGGCTGCGGAACCGGCAAGTCCACCAGTTCCATCACTTCCGGCCCGCCTGTATGCTTGATCTGTATAGCTTTCATAGTTCCTTTCGATGAACCCAGAACCGCGAAAGACTCGCGTGGGAGCCCGACCGTCAGCACCCTTAGGCCTTACGCGGCCGCCCCGTTTGCCATCTTCCGCTGGGCTGGGGTAACATCCCCAACCGATACCAAGGTAACGGGTTTTAGGTGTCTTCGGTGGAATTGACCCAACGAATTTTGCGATAGTACCATCACACTTAAGGATGAACACTTGGTTGCGCCTGGAAGCGGTAACGGCAAGTTTTTGAAAATATGAGATTTTCTTCTCACCGGTTTCTGGCGATCGTTCTCTCCGCCGCATTGTCGGCAACTCTGGCGGCGAGCCTCGCCTGCCAGAGCCCCCAGAAGTCTTTTATGCCTCCCGCTCAGGCCGAGGCCCCAGCGCTGGTCGCCTCCAGCAGCCCGCCTGATCCGCACAAACAAAAGCCCGACGCCGCTGATCCCCAATCGAAGCCGCAGGTCCCCCAGGCGCTTCAAGTCGATCCGGTGGGCGACCTGATCGCCCGCGTCGAAAAGGAATACCAGTCAGGACAGGATGACTACCGCGCCGGCCACCTCGAAGCCGCGAAGCAGAATTTCGACTCCGCTTTCAACCAACTGCTGGGCAGCGGATTCGATTTCCGCTCCAGTTCCGACGACCGTCTGCAGCACGAACTCGACCGCATTCTCGACGGCATCAACAGCCTGGAACTAGCGGCCCTGCAGCAGGGCGACGGCTTTGCCGAGCAAAAGTCAGAGCCGGCCCCAATCGACGAGGCCAACGATCTCACCCCTGCAGTCGACGAGACCGTCAAGGCGAAAGCCGAAGCCGAGATCAAATCCACCCACTCCGACCTTCCGCTGGTCATGACCGACCAGGTCGCCGGCTACATCAACTACTTTTCCACGCGCGGACGCGGCACTCTGGAACACGCTCTGGCCCGCTCCGGCCGCTACGAAGACATGATTCGCCGCACCCTGCGCGAAGCCGGCGTTCCCCAGGAGCTGATCTATCTCGCCCAGGCTGAGTCCGGATTTCATCCCCTGGCCGTTTCCCGCGCCGGCGCTCGCGGCATGTGGCAATTCATGGGCAGCCGCGCCAAAGGTTACGGACTCGAACGCAGCTGGTGGGTCGATGACCGACAGGATCCCGAAAAAGCCACCCGCGCCGCCGCTCACCATCTGAAAGACCTCTACAACGAGTTCGGAGACTGGTACCTCGCCATGGCCGCCTACAACTCCGGCCCTGGAACCGTCCAGAGCGCGGTCAAGCGCACCGGCTACGCCGACTTCTGGGAGCTCTACAACCGCAACGTGCTGCCCAAGGAAACCCGCAACTACGTCCCCATCATCGTGGCCGTCACCATCATGGCCAAGAATCCCGCGCAATACGGACTCGATTCGGTGGTGAAGGAGAAGCCGGTTCCCTACGACACGGTCAAGATCAACTATCCCATCGACCTCCGCCTAGCCGCCGAATGCGTCGATGCCACCGCCGAGGACTTGCTCGACCTCAACCCCAGCCTGCTGCGTATGACCACTCCGAAGGTTTCGGAAAGAGAGCAGGAATTCGATCTTCACTTACCCGCCGGAACTGCCGGCAAGTTTCAAACCGCCGTCGCCTCGATTCCCGCCGACAAGCGCGTCTGGTGGCGTTATCACAAGGTGCAAGGCGGAGAAACGCTGGCCTCGATCGCCCGAACCTATCACACCACTCCGAGAGCCATCGCCGAAGCCAATGAGTTGAACGACGAGGCGCTCTCGGCGGAGACTCGGTTGATCATTCCGATCGCTGCGGGTAAGGAGACTGGAACCACCACTTACGCGCACGCCATCACTCACTACAAAGTTCGCAAGGGAGATACGGTCGAGTCGGTGGCCGAAAATTTCGGCGTCTCCCCCAAAATGATTCGCGGATGGAACCACGTGAAAGGCGACAGCCTGGCCGGACGAAAAGTCCTGTATCTCCACCTTCCCGTAACCAGGAGCGCAGGGGAGACCCAGGTCGCCGCCAGCCATTCCAGCCGGGCGAAACCGCACGCCGCAACCCCAACCGCCGCAGCCAGCGGAGTGGTCCATCACAAAGTCAAACCCGGCGAAACCCTCTATTCCATCGCCACCTCCTACAACACCACCGTCACCGCCCTAAAGCACGACAACCGCGACGTAGCCACCCTCCGCCCCGGCATGATCCTGATCGTCCGCGACGCGCACTAGAAGCCACCTGCCTCACTAAGTCCAATTCCAGACTTCCTACCGAGATACTCCGCCAGCCCGCAGTTTTTGCCTGGTTTATCCGAATGTTATTGCGAGGAAGGACGGGTTGGTTTACAGTTCGCCTGGGCAGATATTCAAGTAACTACCGGCGGCGCTAACCATGGAATCGTCCGGCGAGCATCAGAGCAGTGCCCAGTCCATCCCCGCAAGGCTGCAAGCGGCCACGGACGAGCTGCTGGCCCTGGAGCAACTGGTCGTCTCCGGCGACACTTCTCCCCGTGTTCTGAGCGAATTTCGCAGTGCGGTCGACAGTATCCGCCAAACCACCTGGGCCATCCAACAATGGACGGATCTGCAGCAGCGGCATCAGGATCCGTACAGCTTGCTGGATAAACTATCGGAGGAGCGGGTTCGTCGCGCCACCAAGATCGCGAAGGATTTGACCACCGACCTGGAGTCGTTGGAATTGGGCCTTGAAACCAAGGGGTTGGCCGACCTCTTCCACGCCATCGAAGGTCTATACCAGCGCCTGACGCCGCTGTTCAAGAAGGACCCTGATTAGCCGCTGCGTCCGGGCAGGCTCTAACGTCGAAAGGCATGACGGGCGCCCGGCACTAAAGCCGACAATCCGGCAGCTCCCAATGGATGTGCAAAGTGTTCCACGCGAAACACTGTACTGGCGTAACTGTACATACAATTGCCGCAAATGTACGTACAGTTGTATAAGTACTTCGGGGAAAACGGCGGCATCCGGAGCTGGGGGTGGGGTTGTAAGTGCTTGATAACGCTGGGGCGCGAGTGTGGTTAAACAGGCACAAGCGAGTATTTATTACTCTGTAATTTTTACAAAAGTCGTTTTCGGGGTGGGTGTCTCGGTCGAGGGTGGACAGTTCACGTTTCCTCTACTTTGGGAAAATCCCAGGGTGCAGGCGGCAGTGGAATCCCACGCCTTCGGTTTTGCTCGGGCAGGCTCTAACGTCGAAAAGCACGACGTAAGGATGGGCGCCATGCTGAAGTTAAACCTGCCATACTGAAGTTGAACCAGTCATCCTGAGCGGAGTGGCCGCTTCGCGAAGCGAAGCAGTTGCGTAGGCGAAGGATCCCTACACATCCAACACCGCCAGTGCGGTGTTAAGGTGTTCTCCTCGTGCCCCGTACAGAGGTTTTCATCCCTCCATCCCCAACCCGCCTGGCACTAAAGTGGTCTATGTATCTTTAGTCGAGATAGGTGGATAATGATCCCGACCGAGGGGGCCGCGGGTACAGGTATGCCGTGGCCCTTTTTTTGTTTCCGCAAGGTAAGGAGGGGCGTTGGCTAAGACCGCCGCTGTTTCGCTGCCAAAACTGCCGAAAGGCTCTCTGAAGAGGCTCAACATCGGGCAGTCATTTGCAGAATACGACATCGTCCGTGACAAGGCCGGCGTCGTGGTTGACACTCCGGCGATGCGCGCAGCGTTGGATCGAGACCGCTCCAAATGTCTATTCGTCGGCCGGCGCGGCACCGGCAAGACCGCGATCACATTTCAAGTTCAGGCTTCGCCCCAACGGTCACTTCTGCTGCTCCCGCAGCTGTTCTCGCCGGTGGAGAGGTTTTTCGGCCCCGCCGACATGGAAAACGTTCATCAGCGGCCATTCAGACTCTGGTTACGAGCTTTAAGAGGGCTCTGGTCGATGAAGTGGTGGCGTCATGGGTACATCGGGGACTTTTGTCCCTGGACCGACGGGTACAGTCTGTCATGACGCGCGAGCGCAACGCGATTGAAGACTATGACTTTGATCTCAGGCTTATGCAGTTTGCGAGTGAAGGTTTCGCCGCCCTTGACGATCGTCAGGACAAGGATTGGCAGCGTTACATAAACCGCGCCAAGGAGATCACGGAGTGGACTGATGAATTAATGGAAAGCGGGTGGGAGACGATAGTCATGCTCGACCGAATTGACGAGTCTTGGGATGGGACCGACAGCTCGGTCGTAATTGTCATGGCACTAATGCATGCGTGCGTCGAACTCACCGCGAACTCCAAGGCGGTGCGTCCCCTTGTGTTTTTGCGCGAGAATGTCTTTGAGCGTGTTCGCGAAATGGACCGTGAATTTGCTCGCCTGGAAACATTCGTCGTTCCGCTCGAATGGACCCGCGAGATGCTATCAGAGATGATCGAGCGGCGGCTAAACGTCCCTCTCATCGCCAAGTACCCGCTGCATGGCCCGACTTGGGATGCATACTTTGAGCAGTCTCTTTCGGGGGAGTCCTCGCAGGACCTAGTGTTCGATTTTTGCCAAAGTCGGCCGAGGGATGTGCTGATCTACTGTAAATATGCAATCGAATCCGCTCAACGCAAGCTGAGGGAACGAATACAAATAGAAGACCTACATGAAGCTAGAAAGGTCTTCTCTGACAATCGATTGAAAGAGCTCGGCGATGAATACGCGGACAACTATCCACAACTGCGACTCGTCCTGGCCCGCTTCTACGGCTTGGGGCGGCAGTTCACGATTCAGGGCATCGAAGATTTCATCCGTAAGTTGCTTGTTGACCGGGAAGTGAAAAGTCACTGCGAGAAGTGGGTCTTTAAGTACACCCAACCAGACCTATTCATCAAGCTGCTCTACGACATTGGTTTTGCTGGGATATAAGGAAGGCGATTCAGCTCCTCTTTTTCGAACGAGCGGGCCGCAGGTTGCCGGGCCCCCGCCAATTGGAGTGAGGACCTTGATTGTCATACACCCAACATATGCTGAGGCCCTTAACCTTCAGAACAGCATAGTGAGTAGCTTGGCGCAGATAGACCTGCGTGATGCGGGGCTGGTAGGCGACCTGCCCGGTGCTGTCGACCTCGACGAATACAAGCTTCAGCTAGCGACACTGCAAGATGACTTGAAGACTCTACCCCATGGCGACGAGGCTAGTCAACGGTTCGAAGATATAGTTGGGGAAGTCATCAAACTGTGTTTCTTTAGGTCTCTGACCAACGTTGAGCCGAAGTCTCGAACGATCGATCAGAGGGTTGTCCGAGACTGGGTAGCCGCGAACCACGCCTCAGATGGATTTTGGCAGCTTGTCCGGCAGCGGTACGGCGCCACGCAGATCATCTGGGAGTGCAAGAACTATGCCGACCTATCGAGTAGCGATTTCCATCAAGCTTCTTACTACATTAACGACAAGATCGGGAAGTTCGTCGTCCTCGCGTTCAGAGGCACCGAGAGAAAGAAACATCATCTTGAGCACGTTCGACGTATCGCGGAAAAGGACGGTGGAATCGTACTCTTGCTAACCCAAAAGGACCTGGAAGTGTTCATTCGACAGAGCATAAACGGCAAGTCGACCGGAGCGCACATCCAAGAGCTATACGACCTTACGGTGAGGGCGATCTCCTAGGGACCTGGTGCCATGTGCCCCATCCTAACGCCACGCTTTTCGACGTTAGGGTGGGACCCCACCGCCGCGTGAAGCTTGGGGTCTTCCTTGTTGATCACACACCAAGCTGTGAGACGGTTTTGGGTCAAGTTGGAATTAGGAAGCAGTCGCTTGTTCAGCCAGTTGGTCCCTGAGTAGTCCGGCAAGGTAATCCGCCAGCACAGAAACATCAAAGTGGCCTTGATCCCATGCCCTGTCGGCTGCTTGCAATGCGGCATAGTATGGCTTTCGATTTTCTCTGATCCGCTCAGGCACAATTTTCTTTCCCGGCAGCAATCGTCCCTGCTTCAGGCAAATCAAGTAGTAGCAGGCGGCTCTTGCGGTTCTTCCATTGCCCTCGACGAAGGGGTGAATCCAATTGAGCCTCCACAGTGCATATGCCGGAAGTACGGTTGGATGGTCCAGAATTGCCCAGTTTTCGTGGACGACAGAGAAAAATCGATCCATCTGATTAGGAACATCGCGAAAGTGTGGAGGGAAGTGATTCCCTACGTAGATCGGCTCCTCGCGGTAACGCCCTCCAAACTGAGAAATATTCGAGACCGCCGCGTAGTTTAGGGCCCACAGCGTGTATTTATCGAAAAATTCGATGCCCTTTTTTAAGCCAATTTCGATGCAGTTAGACAGCAGGTCATACTGCCGCAAGAGATTTTGCTCTTGGATTTTTGCATAAAGCTCGGGATCGTCTTTTTCTCGAACGGACACAGAATGGAAACCTAGGGCAACAGCCTGATGTTTTCCGAAGCGCGCCGCACACTATCCTTGGTGATAAGCTTCGAATCAGGAGCATTGCCGAAAGCAAAGCTGATCCTCTGCTCGCGCAATTCCTCCTCGGTCACGGGCGTATTGCGAGACGCCGCTAGCAGGCGCATCAATTCTGGGTCCGGCGGCGTGACATTCTGAAACTGCTTACGATCAGCCATAAACTTCCCTTCGACTATTTTAGATGAGAGGTGCAATCATAGCGCTACAAAGGATCTTCTGGAACTGTGAATTTCCCGGATGGTTTCCCATTGTGGCACTGCACCCCTAGCAGGCTGCGGAAAAAACTGGTTTCCGGACGGAAGATGGGACCTCGGCGGCTACAACAACAAGGGCAACGGCGGCGGGCGAGGGCGCCCGCCCTACACACGCTAGCCCATCAGCATTCCGCCATTCACGTTGAGCACATGTCCCGTGATGTAGGAAGCATCGTCGGAAGCTAGAAAACACACGGCGCTGGCAACGTCTTCGGGCAAGCCGACTCGTCCCAGCGGAATCTGCTTCACTGCATTCTGCTTGAATTCTTCGCTCAGCACCGCCGTCATACCGGTCTCGATGAATCCCGGAGCGACTGCGTTGCAGGTGATATGGCGCGACGCCACTTCGCGCGCCATCGCCATGGTCAGCCCGATCAGTCCGGCTTTCGACGCGGAGTAGTTCGCCTGGCCTGCCTGGCCCATCTGGCCGAAGACGCTGGCGACGTTGATGATCCGTCCCCAGCGCTGCTTGAGCATGGAACCGATCACTTGCTGTATGCAGAGATACGCGGAGGTTAGATTCGTCGCGAGCACCGCGTCCCAGTCGGCGCGCTTCATGCGCAGCAGCAGTTGGTCGCGGGTGATGCCGGCGTTGTTGACCAGGATGTCGATCTTACCGAATTGCGCCAGCGCCGACTTGACGCCGGACTTTACCTGCTCTTCGTCCGAGACGTCGATGACGAAGGCCGCGGCTTTGCCTCCAGCCGCGGTGATCTCGGCGACCAGTTGGTCGAGTTTCTGTTGATTGCGCGCGGCTAGCGCTACGCTTGCGCCCTCCCGCGCCAGCGCCCGCGCGCAGGCATGACCGATGCCCTGCGACGCTCCCGTAACCAGCGCGACTCGCCCCTCGAGTTTCATGGGTTCTCCTTAGGAACCGGACTTGGGAAGTGAAGTTGGGAACCGAGGATTATAAACGTCGGGGAAGCTTGCCGGTGGGCGATGCTTGCTGGTGGACGGGCGAGACGCCCGTCGCTCCACCGTATGATTCGCTGCTAGCCCGCTTGCTTGGCTGCTTGCGCCAGCGGATTCGCTCCGAGAATCTTCTCGATCTTCTCGACCAGCGTCCGTCTCGAATAGGGTTTCGACAGAAAATACGTGCGGGAGTCGGGCGCTTCCGTCTCGAACTCGGGGTTGCCGTAGCCCGACGTCAGCAGAAGCACAACCTGGGGCGAATGCTGGCGCAGATCCTGCCCCAGTTGCTCACCGGTACGGCCGGGAAGCACCACGTCGGACATCACCAGATCGATTGTGCGCTGGCACTGTTCGTAAACCTGCATTGCCTCGCGCGCATCCCCGGCGGGCAGGACTTCAAACCCCGCGCGCTCCAGAATGCTGCAAGTTGCCTCGCGCACGAAGGGTTCGTCCTCTACAAGGAGGATGGTGCGCCGCCGTGGCCGATCGTTTGCGAATATGCAGGGCTGAAGAGCCATACCATCCTCCAATTCACTTTGCTGACCAGTCTTCTCATAGCAATCGCATGGCCTCGGCGCGTCCGCGGAATTGCTGGCGCTCGGCCGAACGTCTCTGATGATTTGGAATCTACTTCGGCGCAGTGAGAATGGTTTGCTTCGGATCGAGCAGAATCTTGCGCGCGTCGCTCGGCGCGGCCAGCCGGAAGGCAGTCTCCGCGCCGTCCGCGAGCACTTCGCCTAGAAAAACCTGCGTGTTTCCCGCGGTCGTGGCGTAGACCGGAACCGCGGTCACCAGATCGTCGGGCACGTCCTTTTGTACGATCACGCCGGTAACCGTGGTCACTCCGGCTTTCTCGATGAAGCGAATTTCGCGCACTTCCAGCTCCGGAATTGCTGTGCCTTTGATCCAACCTTCCAGGAACCAGTTCAAGTTGGGACGATTCTCGTACCAAAGTGGGCGGGGCAGCTCGTCTTCGAAACCTTGCACCAGCTCCTCGGTGGTTATGCTCTTGCCCGCATAGCGCTCCCTGATTTTGCGCAGGGCGCGGAAGAAGGGCTCTTCCGCGTTCAGCGCCGGACTCGCCCGCCCTTTCCGGGAACGGGACGCCGCTTCGGAATCGCGCAGCATGGATCGCAGCATGTGAAACAGCCACGTGCCTCTTTCGTAGCTGATGGCCTCGTATCCGCGGGGAAAATGTGACGATTCCAGGCGCTGGCCGAGCGTCACCGGTCCGGCATCGCGCAGCCGCTCTCCATCTTTATTCTTGCTCAGAAGATCGCGGCGATACTGTTCGAGGACCTGGCGGAATTGCGCTGGCTTCTGTTGCTCCAGGATCAGCAGCGACGCGTAGTTTGCCAAACCTTCGGAAAGCCACTGATCCCGATAACTCCTCCACTGCACCAGATCGCCCCACCATTGATGCGCGGTCTCGTGGACGAGGACCTGGCTGTCGAGATCGCGCGCCACCGGATCAAGATGCAGATCGGCCTGCTCCTGCGGGCTCAGAAACGCGAAGCTCGAGAGGAACACCAGGCCGGGCCATCCCTGGCTCAAGCTTCCCGGCATCTGGGTCAATGCCAGCGAACTATACGGATACGGCCCAAACCACTGCGAGAAGTTTGCAATTGCCTTCGCTGCCCGATCGGCCACGGCCTGCGTATCGTGCGCCGGGGAGGGGGGCGCAGGAGTGATCACCATCGGCGTCATCGATCTCCCTCGCAGCGAGGGAGCGCCGGGAATGACCGGCTGTTCCATCACCTGCGACTGCGGCTTCGGAAACGATTTCTCCACTCCCTTGGTGCCGAATGCTTCCACCAGAACGTTGCCCGCCTTCGCCTTGGCCCGAACGTACTTGCCCAGGTTGAACCCAGCGACTGGAATTGGCCGCTCTGAGGTCCACCGCGAAACCTTCTCTCCCACGGCTTCCTGGTTCGTTTCCGCTTCGTCTTCGTCGCCGCTCGCGCGCGAGATCTGCTTTCCCGTCGCTACCAGCGTCCAGTTCGCGGGATAGTGAAACTCCATCTCGAACTGCGCCGGGCTCAAACCGAAATTTGGATACCAGTTGCCACGCTCGCCCACATACAGCAGTCCGTTTCCCGCCTCCGACAGAACATCGCCCGCATAAGTGAAGTGCAGTTTCAATTGCTGCCCAGCCGTGAGCGGAGAAGGAAACACCAGCGCTACCAGATCGTTCCCTTTTCGGCGCAACGCGGTTCCTTCGATCGCCGGGTTCTGGATGAAGTCCATCAGCCTCCCATTGGCCTCGACGGCGTCAATCTTCAGATAGCGCGACAACTCGAACAGCAGCATCCTTTCTCCGCCGCTGCGAATTCGAACGTTCATGTCGGTCGACGCTCGCAACCTTGTCGGAGGCTGCACCGATGCCCGAATCCGGAAGCTTGCGATCGAGGCATCCCCGGCGAGTGGCGTCGCAACGGCGTTGCCCGTCCCAGTGGGCGCACTAGCGGGCGCAAACGAAGTCCAGATATCGAAGAACAGGATGTCGTCTTTCAGCCGTGGCTGCCCGGCCCACAACGGCTCGGCGGATGCCGCATCCCAGAACACCTCAAAACCGCCCAGTTTCTTGCCCAGCAAATGGGCGTGCAGCAGCGGCGGGAATTTTCTAGCCGGCTCGTTTCCACCGGGCGACGGCAGAAAATGACTGAAGTCCAGAAGCAAGCGGAGAGCGTCAAACTCCGCCAAACTGCGGCTCGCGTCATCCCATTCTTTTATGAGTTCCGCGCCCTCCGGCACCGGCGTTAGAAAGGGTTGCAAGGCCGCCGCGGTATCGTCGTTGAAGCGCAGGTATCCAGAAGTGAACTGCTCTTCCAGAATCGCCATGCCGGTAAACAGCGCGAGAGATCCGCGCTCGACACGGTTCGGAGGCCGCAGCCGTATCTCCCCTTCACCCACGAAGAACGCCCCTGTAATCCGGCCGCAAACATCTTCCGTAAACGCGAGGGTTCCGCCGACGAAATCGAGATGGAGATTTGGGCGGTCAATCGAGGCATCCCGAACGTGGTAGACGCGTTGCGGATCGAGTCCCAGCGAACGAATTCGAGTGTAAAGGCCGCTCGTGGTCTGCGGACACTGGAGGTCCGATCCCGGTGCCTGTGCCCAAGACGCCGCTGCCAGCAGACACCACGCCAACAGGATCATCCGCCGCCCCGGTTGCAGCACCTTGGTCACCTTACTGCCCCTCCGCGCGGTTGCTAGAATCAGCCCTGTGCGAGCCCTTTTCCTTATTTTAGTGCTTCCGCTGGCGCTTCCCGCGCCCGCCGACGTCATCCATCTTAAGAATGGACGCACCATCTGGGCCGACCAGGTCCGCGAAAGTAAAGACCGCGTCGAATACGACCTCGGCGACGATACCTACGCCATCCCGAAATCATCGGTCGAGCGCGTCGACGCTGGCGGCGTTGCTCCCACTCACGGCGGTGCGGGAACGTCCGGCGGAAGTATCAATGCTCCCGACATCACCCCGCCCGCACCCTCGTTCCACCACGAAGCCGACGTCGCCGGAAAAATAATCCGCGACGGCAAGGTGGATAGAGATGCCCTCGCGAGCCTGGCGGAAGCCGCCAATCCCGAACTCGCTGCTACCGCATATTTCCTCGCCGGCCAGCACGAATCCGATCATGGCAACTTCCCGCAGGCCAAGCGCTATTACGAATCCGCGCTCCGCTTCCAGCCGGACAATGCCACCTTGCTGATCTACTACGCGGCCACGCTGATGCGCACCGGCCATGCCTCGGAAGCCCTCTCCTACGCGGAACACGCCGCCAGCATCGCTCCCAACTCACCCGACGCCATCGCCATGCTGGGCTTCGTGCAATACGCCAGCGATCATACGCCCGATGCCGTTCGCTCGTGGAAGAAGTCGCTGGCCCTTCGTCCCGATCCGACCGTCCGCCAGTATCTCGCTCGCGCCGAGCGTGAATCGACCGCCGAATCCGATTTTTCGCAACGCGAAAGCAGCCACTTCAATCTCCACTTCGAAGGGAAAGATACTTCCGAGAGCTTCCGCCGCGATCTGCTGGCCACCCTCGACTCCGAGTATGACGACCTGGTGCGCGACCTCGGCTACTCGCCGCACAACAACATCGCCGTAACGCTCTACACACAGCAGGCGTTCTTCGACGTGACCCGCGCGCCTTCCTGGACGGGCGCCATCAATGACGGCAAGCTGCGCATCCCGGTCAGCGGTGTGGCAAGCGTTACGCCCGAGCTTGCCCGCGTCCTCAAACATGAACTGACGCACTCTTTTGTCTCGCAGATGTCGAGCAACCGCTGCCCCACTTGGCTGAACGAAGGCATCGCGCAGATCGAAGAAGGGAAGTCGGCGTCTGCCTACGGGCATCCACTGGCCCAAATGTTCGCCGCCGGAAATGAGATTCCCTTCAATGTGCTCGAGGGCAGCTTCATGAGTTTCTCCAGTCCAGAAGCCACTATCGCCTACGCCGAATCTCTTGCCGCCACCGAGTACATCCGCGACGCCTACGGCATGAGCGAAATTGCGCGCATCCTGGAACTCCTCTCACAGGGAAGTTCCACCGAAGCCGCGTTACGCGCTACCGTGCACTCCGACTATCGTCAGCTGCGCGATGAAATGACCTGGACGCTCAAAGACAAGTACGGGGAATGAGTCCGTTTGGGGATCCACTTCCACATCGCTTCAGCGCTGCTATCCCGCTCGTGTGGTGACGGGGCTTTGCCCCGTCCAAGCCGAGCGCAGCTCGGCAGCCGCCTGTGGCTACAGCAACTTCTGGATTCGCTCTAGCCGCTCCCACCCGATGCTCAGTTCCAGACGCGATCCTGCAACGAGCGCCCAGCGAGGTATACTCGACTTCGCTACGATGAACGCGCACATGGCCATAGGGCATCTGCTGCACGACCTGCCCACCGCAGCGACGGCGACCTTCCTCGCGCTTTTTCCCATCGTCAACCCGCTCGGCGGTGTTCCCATGTTCTTCACCCTTACCGCCGACTACAAGCCCGAAGAGCGCCGCCGCACCGCCCTGAAGATCGCCGTCGATGTAATTGCGATCCTGGTCGTCTTCATGCTCTTTGGCCGCTTCGTCCTCAACTTTTTCGGAATTTCCCTGCCCGTACTGAAAATCGCGGGCGGATTGATCGTGGCCAATACCGCGTGGGGGATGGTGACCGGAACCAGCCGCATGACCATGGAAGAAAGCAGTGAAGCCCTGACCAAACAGGATATTTCGCTAACCCCCATGGCTATGCCGATGCTCTCCGGCCCCGGTTCGATCGGCGTCGTCATGGGACTCGCCGCCCACGCCGACCATTTTCTTTCCTACGCCGGCATGGTGATAGGAATCGTAGCCCTGGGCCTGGCCTGTTATCTATTCCTGTGTCTGGGAGGCCCATTCGTCAAGCGCCTGGGCCCGAGCGCCATGGGCGCGATCAACCGCATTTTCGGATTCCTGATCCTGGCGATCGCAGTACAGTTGGTCTGGAACGGCGCGGCGGACTTCCGAGGCTAAGCGAGCTCGCATCAACCAGTAGGTGGAGCGCCCGGGCGTCCTCGCCCGGCCATCGTCCCGCATCTCAAGAAGACGGCTCTGATTGTGGGTGGCGCAGCGGTTCACCGCTGCGAAAAGAAGCTTGTCTCCAGAGTCGGCTCTATAGTTTGCTGAAAAACTCCGGTTTTGTGTCAGGGTATCGTTTTAGCGATACCGTAAGTCCTTCGAAATTAGACGCCCCTTTAGGGGCTGGGCATCGGACGGAGACTTTTTTCCGCAACTCCCTACTGCAGCGGTCCCGCGTTCCTCGCCCCGGCAAGCGCCTCTTTCTCCATATACCGGCCGACGAGGGCGGCGCAGGACTCGATAAACTTCTGTTCTGGCGCCGTGAAAGTGTCCGCAAAGTAGCTCTCGATACACAACTCTGCCACCACCCGCTTCTTCACGAATATCGGCACCACAATATTGGATTTCACCAGGTCCGACCCCAGATACCGAGGATCGGCCGCAACATTGTTGACCGCCACGGTCTCCCCGGTAGTGGCCGCCGCTCCGCACAACCCGCTGTCCAGCGGAATGCGCAGAGTGGGCATAAAGCTGCCAACGTAGGGTCCCAGCACCAGCGTGTCGAAAGTGGGGACTTCCATGAAATAAAAGCCGACCCAGTTGTAGCGCGTCATCTCTTCGTGGAGGCGCTGGGAGACGTGCTGCATCAGAGACTTCACCCCAGCGGCGGAGCGGCCGTACACCTCAAATTCCTCCAGCAGTTCTGCATACTGTGACATCGGGACGGGAATCTCCTTTGTGCTCTCGCAGACAACCCGTCATTTTATGCTCATTTCGCGGCCCGTTACTGCCTCTCACCAAATGACGGTCTCGTAATAATTACAGTGTAATAACTACCCGCGAGTGGCGATTTAACCACACCCAACCGCGTAACATTATCAATAACTTAGAATCGGTCGCACGGGGCAGGAATCTATTGCATAGTCTATAATGCCGTCAATGTATGTACAGTTATGTACTAACATGTACGTACACTATCACCAGTACAACGTTTCGCGTGAAACATATCTCCATTTTGCAAAACCGGAGGGTGACCGCCTTATTTGATCGTGATCAGCTTCTCCACCAGCCCCGAGTAGTCTTTCTTCTCCAGCCCATGCACCTGCTTGTTATATTCGTCCACTTTGCTGGAGTAATTCATGGAGCAGAACTTAGGCCCGCACATGGAGCAGAAGGCCGCAGACTTATATTGTTCCTGCGGAAGGGTTTCGTCGTGCATGGAGCGCGCGGTCTCGGGATCGAGCGATAGCTCAAACTGTTTCTCCCAATCGAACTTGTACCGGGCATAACTCAGGGCGTCGTCGCGGTCCCGTGCTCCAGGACGCTGACGGGCTACATCGGCGGCGTGGGCGGCGATCTTGTAGGCGATGATCCCGTCTTTCACATCTTTTTCGTTAGGCAGGCCAAGATGTTCTTTCGGCGTGACATAGCAGAGCATCGACGCGCCATACCATCCAATCATGGCCGCTCCAATGGCGGACGTGATGTGGTCATAGCCCGGAGCGATGTCAGTGACCAGCGGCCCCAGCGTGTAGAAAGGAGCCTCGTCGCACCACTCGTTTTCTTTCTCCACCTGCTCCTTGATCTGGTGCATCGGAATGTGGCCCGGGCCTTCGATCATGACCTGCACGTCGTGTTTCCAGGCGATGCGAGTTAGCTCGCCCAGAGTTTTGAGTTCGGCGAATTGCGCTTCATCGCTGGCGTCCGCCAGGCACCCGGGCCGCAGACCGTCTCCGAGCGAGAAGCTTACGTCGTACTTCGCGAAAATCTTGCAGATGTCCTCGAAGCATTCGTAGAGGAAGTTCTGCTTGTGGTGATGAGTCATCCATTGCGCAAGGATCGCGCCACCTCGGCTCACGATGCCCGTGATGCGCTTCGAAACCATGGGCACATACTGAATGAGCACGCCGGCATGAATGGTCATGTAATCCACGCCCTGCTGCGCCTGCTCTTCGATCACCTCGAGCATCACGCTAGCGGTAAGATCTTCGACGCGCTTGATCCGCGAGATCGCTTCATAAATCGGCACCGTGCCGATGGGGACGGGCGAATGCCGGATGATCGCCTCGCGAATGGTATGAATGTCGCCGCCGGTGGAGAGGTCCATCACCGTGTCAGCGCCGTAGTGGACGGCGGTGTGGAGCTTCTTGAGCTCTTCTTCTACGTTCGACGTGACGGCCGAGTTGCCGATGTTGGCGTTGATCTTGCACAAGGACTCCACGCCGATCGCCATGGGCTCGAGTTCGGGATGGTTGATGTTCGCCGGGATGATCATGCGGCCGCGAGCGACTTCATCGCGCACCAATTCCGGCGTGATCTTCTCGCGGTGAGCGATGTATTGCATCTCGTCAGTGATCACACCGCGGCGCGCGTAGTGCATCTGCGAGAAGTTGCCGTCTGTATTCTCGGCCTTGCGCTTCGCCAGCCACTCTGCCCGCGGTTTCAGAACCGCATCCAAAACATTGCCGTTCGAGCCGTTTGTACCATTGTTTGCGGACATGTTTGCTTGTACCATCCTTCACGAAGTCTAGTTCCAAGATTATACCCGCATCTGGGAGGCAGCTTGTCTTCCCCGTGGTGGACGGCGAGTTGCCCCGCTTGCGGAAAAATGAATCCTGGCGGCAAGAAAGAGAATCGAAGTAAAATGTCGTTATAACGACAATTGCGGAACCATCGTAATTTAAGACAAATCCTGCAGGAGGAAGCAATGCTGAAGCGGCTGATGGGCACGAGCAACGACGTGAGCTTTACGATCTTGCGCGTGGTTCTGGGAGTGGTGTTCTTCGCGCATGGGGCGCAAAAAATGCTGGGCTGGTTTGGAGGCTATGGTTTTCACGGCACCATGGGATTCTTCACGCACATGGGGATGCCCGCTCCGGTCGCATTCCTGATCATTTGCACCGAATTCTTTGGCGGCCTGGGACTGATTGTCGGATTGCTGACTCGCATCGCCTCTCTCGGGATTGCCGGCCTGATGGTTGGGGCGATCTTCATGGTTCATTTGCAGAACGGCTTCTTCATGAATTGGATGGGCGCTCAGAAGGGTGAGGGGATCGAGTATCATCTGTTGGCGCTCGCCATGGCTGCGGCTTTGTTGTTGCGTGGAGCGGGGACGTTCTCGGTGGATCGGGCGCTCTCAAAGTAAATCGGTGCAGGCGCGGTGGAGGGACGGGCGTCTCGCCCGTCCAGTCGGGCGGGGACGCCCGGCTCTCCACTGGNNTGGCCAGCTTCTGCTCGTGATCGCTGATGTACTCGCCTTGCCGCATCAGATGGACGCCCGCTTTGAGAGCGGCGAGGATGTTCTCGCCGGGAGCGGGGACGCCCGTGCGCATCACTGGTGGCTCATAGCCCGCTCGTGCCAGTTCCAGCGCGCGAGTTTTCGCGTCAAAGAGAACGCGCTCGCGGTTCATGGTGAT
>PMMJ01000336.1:224-3515 GCA_003162255.1 Acidobacteriaceae bacterium | reverse complement strand
CACGTGGAAGCGCCCACCGCCGGATCGGTGCTGCTCGCGGGCGTTCTGCTGAAGATGGGCGCCTACGGCCTGCTGCGCTTCAACGTTGGCCTGTTTCGCGATCAGGCGCATCGCAATGCCCCTTGGATCATGGTGCTGGCGCTGATCGGAATCATCTACGGGGCGCTGGTCTCGCTGGTGCAGCCGAACATGAAGAAGCTGATCGCCTACTCCTCGGTCAGCCACCTTGGATTCGTCGTGCTCGGAATCTTCAGTTTCACCGCGGCTGGCCTGAACGGGGCCGTCTTCATCATGCTGGCGCACGGAGTCGCCACGGGCGGGCTCTTCATGCTGGCGGGCATTCTCTACGAACGCCGCCATACCTACGAGATCACCGAGTTTGGCGGACTGGCGACACCCATGCCCAAGTATGCCACTTTCTTTTTGGTGACCGTGCTGGCCTCCATCGGACTGCCGCTACTGAACGGTTTCATCGGCGAGTTCCTGGTGCTGAGCGGGGCCTTCCAGGCGCGCCCGATCTATGGAGTCCTCGCCGCGACCGGAGTGATCTGGAGCGCCTGCTACCTGCTGTGGATGTATCAGCGCGTTTTTTTTGGCAAGGTGACACACGAAGTCAATAATGCGCTGCCCGACCTCAGCCTGCGGGAGAAGGCTGCACTTTGGCCAATTGCGATCGCCGCGCTGGTGATGGGCGTTGCGCCCCTGGTGTGGCTCGGCGCGATTGATCCGGCGGTGCAGGCGGCTCTCGCTCCCGTTGCGCAATTGGCCAGCAAGGTGGTGGGCCAATGATTGGGCCAATGATGATGACGGCGGCGTTCTTGCACGGGTGGCCGAGTTTGCTGGCGCAGGCTTTCCAGCCGCCGCAACTCGCCGACTACATGCGCATCCTCCCGGAGCTGGTGCTCTCGATCTTCGGCATGTTGGTGATGGTCGTCGACCCGCTGCTCGACGAAGAAAACAGCCACCGGTCGCTGGGAACGATTGCACTGATCGGGACTCTGGCCGCGCTGGCTTCGACGATCTGGATGGCGCATTATCCCGGCACTGCATTCTCGAACATGGTGCGGGTGGAAAACTTCAGCGTCTTCTTTCACTTCCTCGTGATTGCGATTGCGGCGGTGGTGATCCTCAGTTCTTTCGAATACTTGCGGGTGCAGCGCATACGCGCTGGGGAGTATTACGGGCTCATCCTGTTTGGCACGGTGGGCATGTGTTTGATGTCGTCCGCGATCGAACTCGTGCTTATTTTTATTGCGCTGGAAATATCGTCGATCTCGACTTACGTACTGGCAGGCTTCCGGCGGCGCGAAGCTTCCAGCAGTGAATCGTCGCTGAAATATTTTTTATTGGGATCGTTTGCCACGGCATTCTTCCTCTACGGTGTCGCGCTCATGTTTGGCGCGACGGGTTCCACCAATATCGATGCGATCAACCAGGCGCTGCGTTCCAGCAATGCACCCGTACCGCTTCTGGCGTACGTTGCGACCGCGCTCATGTTTGTGGGCCTCGGCTTCAAGGTCGCAGCTGTTCCCTTCCATGTGTGGACTCCCGATGTTTACGAAGGGGCTCCGGCTCCGGTCGTCGGACTGATGTCGACCGGCCCCAAGGCGGCCGCATTCGCGATCTTGCTGCGGGTTTTGCTCGAGGCGCGTGCACCCGGATACTTCTGGCTGATCTGGCTCTCGGCGGCGCTGACCATGACGCTGGGAAATGTTTGCGCCCTGGTGCAGAACAACGTCAAGCGCCTGCTCGCATACTCTTCGATCGCACACGCCGGATATGTGCTGGTTGCTTTTGCGGCGCTGCCGGAGCTGGGCGCGTCCGCGGCGATGTTCTACACCGCGGCTTATGCGGCGATGAACGTGGGCGCATTTGCCGTCGTCAGCCACTTTGCGGGCGCGGGCGAAAAGTACGTCACACTTGAAGACTACGCGGGCCTCGGCAGGAAATCCCCTGCGCTGGCCGCGACTTTCACATTCTTCCTGATGTCACTGATCGGGATCCCGATCACGGGCGGCTTCTTTGCGAAGTTCTATGTGTTGAGTGCGGCGCTGAAATCGAATCTTGTGGTCTTGGCGATCATCCTGGTGCTGAATAGTGCCGTGGGCGCTTATTATTATCTGCGTATTATCGTCATGATGTACATGCGCGAGCCACAAAGCGAAGTTATTGTTACTCCGGTGCCCGCCTCGGCGGGGCTCGCTATTACAGTTTGCGTGCTGCTTACGCTTTACCTGGGAGTGCTGCCTGGACCCGTGCTCGATTACGCCGCCCATTCCGCCCGCCAACTTATCGGCGATGCAGAGGCGCCGACGGCATCGGCAGCTTCTCGCGGCAGAACAGTAGATGGTGTTTGCCAAGATCAATCATTCATTGACTTGCGACAAGGTTGTGAACCTCGCGCGCGGGTTGGGTTTCCGGGTTCCGGTGTGAGTACAGGCCGTGAAAAAACCAGCGCCGCGGCGATTGACAATCGCCATCCAAGTGGGCATTATTAGCTACACAAGTTTTGCCTGGAAAGTCTATTCCTGCGGTTGGAGGTTCTATGGGTAAGTTTTTCCACAATGTTTGCAAGGATGAACAAGGACAAGATATCGCGGAATATGCCGTCATGCTTGCCGTCATCCTGGTACTGGTGATCGGCACGGTGCGTCTGATCGGCGGCAACGCCAACAACGCGTTCTCCAGTGTTGCCAGTTCACTCGGGACGCAGTAGTCTGGGTTTCTCGTTGTTTCGTTTTTTGGGAAGCATCGGCATTTCGAGCGCGCTTTAAAATCTTTATGACTCGATTTAGCATCTTTCGTCAGTTTAGCCGCTATTGGTTTTCATTCGCGGCGGAGGTGCAGGATCGGAGCCAGTCACCCGGGTAATAGAGGCAGCTCTAAAGATTCCGCCAAAGCCGCGATAGAATCGCGGCTTTTGTTTTTGGCGGCAAAATAGAAAGGATCATCGCCATGATTGTGAACATGTCCGACAGCGCCACCGAAGAGCAAATCGACCACATCATTCAACGCATCCGCGAAGCNNGAAATCGAGGCGCTTTCGGTCGCGCCGGGCGTGGACAACGTGGTCGCCATCGCTCAGCCTTTTAAGCTCGTCAGTCGCCAAACCCGGCCGCAGGGGTCGGTGGTCAGCGTTGGTGGGGGAAAGGCCGGCAGTGTAATGATTGGCGGCCCGGAAGTGGTCGTGATCGCCGGTCCCTGCTCGGTGGAGTCGCGCGAACAAATGCTAGAGACTGCCGAAGGGGTGAAGCGCGCAGGCGCTACCATGCTGCGCGGCGGAGCCTACAA
>PMMJ01000336.1:0-173 GCA_003162255.1 Acidobacteriaceae bacterium | reverse complement strand
TGGCTGCTGGCGGCGGAATACCTGCTGTCCGGAGGAAACGACCAGGTCGTCCTTTGCGAGCGCGGAATCAAGACTTTCGAAACCGGCACCCGCAACACGTTCGACCTTTCTGCCGTGGCGCTCGCCAAAGAGCTTTCGCACCTGCCGGTAGTGGCCGATCCGTCGCATGGCAC
>PMMJ01000513.1 GCA_003162255.1 Acidobacteriaceae bacterium | reverse complement strand
GAAGGCCCCGGAGGGGGATGGCTGATTCTAGGTTAGGTGTGACCGGTCCCCCTTTTTCTGTAACACTTTCAAGGTGAGTTTTCGGCAGCTTGTGAGCTTGGCAGCAAGGTGCTTGTTGATGCAATTGTTTGGCGTCGAAACCCACTCCTTTCTTCCAAATCGTTAAAGTGATGGCTGCCAGTACTTGACGGTCACTGGTAGCAGTTCCTTAAACGTTTTCGGTATTACGTCCGATCGCGTGCAGCTTGTTCCGGATGCTCCAGCGGTCAGTTGGCGAACGGGGGCTCACTGAAGAGTCGGCTGAACAACTAATTCAACGGGAACTGTATTGATCGCCAGGATCTAACGAAACCGTTGGATGTGGTGAACGGTACAAACGTCCCGGCATGGCCGGTCATCGGCGCGGATGGAGTTGGAACTGGATTCGGCAACAGTGCAGTCGGGGAGTCACCGGCCTGTCCCTGTAGACCGGTTCCGAGGGGCCTACCCTCATCAGTTAAGCAGTTACGCACTACTCGGCCTTTCGCGCTCGTGGCGCACGGTTGCCCGTCAATCGCCCACAATCGTTGGCGACCGCCCGCTGGACTCTAAGCATGCCAGTTCGCAACGTGGCGTTACTTCCTAAGCTCGCCGATGAACACCCCGTAGGGCTCGAGCGAAACTTCGTCTCCTTTGGCCCCTGATTTCCCAGTCGCCAGCAGGCTCTTGGCCGAGGCGACGCCCTTGCCCTTCAACTCGAGCTTCACGTTCTGCGGCGTGTCCGACATATTCAGCGTCACTACCACGCCGCGGTCCTTATACACGCGCAGGTAGGAGAACACGTTCGCATCACTCTCATTCAGTGTTGTGTAGTTTCCGTCCAACAGCGCCCGGTTCTTGTGCCTCAGCTTGAGCACCGTCTTGTAGAACTCCAGTACCGAATTCGAATCCTTCGACTCATCCGCCACGTTGTGTGTCTTGTACGTCGGAGGCACTGGAAGCCACGGCGTCCCTTTGGAGAAGCCTGCGTTGTCGCTGCTGTCCCATTGCATCGGAGTACGCTCACCGTCCCGACCCTTCTCTTCCGGCCATCCCGTGCGCCCGATCGGATCCTTCACATCCTCCTTCCGCGTCGGCGGTGTGGTTTTCATTCCAATCTCTTCCCCGTAATACATGATCGGAGTTCCGCGCAGCGTTAGATATAGCGCTGCCATCAACTTTGCAATCTGGTCATTGCGCTCGCCATCACCGTAACGGTCGTAGGAGCGCGCAATGTCATGGTTGCTGATCACAAACGTGGGCCAGCCGGAAGCCGCGTCCACCGCAGCAATCTGCTTGCGGAATTCCGCGNNATGCGATCTGCTTACGAAACTCCGCCGGTGAGAGCTTGTTGACCGTGGTGAAAAGAAAATCCATGGGCAACTGCAATTCGTTGTTGCCTTCGCCGTAGTACCGTTTGAGTCCGGCAACGTCAGCCGTCCATGTCTCGCCGATCAGCACGGCATTGCTTTCATCCGCAACCTTGCGTAATCCACGCAACACGTCATGCACCTCGGGCAACTCCGTGTTGTATTTGTCCTCCTCGATCGGATCCCCGAAATGGTTCTTGCCAGGACGCAGGATCGGGTTATCGCGGAGTTCCGGATCCTCAAACAGCGTATCCACCGCATCCAGCCGGAACCCTGCCACACCGCGTTTGTACCACCAGCGCGTCAGATCAAACATGGTGTCTTTAACCGCCGGGTTGCGCCAGTTCAGATCCGGCTGCTCCGCATAGAAATAGTGGCACGAAAGCCAGCATCCAGATAACAAATCGCGACCAGTCCCAGCGGAATGGTTAGCATGATGGAGGGAGTTTCTCAATATTAGGAGCGCAGCGCGACAAAACGCCGACAGCCGTCACGATCCTTTTCCGGCTATTCGTCGGCCTTAAACACGACCGTTGTCAAACCCGCCGGGGATTCGATTTCGTACCGAGTATCCGAGCGAACGTTTTACAAAAGCATTAGCCATATCATCAAACGGTGCACGATTTTCAATAGGAGTGACCATGTCATCGGCATTATTGATTAGCCAAAGGGTCGACACTCGCTTACTGGAGACGCTCATTGGGCTGATCCGTCAATTCGAGAACGAGCAACAGGAGAATTTGCTTCTCGCTGCTCAGTGGATGGCAGACGCCTGCGAACAAGATCGTCTGATTTATCTGTTCGGGGGCGGCGGCCACACTTGCCTTGTCATGCACGAACTGTTTTGGCGTGCAGGCGGTTTAGCAAACCTTTGTCCTATGATTGATTTTTCCATTCACCCTGTTACTCCTGCCTACATGTATCTCGGTCACGAGCGCTTGCATGATGTCGGCAATCACATTGTGTCCTACTACGGCGTCTCCCAGGATGACGTGGTCTTGTTGTTCCATAGTTACGGATTCAACGCGCCAACAATTGACGCAGCCCTGGAGTGCCAACGTCGGAAAGCTAGGACAATCGGAATTTCTTCAAAGGCCTGGCACGGCAACGTTCCTAAGGATTTTCCACTTCGCCATCGCAGTGGCAAGACACTGTTCGACCTCACCGATATCTGCATCGACGACTATGTTCCCTATGGCGATACGGTGATTTCGGTTGAAGGATTCGATCAGCCAATCACGGGGATTTCAAGCACAGTTGATTTCTATATTGCCCACCGGCTTGAGATCGAGTGCGTCAAGGAATGCGTCCGCCGGGGCGTCGTGCCTCGCGTGTGGCGCTCCGCGAATATTCCGGGAGGGGATCAGTACAATTCTGAACTTCGCGCCAAATACAACAGTCGAGTCAAATTTCTGTGAGGAGAAAACGACATGGCTGTAAAAGAAACGGGCGTTAGCTATTACGGAATCAGCTATCCAGAGCATGCAGCACGAGACTTTACCGAAATGCGGGCTCACCACTGCACCGCGGTGTTGCTGGCGCTCAGTGAGTTCGATATATTCTTCTGGTTTCCGAATATACCGAAAATTGTCGAAGAGGCACGAAAGCAGGGGCTTAACGTCTACTTGGATACTTGGGGGGTCGGTAAGTTTTTCGGAGGAGAGCCTCCCAGCCTCTTTCTCCAGGAGAATATTCAGAATCGGCAAATTACCGCTCTTACCGGTGAACCTGTGGCGGCAGCTTGCTTTAATACGCCAGCATTTCAAGAGTATTTTCTCGAACTGGTTGAGAAGTTGGCGCGATCCTGTGATGCCCAAGGGATATTCTGGGACGAGCCTCATTTCGCAATGCCCATCTACCCGGTTGGCTATCAGAGCACCGCAGATTGGACGTGCCGCTGCTCAGTATGTCAAAAACTATTCGAGCAGGAATATGGCTACACGATGCCGAAAGTGCTCACGGATCAGGTGAAGAGATTCCGCAGGCGGAAAGCCCGCCAGATCTTGCAGTCCGCGAGTCAGCTCGCGAAATCGATCCGTCCAGAGTGGCTAGTCACGCAGTGCAGTCTTCCCGCTGAGAATAATTATTATCTCTCGTACGAGCGAGGCTACGATGATTGGGAACAGGTAGCCGCGTTTCCGGAATACGACATCTTTTCGACTTCTATTGTTACGAGTTACGACGTCCCCTTAGCTACTCATCAGCGCCTCGCCGAGAAGACAGTAGCCCTGGCGCGCAAGTACAAGAAAATTCCACAACGATGGATTATGAGTTATTTAGGGTCTCCCGTCGATATCGATTTTATACGGCAGATCGCCCGCACCTATGCCGATAGCGGCGTCGAGTCGATCTTTTCATGGACCTATCGCGCTGGCTTCGGAACGATCTTGTCCGCACCCGAGCCCATCAACGCGTGGCGGACTCTGGGCGAAGCGTATAAGGAAGTCCTTGGACAGTGAATTATCGTGGCTTAGATTGAACACGTTCCTCCAAAAAACTGAGATTTTCATTCTCCTGCATAATGCGAATCGCAGTTGCAATCACGGTCTGTGCTAAAAAGGGAGTCTTATCATGCAGCAGCGCACCGCATTTCCTGTCCGACCGAACCCGCTCGGATGTTTGCTTCTCCTCTTGATGGGCGTATGGCCCACTGCAATGATCGGACAACTTGCTCCTCAGACCACCACCGCCAGCCCGCTTCCAGACGACCGCTACAAGGCGGACATTCTTGTCATCGTCGCCCATTCCGACGATGAACCGGCCGGTTATCTGATCAGGGCCATCTCCGATCAGCACAAACGGGTGGCCGTCCTCGATGGAACGCGCAGCCAAGCAGGCGGCAATGAAGTGGGTTACGAACAGGCCGCTGCGATCGGGGAAGTCCGGGAAATTGAGGCGCGCCGGGCGCTGGCTTCGATCGGCGTCTTCAACGTCTGGTTTATGAGCGGCACCACCGACACGCCCGGCGACAATGTTCTGCGCTCGCTCGAAACCTGGGGCCACGGTGCGGCGCTTGAGGAGGCAGTGCGCATTGTCCGGCTCACTCGCCCGGAAGTCATCCTCACATGGTTGCCTCATTTTGTGGTAGGAGAAAATCATGGCGATCATCAGGCTTCCGCTGTGATCGCCACGGAAGCCTTTGACCTGGCGGGGGATCCGACCGCATTTCCGGAACAGGTTTCCTTTCCACGCGACCGCAAGGGGATCGGTAACCTTACCGAGGGACTGCGCCCGTGGCAGCCCGAAAAGCTTTATTTCTTCTCTGATGCGTCGCAGATGGCGTTTATGAAGGAACAAGGTCCAGTCTATTCCGCGATGGATGTTTCTCCGTCCCTTCATATGCCCTACTACCGGGCTGCGGCCCTGGAAGAGTCCTACTATCTGACGCAGGGCGAGACAGGGCAGGCGGCGAAGGTCGCTCTTGCAACCGGAAATTTCAAGTACTTTCAGCTTCCTGATCGATTTATTCTTGGCAAATCGCTGGTGGGTGGCACCGTCACCGGGGATATTTTTGAGGGCGCCGTTCGGGGGCCCATCCCATTTGCGCCCGTTTGCGGCTATCGTCCGCAAGTCCGCGAGGGGATCTCCATCGAACTGGGGGACCCTTGGGCCTTTTACCGGAAATTCTGGCCTGCTCACGGCATTGGACACCTTGCCGATTTGATGAAAGTGCCGGAGATAGGAGTCGACCCGGGTGGCACATTGGAGCTGCCTTTTTTGCTCCATAACGACACGGATCAACCTCAGTCAATTAACTTGAGCGTTGACCTTCCATCCGGCTGGACCGAGAAGGCCGCTGCTACGCAGTATTCGGTGCGGCCGCAGGATGTCTATCCTGTGTGGTTCGTTCTCACCGCTCCCACGGGAAACGGAGGCAACTGGCAGCAGATTACGTGGCAAGCTGAATCCAGAGGCCAGACCGTAGGTTCCGTAATAGTCAAAATTTTGTTGAATGCAGAGGATTCCAGGGCCGGATGGGGTGCCGGTTCCATCTCGATCCGGTGACGCGCACCATCATGTACTGAGGGCCAAAAACAAGCTTCCCAGGAGAACCCCACCATGAGGACCAATCTCCGGAACGTCTTTCTCGCTGGACTTTTTTGCGTCATGGCCGTTGCTTCCCCGCTGACTGCGCAATCGAAGCGGAAAGTCATCATCGACCAGGACGCGCGGGGCCCCGCGACCACGGACCAGCAATCGATCCTTGTCTTCCTGCAATCGCCAGAAGTCGAGACGCTCGGCATCACCGTCGTCAGCGGCGATATGTGGCGTGACGAAGAAGTCGCGCACACGCTACGCATGCTGGAAATCGTCGGCCGCACAGACATTCCCGTCGTCCCCGGTGCCGTCTTCCCGCTTATCAACCGCGAAGAAACCATCACTCGTTGGGAGGCGATCTACGGCAAGGTCTCATACAAAGGCGCCTGGAATCGAAAGCCTATCGGGGATGGCATCCGCGGCGTTTATCACGGCCCCTACGAAGTCCCCAAGCTTGTAGAAGGGAATCCCACTACAAAGCCCTCCGAAGAAGATGCCGCCCATTTCATCATCCGTATGGTCCACAAGCATCCGCATGAAGTGACGATCTACGCCGGAGGCCCGCTCACCAACATCGCGCAAGCCATCAGCATTGACCCGCAGGTACCCGATCTCGCCCAGGAACTCGTCGTCATGGGCGGCAGCATCGCGCCCGTCGTTCCGGATGACTGGGCTCCCGAAAATCGCCGCGAATTCAATTTCTGGTGGGACCCCGAAGCCGTTCATATTGTCTACACCGCGCCCTGGCACAAGATTACGGACACCACGGTCGACATCTCGGTGAAAACCTGGCTCAAGAAAGCCATGATCTCCGAAATCGCGAAATCGCCGAACCCCGCCGCTCAATATCTGGCAAAATACGCCGACGAAGAGTTCCGCTGGGACGAGCTCGCCGCCGCCGCGTGGCTCGACCCGAGCATCATCACCAAAGAAACGCAGCTGTACATGGACATCGACTACTCGCACGGCCCCGGCTACGGCAATACGCTCGTCTGGACGCCCGGTACCCAGCCCGGCCTCGGGGAGCAGTTCGTGCACGTGCCCCTCGAGTTGAACCTCGAAAAATTCGACAAGATGTTCATCGATCTCATGACCCGGCCCATTCGTGGCACGCACCAGGCAGCCCAATAACCGAGGAGACTAATGGCTAAGAATGTCGACGTCGTCAGAATCGGAAGCTGCACCGTAGGTCCTTTCGCCATCGTTCCGCGTCTGCTCGGTCCCGAAGAAACAATCAGCGCCGACCGCATGGAAATTCACGCCGGCGGCGTCACCGCCAACAATTTCACGCAGATCGTACGCCTTGGCGCCTACACCGGCTGGCTCGGCCTGATCGGCGGCGACGAAAACGGCCTAATCATCCAGAAAGCTTTCACGTAACACGGCATGGTCCGCAGTCAGCGGGATGGTATTCCTGAGCCCTCTCAGTCTGGCCCAAGTCGCCATCCAGAATCCGCAGCACCTCGCTGTACCTGAACAGCAAGTACAGACAGTGCACAACATAATCTGTCGTGTCGTGGCTGAAGAGTTCCACGTTCGTCAAATGGACACTCTCTCGACGGGCGAGCTTACGCTTTGTTACGATTACGTACGTAATACTCCGGACTTCGGTACCACCTTTTGATAGTTAGAAGGACTCCGGCTTTCTGCCTCCGAACATAAGAAAGGCAGTTTGCCGCTATGAGTAATTTTAGACGTTTCGCCGCCTAGAAAAGGGCTCCCAGAATACTGCGATCTGGGCTCGATGAAAGAGAAACTCATCAGGGGCGTGGCCCTCATTGGTTCGGCAGCGATGCAAATTCACGGGCCGATCGACGAACTGTTCTAGCTGACATCTCCAGACCTACATCGAACCCCTCCTGCATGCCGAGGCGCTTTTGCGCCTCTTTGAGGGGCATGTTTCGTGGGTCCATAGCCATGCTGACTCCCACCTTCTCGGCAAGCGCCAAGCGATAGGAGTTCAGATCCGTAATCACGACATGACGCGCGCCCGCATGACGGACCACAGCCGCCGCCATGATTCCAATCGGGCCAACCCCGATGACCAATACGGCGTTCTTGCTGTTTAGGCGCGCCTATTGCTTGTCATGCCCCAGCAGGCTGCGGAGAAACTCGAGGAAGCCATGCCTCGTCATGGAAGAGGGGCTCTCATCCCAGTAGACTGCGGAAAGACTCGACGAAGCCTGCATCGCCGTGGAAGAGCGGCCCTTAAAGGGCCGCCCGAGCCGCTCCTCATCAACGAAGGCCTTTAGCCCCGGTGTGGCAATGTTCCCGCCCTGCGCGTTTCGCAGCCTGCTAAAGCGGCAGCCACGTCCCGATTTTCCTCTCCAGCGCGCGGCCATAGATCAACCCTGCTGTCGCTATATCCTCCAGCGCCAGGCCAAGATTGCACGCGAAGGTGCGCTCCTCTGGTCTTTGCCTGCCGGGTTTGCGTCCGGTCACGAGTTCCCCGAGATCGGCGTGAACCGGTGGGATGTCCTGAAAGTAGCCGATCTGGCGATAATGTTCGAGTTGTCGCGTGTCGTCCGTGCAGAACTTGTCGCCTTCCCGCAGCGCGTCAGGATGCCAGTAAGAGTCGAAATCCACCAGCGAAGCAAATGCGCCCTCGGCAAGCCAGCCGCGTTGAATCGTGGCGTGCGGCGTGCGCAGAATGGGCCCCGCAGTAACCACGATATCGTTGCCAACAACCGCCTGCTTTGCATCATCGACCGGAATCACCTTGATTCCCGCTTGCGAACTCATCTCCCTCGCAAATGTGGCGCTCCTGTCGGAGTTCACGTCATAGCCGCGGACCTCTTTCAGTGGGAACAAGGTCTTCAGGGCTTGGAGGTTGCTGCGGCCTTGCACGCCGCAGCCGAGGATGCCAACCGTTTCTGATTCCGGACGCGCCAGATACTTTGCCGAAATCGCGGTGGCAGCTGCGGTCCGCTCGGTGGTGATCCACGTGCAATCCATGACCGAAAGTGGCATGCCGGTCTCAGAATCATTCAAAATGAGCAGCCCGGTGATGTACGGCAGCCCGCGTTTGCTGTTCCCGGGATATCCGCCAACCCACTTCATTCCCGCAGCTTTCTGAGTGGGGATATAGGCGGGCATGGCATGGATGAAAGCGTCGGGCATGGTGTGGACGCCGATTTTGGGCGGGATCTCCACCCGGCCCTCGCCTTTCTCGCGAAACATGGCCTCCAGCGCCACGATGATTTCCGCCATGGTCAGCCCAATGGCCTGCACGTCAGCCGACGAGAGATACAGCAACTTCCTGCCCAAGTGAGCCTCCACCGTTTTTGTTCCTCCCCTAACCTTCTGCCCCAGTGCGCGCCACAGACACGCCCACGGGCCTCCATCGTTTCCCCAAGTGCCACGAGAGTATGCCCCTTCACCCGGCATCGAGTTATGGTCGTGGCTGGGTAGAAGCGAGGCGCAGCCAGCTGCTTGCAGNNCACAAACCGGCCTTGCACAGAGTGCGCCGAGATAGGTCGGATGGCCACGAGCACCTCGGATAGCCGCTTCCGACATGTCGAGCTCAGAGGTTCTGACGACGAACACATGGATGCCGAACTAAACAACCATCGGCTATAAGCCGAGGGGTTTTAGGGGTTGTCGATTGGAAATCGACTGTCGTCGACCATCTGCTCGCCTTCTTGCTCGTCGATGTATTCTCGGATCATCTCGTCCGTCATGGTCCCCGAGCTTACTGCCAAGTATACTCTCGCCCAGAAATGTTTCTCCCAGAACTTCGTGCGTAACTGGGGACCCCCAAGGCGCGTTAGCAATTCCCGACCACGGACGACCTGGATGGGATTAGGTTTTGAGAGGAAATAGGATTCACCATCATTAAATACGACGCGATGCGAGTTTTCATCATCAATCTGACCTATTGAACTAGGCGGGACAAATACCAAATTTGCCGTGACCGACGGTTGGAAAAACGCCGCATTGAACTCTTGTTGCGTCCAAAACGCAGGAGCAGCGTAATAAACCTGCTCCCCCGGTTCCCTCAAGTTCGAGAAGCATGGCGTGCTGTGCAGATTGCCATGTCGGCATAAGCCAAAACCGGTAGTACGGAGTAGCCATCACGCCCGCCTCGCCGGCCGCATTCCCAAACAAATACTGGCTAAGGAGACTCTGATTAAGTTC
>PMMJ01000413.1 GCA_003162255.1 Acidobacteriaceae bacterium | reverse complement strand
GACGCGGACAAAGATAGGGATATTTCCACTCTGGATTCGACCGTCCGAGTTCTAATCATTCGCGCGCAGGAAGACTGGATGATCGCTCGCGCCTGCTGGAATCTCGTGCGAGCAACCGCCGCACCCGAGCTCCACTGACCGGGATTCAGCCGATCACCATTGCGGTCACAACACCTGTGATCTGCATCACAGAACCACTACCCTCGGAAGCTTCAATATTGCGGATTGTAGATGCAGTCCTGTAGATGTATTCTCTTTCAATTGTTGGGTTAACAAAAACTTGAATGGAGCTTACAGATGAAGAAAATCAGCATCCAGGTGCTCACCCTCGTAGCCGCATTGGCCGTCATTCTCACGCTTTCCCTATCCGCGAGTGCGCAAGACGGAGCCGCACTCTACAAAGCAAAATGTGCCATGTGTCATGGCCCGGACGGAAGTAAACTGGCCGGCCACAATCTCCAAACTGCCGACGTGCAAAAACTGTCGGACGCGGATATCTCAGGAATCATCACCAACGGCAAGGGCAAGATGCCCGCGTACAAGTCTCTGAAGCCGGAAGAGGTTAAAGGTCTGGTGGACCACATTCGCACTTTGAAAAAATAATCTGGCCGCTTATTCGTCATTTCAAATTAGGGAATCTCTGATTGAGTTCGTCTTTGGATCGCCTTGGGAAGGGCACGGCTTCAGCCGTGCCACACCCTGCCAAATACGCAGCTTTAGCCGCTGAGGGCCGACATCCCAAAGCAGCCAACTCGCCATCGAACGCATAATCAGACCTTCCTTAAAAGATTGTCCAGCGCGGCGGATGATCCGCCGGCACGTTACGAGTGTATCCAGCAGCGGCGCATAGAAGTAAATGAGGAGTAGCGGTTTCAAATGAATCTGCGAGAACGCATCCGGGAGTGGTCGCAGCCCATCTATTTTCTGGGGCAGAATCCCATCACGCTTACGGGCGCTGTGATCACGACAAGCACGGCGCTGACCACCATCGCCTTCTGGTTCTACGACATCGTCCTGCCGGGCCCGCCGCATCCTTATCTTGGACTTCTGGTCTTCCTGATCCTCCCCGGTATTTTTGTGCTCGGCCTGCTGCTGATTCCACTTGGCATCTGGCTCCGTCGGCGAAGCCTGCGCGTCAGCGGCAAACTGCCGGGGATCTTCCCCGCCGTCGATCTGGGCCTGCCCGTCGTGCGTCGTACCCTGGAGTACGTAGCCGCGGCCACTGTGCTCAATCTCCTCATTATCGGCACCGCGTCATACCGCGGCGTGGAGTACATGGATTCGGTGAGTTTCTGCGGGACGACTTGTCATCGCGTGATGGATCCCGAGTACACGGCCTACCAGAATTCTCCGCACTCGCGCGTGGCTTGTGTCGAGTGCCACATCGGGCCCGGAGCCGGCTGGTTTGTGCGCTCGAAGCTTTCCGGACTGCGCCAGGTTGTCGCCGTTACCTTCCACACGTATTCGCGCCCCATTCCATCCCCGGTAAAATATCTTCGTCCGGCGCGCGAAACCTGTGAGCAGTGTCACTGGCCGCAGCGCTTTACCGGCGACAAGTTCCTGGTCAATACCAGCTACAAGGACGACGAAAAAAACACGCCCCAGACCGACGTGTTACTGCTCAAAGTAGGCGGACGCACCTGGCAGGGTTCGGTCGGCATCCACGGCCACCACCTCTCCGACAACGCGCGCATCCGCTACATCTCGACCGATGCCGAGCGCATGACGATTCCCGCCGTTTACTACACCGACGATAGCGGCAAGACCACTGAATTCATTTCCACCGATGCCAAGCCCACCCAGCAACAATTGGACAAGGGAGACCATCGTGTGATGGATTGCGTGGATTGTCATAACCGGCCCACCCATGCCTTCGATCTGCCCGAAAACGCCGTGGACAAGCAAATGTCGGGCGGCCAGATCAGCACCGATCTCCCCTACATCCGGAAGAAGGCCGTCGAGGTTCTCAAGGTGAATTATCCGACCCGCGACGTGGCCCAGCAGAGCATCATTGCCGAAATCAACAAGTTCTATCAGACCAATTACCCGGCCATCTATCAGGCGCGGCGCGCAGCAGTGGAGCAAGCGGGCGCGGAGGTGGCAAGGATCTACCTGCGTAACGTCTTCCCCGACATGCGTGTAACCTGGGGCACTCACCCGAATAACATTGGGCACAATGATTCGCCCGGCTGCTTCCGCTGCCACGATGGCAGCCACACCAGCGCCGATGGCCAAACCATCCCCAACGACTGTTCCACGTGCCATCAGATCCTGGCATCGGGTGAGGAGAATCCCAAGATCCTAACCGACCTGGGAATGAAGTAGACATTCAGTAAGAGTGAAGTAAGTAAGACTAAGAATGACCAGCGGAAGATCGAGCTTGCCGAACCAGACATTACGCGCCGCAGATACCGCCAGACGATGCGGTGTCGTCTATCTGGTCTTGCTTCTCGCCGTCTGTCTTCTTTCCATCTGCGCGTTGCTGCCCGTTCCCGTCCGAGCACAAGCGCCTCATCCGCTCAAGCAGGACGAAACCTGCCTCGCCTGCCACGGCCAGGCCGGGATGAAGTCCGACAGTGGCAAAAGTATCTCGATCGATCCCGTCAAACATGCGGCCAGCGTCCACGGCTCTCTCGGCTGCACCGACTGCCACACCACCCTCAAGGATTTCCCCCATCCCAGCAAAGTGCCGAAGGTCGAATGCTCGACGTGCCACGCCGACGAGGCTTCCCACGTGTCCGGCAGCGTTCATAGCGCGTTAGGCGAGGAGGCTTGCCAATCCTGCCACGGCAATCCTCATGAGGTGACGGCTGCGGCCCAGACTGCTCCAGCAAAGTGCGCGCAATGCCATGCCGACGAAGTGAAGGAATTCCGCCAGAGCATACACGGGCAAGCCGCCGCGAAGGGTGATCCGGACGCACCGAACTGCATGTCTTGCCACGGGCCAGTGCATCAGATTCAGACTGCAAGCGAGGCGGTCGCGCGCGTGGCCAAAAAGAATCTGCCCGACACCTGCGCCGCCTGCCACAGCAACCCGCAGTTTCTCTCGCGGCACAAGATCCCATTCGCGCATCCCGTCGAACTCTATCGGCAAAGCGTGCATGGACGAGCCGTGGCCGCTGGAAACGAAGCCGCCGCGGGTTGCTCGGATTGTCACGGCAGCCACGGCATCCTGCCCTCGCAAGATGCGCATTCCAAGGTCAACCACTGGAATATTCCGGCAACCTGCGGCCAATGCCACTCCGAAATCAGCAAGACTTACCTCGAAAGCGTGCACGGACAAGCCATGAAGGCCCGCGTGTCCGCTGCTCCCGTCTGCAGTGATTGCCACGGCGAGCACTTGATCCTGGGCCCGAAAGAGCAGGGATCGCTGGTCAACGCCAATCGCGTCTCCATGGCTACTTGCGGCCGCTGTCACAACGACGAGCGCCTGGAGTTGCGCTACAATCTGCCCGCCGACCGTATCCCTTCCTACGCCGACAGCTATCACGGTCTGGCGGCGCGAGAAGGATCGCAGAGCGTTGCCAACTGTGCGTCCTGCCATGGCGTGCACAATATCTTTCCGTCGACCGACCCGCGCTCCACCGTGAATGCTGCAAACCTTCCCAAAACCTGCGGAAATTGTCATGCCGGTGCGGGCGAGCATTTCGTCATCGGACCCGTGCACGTGCAGACGACAACCGGTTCCGCGCATCCGGTCGTCAAGTGGATCCGTTGGATGTACTTGAGCCTGATCCCGCTAACCCTGGGTTTCATGCTCCTGCACAACCTGCTGGACTTCCTCGCGAAACTCATCCGCCGCCAGCCGCGACATGAAACCGGCGAGCGAGTGTCCAGGATGAACCTGAACTTCCGCATTGCCCACTGGGGCGTGATCTTCAGCTTCCCGACGCTGGTGTTGACGGGCTTCGCGCTGAAGTATCCCGACGCATGGTTTGCGCATCCACTATTGCTCCTCGAAGGACACTTCGCATTTCGCGGCATGGTCCATCGCACCGCGGCGGTTGTGCTCGTCGCTTCCACCATTTACCACGTGATTCATCTCGCCGCCGTTCGGCGAGACCGCAGCGTGTTCCTGAAAGCGATGTTGCCCGAAGTGAAAGACGCGACCGACTTAGTGCAAGTTATCACTCACAATTTGGGACTTACTAAGATCGAGCCGCGGTTCAAGAAATTCAACTACGCCGAGAAGATGGAATACTGGGCGTTCATGTGGGGAACCGTGGTAATGACGGTCACCGGTTGCCTGTTGTGGTTCAACAATTTCACCCTGCGCCATTTTCCCAAATGGATTTCGGACGCGGCCACCGCCGTACATTTCTACGAGGCGCTGCTCGCGACCTTCTCGATTTTGATTTGGCACTTCTACATGGTGATCTTCGACCCGCTCGTCTATCCGATGGACACAGCCTTCATCGACGGCAAAGCTTCCGCCGATCATTTGCGCCATACTCGCCCGGAATATTTGCGCGCCCTGGAACGAGCCCACCTGGTCGAGCTGCCGACCGAGCCTTCCGATTACGCTGAGTCTTCCCATGACGAACATGAGCAGGGAAGCGACGACGCTCAGTCTTCCGACAAGCCAGGCGAAGGCCCACCCGCGAAGAACTAGCAACCGCCAACATTCCACCAGTCAGCAGCTATAGTGTCATCCTGGGCGGAGTAGCCGCTTCGCGAAGCGAAACAGCTACGGAGTCGAAGAGCCTGCCCTGAGCGAAGCCGAAGGGACCCCTACATGCCCGACACTCCCAGTGATGCGTCAAGGCATTCTCCACGTAGCCCGTGTGGAGCGGTGTGGCCCGTCGTATCGCGAAGCGAAGGGCGGGGCCTTTGACCTTCTTTCATCACAAACGCCCAGTGTGCACGAACACACATCTGACCGCCTGTCGGCGACAATGGGCCAATCAATCGATGGCCAGTTCCAGCGCGGAAGATTTCCCGTCGCTGCGGCATCCCCAACCTTGAGACGCCACCGAAATCTGCACCCTGCTGCCTGCCGAGCCGCCGAAGGAGCCAAAGGTCTCCTGAGTAATCGTGGTCCGAAGATGCCGCGAATCCAGGAACGTGGTCTCCAATGTGCTTCCGTTCCACATAATCTGCGAGTGGGGAGTAAAACCGCTTCCCTCCACTATCAGGGGAACTGAATTTGCATCGTCTGGAATGCTGCTGGGTGAGAGTGCGGCGACTTGGGCTTGGTCTTGGCCTACGCCTTCACAGCTTTCAAACCATGCACTGCAGGTCCAGCCAGATAACAACAGGGTCAGGGCTGCGATGAAAGCAATCGAAGGGAAAAGCCTACAGCGGCGAACGAAGGAAGAACACATACTAGCCTCCCTCACTTATGCGGCCAACATTCTACACCCAAAGAGGCGACACAAGCCTGGGCGAGGCGGGTCCGGTGCGAGACGACGAGTGGGATGTGTTTACGATGAGCATCCGGCCTCCGGCCGCGTAAGCGAAGTGGAACTGGGTCGGCGGTTCGGTAGGCCACTTCTCGAAAAGCGCGAGAAGTGGCGCACCCTGTTTTCTTCTCTGCCCACGCTTAAGCGCGGAACATTGTACGTACAATCATGGCACCGCTGTCAGCGGACCGGTATGGGAGCGAGGGCATGAGTCAGGATCGCGCCCGTGTCGTCCAGCACCGAGACCTCAGCCTGCACGCGGGAGCCGCCGCGGCGGACCTGAGAATTCGGCACAACGGTCGGAACAAGGCTCGGCACAACGAATGTGACCAACGTCCGCTCCGAGGTGCAGCCGGTGAATTGGCGCAGTTCGCTGGGGAACTCAGATTCCGGCGCGGTGAAACGCAGCACTACCTCCACCGCTCCGATGAGATTCTGGCAGTGCAGCGGAATCAGTACTTCCAGTTCCCCAGTGACGCCGCGTTTGGCGCTGGGCGAACCGGCGTACACCACGATGGGCGAGTTGCCTCCGGGCGAGGCATAGCGCTCCGGCCACAGGCGATCATATTCCTTGCCTGCCGCGGCATAGAGCTTCTGCAGTCTTCGATCGCGATCGTCCCAGGTGGGGTGCGAGGGATCGAAAAACTTTTCGTCCGATTGCCGAGGCTGAGCTTCGAGCAAGTGATGCAGCGCAGGCACGAAGTCGGGATCGAATCCGGCGCGCGTCATCAACATCAGACCCTCGGCGTCCGCTTCCAGTTCCATGGTCTGGCAGAAACTGGCAAGCTGGCTCGATGCGCTGTGTGCGTCCACCCAGGAGCCGGAGGACGCGCTCGCGTCGCCGAGCATGATTTGTGAGGCTCCGGCTTCCTCTAGCGACTTCTGGAACAAATATCGCCGCGCCCAGTCGCGGCGCACGATGTGGGAGATTTCATGGGAGAGCGCTGCCGCCCAAAGACCGGGCCTCGGTCCGAGCGCTCGCGCGAGATCTCCGTCGACGAAAATGGTCCCGTCGGGAGCGGAGTATATATTTCCCGCGTCCTTCGCGATGCGCAGGTCCCACGAGAAGTGCTTGCGGTCCGCGGGGAGTTGCCGCAGCAGCGTCTCCATGACTTGCTGGCCGACCGCATATTGGCCGGTGGCTGGCGCAGTGTAGGGAAGCAGCAGGGAACGGACCCGGGCGGCGAACTGAGCGTCCGCAGAAAAATTGGATGGAACTTTTTCGGGAGGGAGAGTCTGCTGCGCCGGAGCGATGTTCGCCCAGAGTACACACAGCAGCGCGACAAAAAATAAACTCCGAGCTCGGCTCCGCACTCTCGACATGCGCCACTCCTGAACCAGCATGTCCCGCAGCCACGGCCAATAGCCCGGCCTGCAAGCGAAATATAGCACGGGCTTTTCAGGCGAGTCTGTGACCCATGAACAACGAACCACGGGCATTCGGGCCGAAGTCCGTCGTGAACAAGAAGCAGATTCTTAGGAGGAACGGGGCCGGCGGAGGTGACCGGCCCGTGTCGAATGCTTTCTTCTACGCGGTGATGAGGGATTCCAAGGCAAGGCGGTCGGGGATCACTAACGTCGAACCGGTCTGCTGGATGAGGTGCTGCTTCTTGAAGCCCGCGAGCAGGCGGCTGACGGTTTCTCGCGAAGAGCCGATCATCTGCCCGATCTCTTCGTGCGTCAAAGCCAGCTTCACCTGGCTGGGATTCTTGGAGGTGGTGTTCTGGTCGAGCCATCCCACGAGCAGGCGAGCAAGTTTTTCGCTGGCGGAGTCGGAGAGGATCAGGTCGCGGATTTCGCGGCAAGTGGAGGCATAATCCTGGCTGATGTGCTGGGTCACCCACAGGGCAAACTCGCCGTGCAGGCGCATGAGTCGCACCAAATCGTTTTGTCGCAGAAAGCTGATCTCGGAGGGTTCCTGGGTCTCGGCCGTCGCTTCATACTGGCGTCCGGAAACTACCGCCGCGACTCCCAAGGGGCAACCGGCGTTGACAATGCGCAGAATCAGCGTGCGTCCGTCGCTGCCACAGATGGAGAGCTTTACCCGTCCTCTACGCACGATGAACACGCCGCGCGGGGCCTGCGCTTCCGCGAACAAAACCGCTCCCGTGGGATAACTGGTCGTAAGTGCCGCTTGCTCAACGGCATCGGCGATGGCTGGGGGAAGATCGCAAAAGGTCTTATCTACCGGAATAAGCTTCTGGACAGCGTTTACAACCTGTGTGGCCATGATTGCCTCCGCTAACGAGCTACTTTGGCAAGTCCTTAGCCACTCTACGCTTGTAAAGAAGACTTTGGCGAAGTTTATCTAAGTATAACAAAACAAATGGATTGCTTCGAAGCCGTAGACGACAATCCGACCCGCTCCACGCCGGAGTGGCGCCTCCAAGTGCGTCCTTTTCCACAGCGATGTGTGATCCCCATCACCGACCGGTTGGTCACATGACCAAAGATTATGGTTTCGGCCCGCTTGTGGCCTCGGGTCATCATATTCATCCCAAGGTCGTATGGATTGTGTTCAGCAAAGCGGTTCGAGTAAACGGCTTTTCGAGCAGAGTGATGCCACGCTTCAACACTTCGCGTTCCGCGATCAGTTCCCCGGTGTAGCCTGACATGTAGACGACTTTCAGGGTCGGATGAGATACGCTTAGGCGCTCCACCAGTTCAGGACCGCTCATGCGGCGCATCACTACGTCGGTCAGCAGCAGATCGATGGGGCCAGGATGAGATTCCACCACTTCGAGGGCAGACTTCCCATCATCGGCATCGAGCACGGTGTAGCCGTGTTCCTCCAGCAATTGTCGGGTCAGGCCGCGCATGGTTTCATCGTCTTCCACCAGCAGGATCGTAGTCCCGTGCCGTCTTGGACTGACAGTTTCGACTTCAGCCGTGGATCCGAGACCGATTTTGTGGTCGGCGCTGGGGAGATAGATCTTGAACGTCGTCCCATGATCCGGCTCGCTGTAGACCATGATATGTCCGCCGCTTTGCTTGACAATGCCGTACACCGTTGCCAGGCCGAGGCCGGTTCCTTTTCCCGCCTCCTTGGTGGTGAAGAAAGGCTCGAAGATGCGTGAGACGGTCGCTTCGTCCATGCCGCTTCCGGTATCGCTGACTGCGAGCAGGACGTACTTTCCCGCGGACATATTCTGATGCTGTTCGGCGAAACCCTCATCAAATTGTTCAGAACGAGTCTCGAGAATAAGCTTGCCGCCACGAGGCATGGCGTCGCGCGCGTTTACCGCCAGATTGACCACAATCTGGTCGAATTGGCCTGGATCGGCCTCGACTATTGCTGCGGGCGATTTCGACACAATGAGAATCTCGACGTCATCCCCCATCAGCGGACGCAGAAGCTTGCTGACATCCTTCAACCTCTCGTTCAGATCGAGAAGGGTTGGCTGGATTGAGGAAGATCGGCTGAAGGTAAGAAGTTGGCGAGTCAATGAGGAGCCGCGTTCCGTTGCCTTCCTGATGTTCTCGACGTAGCGCGACGTTTTCGTGGCGGTATCGACCTGATCGCGGAGAAACTCGGCGCAGGCGTTGATGATCGCCAGGATATTATTGAAGTCGTGCGCGACGCCTCCCGCCAGCCGCCCGATTGCTTCCATCTTCTGGGCTTGATGCAGTTGACTCTCGGCCCGTTTCTGAGCTGTGATGTCGCGCGCAATCGCCGACGCTCCCACGATGTCGCCTCTCGCATCGCGCAAGGGAGATACGGAAATGGAGACATTCAGGTTGCGTCCATCCTTGGTGACCCGCACCGATTCATGATGCTCGACGCTTTCCCCGCGCGCAATTTTCCGCAGAATTTCTGGGATTTCGTCGGCACGGTCGCCGGGCGTGAGAAACGATATGTGCTTTCCGATCGCCTCTTCTGGCGTGTAACCATAGATGCGCTCGGCTCCCTTGTTCCAACTGGTGATGGTGCCGTCGAGGTTCTTGCCGATGATGGCATCCTCGGAAGAATCGATAATCGAGGCGAGCCGCGAGCGGTATTCTCCCAGTTGCTCGGCCGTTCTCCGATGCAGCTCTTCATTTGCTCGCCGCAGTTCTTCCGCGATTCGCTTGCGATCGCTGATGTCGCGGATCGCACTCAGGACGATCGCACCCTTCTCCGTGACGACCGGACTGAGACTAACCTCCACCGGAAATTCCAATCCATCACGCCGTCTTCCGTAGAGATCCAAATTCGCTCCCATGCGTCGCGTCTTCGGTGTCTCCGCGAACTTCTCGCGATGATGGTGGTGCTCGGGGCGATAGTTCTCGGGCACAAGGATCTCGACTTTCTGGCCGATCAATTCATCGCGGTCGTAGCCAAATAGCTCTTGTGCTTGAGAATTGACTTGAACAATGGTGCCATCATGATCGACGGCAACGATGGCATCCGGAAGAGTCTCCAGAAGATTGCTTGAAAGCAGAACCTCAGCCCTGGTTTTGGCCGAGAGTGACGGCGCGGGTTGCTGATGGTCAGGGGAACTTGCCAAAGTACGACTCCGCTCTGCAAACCGTCGGTCTTCAAATGTATGTCGGAACCTGCTTGCCTGTAAAGGCGAGGAGCCCAGACAGCACCCTGCAAAGACTTGCACCGTTATGAAAACGCGACGGTTATTGGGTTCTGTGACTTTGTTCACAGCACTGACGGTCATGCGTCACAGCGTGGTGAAACCGGTCATCGTAATTGTAGGTAAGTCTCGGCTCGGCGTTGGCAGCCGGCGGAAGAATTCGGTTTCGTATCAGGGTATCGCTTTAGCGATACCGTAAGGTCTTCGAGATCAAACGCCCCTTTTAGGGGGCTGCTTGTTGTTGTCGCAACCAAAAGGAGCGCGATCATGTTTGCCCGCATTCTTGCTTTCGAAGTGAAGCTGGAAGAGAAGGAAGAGTTCGTGAAGGCCGTCAATGACCAAGTCCTGCCGATCCTAAAGAAGCAGGTCGGCTTCCTCGAGACCCTACCCTTTTTCCAGAACAAGACGAAACAGGGCAAGGTGCTCGCCATCACCCTGTGGACAACCCGGCACGATGCCGAGCGATATGAGCGAGAGTTCTATCCCACGGTGCTTGAGATCCTGAAGCCGTTCCTCACCAAGCCCGTCGAGGTGACCTATTACGATCTCGAGACCACGCTCTGTGATCGCTTCGTCGACGCGTTGGCCGTTTAGTCGCTGCCTGGAAACTCGATATCGCACTTGATTTTGGGTGGCGCAGCGCTCAGCGGTGCGATAGCTGCATTGCCCTGGATTCGGCTTCAGCCGCTGAGGTCTCACTCCCTGCTCAAGAATTGGCTTTTCCGCAAGCTGCTACTGTTGTGTTCCATTAATTCGCAATATAAATCTCCCCTGTCATCCTGAGCGAAGCGAAGGACCTATGTATTTGAATTCACTATGCAGGTGATCCTTCGCATCGCCCGGAAAATCACCTGAACTTATGTCGCGAGGACACGACACTAGCCGACGAAAGACTGTTGCGAAACACCGGGCAATGCTTTGGCGTTGCTTCGCCGTCCTCCACGTGATCGTCATCACATTCGCAAGTGACGCATAATGCTGCCCGTCTTCCCGCTCGCCTTTAAGGTAAATTAGCAAAGTCAGAGCGCGTCAAAGTCCGCTCAATCTGCGGGAATACGCTTGGCTGGTATTGGCGATCAGCGAAAACCGGGCTGTAGGCGCAATACAGACTACGGGGGAAAATAGGGCATGGCGAACGAACCCACCACGCAACCAACTGCGGGATCGTCCTGGCAGGCGAAGCAGGTCTACGCGATGGCCGTAATCTGTCTCGTGGTTGGCCTCGCGATCGGATACTTGTTTCGCGGATCGCAATCGCCGGCCGCGCCCCCACAACCCGCGGCCAATGCCCAAGCCGCCCCAACCAATGCCCAGCCCGCCGCCGGCGCGATGGGCGGACACATGCCCAGCCTCGAAGAGATGAAACAGATGGCGGACAAGAAGGCCGCTCCGCTCCTCGAAAAGCTCAAGGGCGATCCGAACAACAGCGATCTCCTGATCCAGGTCGGAAACATCTACAAGTCTACCCACCAGTTCAAGGAAGCGGCCAGCTACTACGACAAGGCACTGCAGATCGATCCCAAGAACGTCGCCATTCGCACCGAGATGGCCTCGTGCCTCTATTACAACGGCGATGTGGACGGCGCGATCAGCCAGCTCCAGCAGTCGCTGCGCGTTGACCCCAAGGATGCCAACTCGCTCTTCAACCTCGGCATGATCAGGTGGCAGGGAAAGCAGGACAGCAAAGGAGCGGTGGCAGCCTGGCAGCAGTTGCTGAAGTCGAATCCGCAATTGAGTGCGGAGCGCAAAGCCACGGTGCAGAAGCTGATGGCCGACGTCCAGATGAGTCATTCAGACACTGGGACATTGAATCATTGAATCATTGGTGTAATGAACCGTTGATTCAATGACCAAATGATTCAATGATTCAATGGCTCAATGATGCAAAGGAGCACTGAGCAATGACGGATACAAATCGAGCAACCTCCACTTCTACTTCTGTCGACCAATGGACAAGCGTGCAGGCTTACACGTTGGCCGTCATCTGCCTGCTGGTGGGAGTCGCCGCCGGCTGGTTTATCCGCGGATCGCAAAGTCCAGCGGTTGCCCCAGGCGAGACGGCGAGCACATCGGCGCCATCCGCCGGGAATGAAAGCGCGGGCGGACAGACTCCAGCATCGGCTCCAACTCCAGCGCAAATGCAGAAAATGGCCGACACACAGGCTGGACCGTTGATCGAGAAGCTCAAGGCGGACCCGGCCAATGCCGGTCTCCTGCAAAACATCGGGAACATCTATTACGACGCCCAGCTCTTCCCCACCGCCATCGATTATTACCAGCGCGCGCTGAAGGCCGAGCCGGCCAACACGGGCGTTCGTACCGACATGGCGACCGCCTACTGGTACACCGGCGACGCCGATACCGCCATTGCGGAATTCCAGAAATCGCTCTCCTACGAACCGACCAAGGCCAACACGCTATTCAACCTGGGCATCGTCGAGTGGCAGGGCAAGATGGATATCGACAAGGCGACCGCCGCCTGGCAGAAGTTGCTGGACACGAATCCGAACTATGAAGCCAAAGACAAGGTTCTGGAACTGATGGCACAGGCGAAAAAGCACTCAGGCGTCAAACCTGGGACACCCGCCAAGCCACTGCAATAACAGCCTGATGGCGCATACGCGGTATCAGGGCGCGCAGAAGATTCGTATCGGAGCATCGCTTTAGCGATGCCGAATGCCTCGAAAATCAGACGCCCCCTTTAGGGAACCTCTGAAGAACTCT
>PMMJ01000020.1 GCA_003162255.1 Acidobacteriaceae bacterium | reverse complement strand
TCAAGTCCCGCTAGGGACGGCACGACACAGACTCCGCAGGGACGACTGAGGGCCGCACACCATACCAGATCGAGAAATGTTTTAGGAATGAGAATCTCCGCAATGAAAATACCCAACGTAAAAACCCTGACTCCGATCTGCGCCTTCCTGCTCTCCGCCACTTTCGCCGCCTGGTCCCAGACTCCGCCGCCCAAGCCGCTGCTCGCTCCGCCCACTTTCTCCGAGGAACTGCGCGACCAGTTGCAGGCGCTGCGCGATGCCGCTCTCACCAGCGACTACGCCTGGCATCAGCTCGAGCACCTGACCGAGAACATCGGCCCTCGCCCTGCCGGATCGCCGCAAGCGCAGGCCGCTGCCGAATATGTCGCCGCCGAGATGCGCAAACTCGGCCTCGATGTTCACCTGGAGCCGGCGCAAGTCACCCACTGGATTCGCGGTGAGGAAAAAGCCCAACTCGTCGAATATCCCGGCCAGGTGCCGGAAACAACGCAGCGCATCGTTCTCGCCACCATCAGCGGCAGTTCCGCGACTCCGGCCGAAGGCATTACAGCTGACGTTGTCGTAGTCCACAGCTTCGACGAACTCACCGCTCTCGGCCGCGAAAAAGTTGCCGGCAAGATTATCCTCTTCAACGTCCCCTACGACGAGCGCAAAGCCCTCGCTGGCATGGCATTCGAAGCTTACGGCGAGTCCGTTGTCTATCGCAGCCGCGGCGCCAAAGCAGCTGCTGAACTTGGCGCCGTCGCGTCGCTCATCCGTTCCGTTGGAGGGGCCGACTATCGCCTGCCGCATACCGGTTACAGCNNTACAGCACTCCCGCCGGAATTCCAGCCGCCGCTCTCGCCGCCGAAGATGCCGACCTGGTCGAGCACCTGGCCGCCCAGGGACGAGTCCGCATGCACCTCACGCTCACTCCGCAGGGCCTGCCCGATGCCACCGGCTACAACGTCGTCGCCGACCTCAAAGGCAGCGAGCATCCCGAGCAGATCATCATCGTCTCCGGGCATCTCGATTCCTGGGACCTCGGTCGCGGCGCCATCGACGACGGCGCCGGAGTAGTAATCTCGATGGCCACCGCCGAACTTCTCCAGCGCCTGCACATACGCCCGCGCCGCACCCTGCGCGTCATCGCGTGGATGGACGAGGAAAATGGCGGCGGCGGAAACAAGGCCTATGCCAAAACTCACGCCGCGGAATTTCCCAACCACATCGCCGCCATCGAGAGCGACTCAGGAGCCGGCCATCCCCTCGGCTTCCACGTGAAGATGTCGCCCGCTGCCATCGCCGCCTTACAGCCGCTGCGCGACATCCTGCGCCCCGTCGGCGCGACGGTCTTTCGCTCCACTGAATCCAGTCCCGGTTCCGACATCGAGCCCATGGTGGAAGCCGGCGTCCCCGGCATCGGCATCATCCAGGACGGCCGCAAATACTTCGACTATCACCACACCGCCGCCGATACGCTCGACAAAGTCGATCCACGGGATCTGCGCGAGAACGCCGCCGCCATGGCTGTCATCGGCTACGCCATCGCCAGCATGAACGATCCGCTGCCGCGATAGGGGCCCCCGCAGCCGCATCTTCCGCGGACTGCCGTTTGACCGATTTCCACAGCGCACGATAGACTAGATGAGTTTGCCTGTACTTGCGGACCCGTTCTGGGGCCGCGCCGCGTTTCCGGTCAGAAGCCGCAGCGGGAAAACAGCAAGCACAAGAGTGTATTTTGCCGAGCTGCGGACGGGGCAAAGCCCCGTCTCTGCACGAGCATAAGGAGAGTTTATGTACGCGGTGATCCGCGCAGGTGGAAAGCAGTATCGCGTAGCCCCGGGCGACGTGATTCGAGTCGAGACACAGGACGACAAGGACGGCAAGGTCGAGTTCGGCGACGTGCTGGCGGTTTCGGCGGAAGCGGGCAGCGTTGTGCCTGCGGGGTCGGGAGCGCTCGTCACCGGCGAGGTGGTTGAGCAGGGACGCGGCGACAAGATCCTGGTCTTCCACCTGAAGCGGAAGAAGCAGTACAAGNNCGACAAGATCCTGGTCTTCCACTACAAGCGCAAGAAGCAATATAAGAAGCTGCGTGGACATCGGCAGGACTATACCGCGGTCCGCATCACTGAGATCGCTTTCGATGGGCAGTCGTTCAAAGCGCCTGAGCTTCCGAAGAAAGAGAAGAAGGTGAAGAAGGCGCACGCGGAAGGCGAAGAAGTGAAGACTTCGGCGCGGCCCGGGAAAAAGGCGAAGAAGCACGTAGCTCACGCCCACGCAAAGAAATCGGGGCCGAAAAAAAAGGCAGCGGCGAAGAAGAAAAAAGAGTAGAAGAGGTCCTTCGACTCCGCCGAGCCAATCGCTTCGTTCTTGGCGCGGCTCCGCTCAGGATGACATTTGTACTGAATTGGAATTTACTGGCAACTGGCCACTGAGAATCGGGAACTGATTTATGGCGCATAAAAAAGGACAAGGCACTTCACGAAACGGGCGCGACTCGAACGCGCAGCGACTTGGCTTTAAAGCTTTCGGCGGACAACTGGTGCCCGGCGGCACCATCATCGTCCGCCAGCGCGGCACGCGGGTGAAGCCCGGACTGAACGTTGGACGCGGCAAGGACGACACTCTCTTCGCCAAGATCACGGGGCGCATCAAGTTCATCGACAAGGGGTCGATGGGGAAATTTGTGATGGTCGAGCCCGAGGCGATCGAAGCGAAGTAAGGGTTTGAAGACAAGGGCGGGCCGGGGCAGAGCCCCGGCGCCACACAGGCCACAGCATCAGCCTCGGCTTCGCGTCGAGGCTTTTTCGTTTTGGCGAAAGCTGCGGAGCTTCGCTCCGCTGGACGGGCGAGGACCGGCTTCCCTAGCTGGATTGCACACCGTGTTTATCGATGAAGCCAAAATTCGAGTGAAGGCTGGAGACGGTGGCAACGGCTGCATGGCCTTCCGGCGGGAGAAGTTCATTCCGCGCGGCGGGCCTTCGGGAGGCGATGGCGGCCGGGGCGGCGACATCTGGATGGAGTCGAGCGAGCGCCACAATACGCTGGTGCACTTCCGTTTCAACCCCGAATACACCGCCCAGCGTGGACGGCACGGCGAGGGCTCGAAGAAAACTGGTCGCGATGGCGAAGGGATTGTCCTGAAAGTGCCGGTGGGCACCATCGTTTTCGACGAGGATACGGGCGAGAAGGTTCACGATTTTTCGCGCGCCGATGAACGCGTCGTGATCGCGCGCGGCGGACGCGGCGGACGCGGCAACGCTCAGTTTGCCACTTCGACGCACCAGGCTCCGCGCGAGCACGAACTGGGACGGCCGGGCGAGGAGCGGCTCTATCGTCTGGAGTTGAAGCTGCTGGCCGACGTGGGCCTGGTCGGCTATCCCAATGCCGGCAAGTCCACGCTCATCTCCCGCATCTCCGCCGCCAAGCCCAAGATCGCCGACTACCCNNCTGCGGCACATCGAGCGCACGCGTTTGCTGGTGCACATGGTGGATGTCTCCGACAGCAGCGGGCGGGCCGACGTGGTGAAGGACATCGACGTGATCCGGGGCGAGTTGGCGAGTTTCGGGGCAGGGCTGGAAAAGAAGCCGACGCTGATGGTGGCGTCGAAGATCGACGTGGCGAATCCCGAGAAGCTCAAGAAACTGAAGCAGTGGGCTACGCGCAAGAAGCTGAAGCTCTATCCGATTTCGGCGGTGACCGGCGAGGGCATCGAGAAGCTGAAGTTCGCGATGGCGGAGGAAGTGGAGAAAGTTCGAAAGGCGCTGGCTGGAGCGCAAGAAGACGAGACGAAGGTCTCTCGCTCCGGCGCTTAAGAAATCGAGATGGAACGGGTGAGCTGCGAGCACCCAGGTTAGCGNNGCGAGGACGCCCGGCGCTCCACTGTATACACCTATTTACTAGTCAGTACTGGCACCCCCCCTCCCCCTATCTAATGGAATCATTGGGTTGGCGGGAATTTTCTGCTTCGGTCTTTGAATCTAAAGGAC
>PMMJ01000375.1 GCA_003162255.1 Acidobacteriaceae bacterium | reverse complement strand
CATGGCGGCGGCGCGATAGGTCGGAAGTTTCGCCGCTTCGATTTCCGTCGCCATGTCGGCCAGCTTCCACTGGATCGCCTGAAATTCCGAAATCGGCTGGCCGAATTGCTGACGCTCTTTGGAATACTTCAGCGCCGCGCCGTATGCACCCTCGGCCATGCCGAGCGAGAGCGCGGCGATCGAGATGCGCCCACCGTCGAGAACGCGCATGGCATCGATAAATCCGTCGCCTTCCTTGCCCAACAGGTTTTCTTCCGGAACGAAACAGTCTTCGAAAATCAGTTCGGCGGTGTTGCTGGCGCGCAAGCCGAGTTTGTTTTCCTTCCTGCCCGCGCGGAAGCCCTGGCTGTCTTTTTCTATGATGAACGCCGAAAGGCCGTGCGTGTGGGCGGCGCGATCGGTCACCGCCAGCGCTACAATCACGTCGGCATAGTGGCCATTGGTGATGAACGTCTTGGTGCCGTTGAGGATCCATCCGCCCTTCGCCCGCGCGGCCGTCATGCGCGCGCTGCCGGCATCCGACCCCGCGGAGGGCTCGGTCAATCCCCATGCGCCGATGTGCTCGCCGGTGGCCAGTTTCGGAATATATTTCTTCTGCTGCGTTTCATTTCCCGCGAGAAAAATGTGGTTTGAGCACAGAGACGTGTGCGCCGCCACGATGATGCCAACCGATCCATCCACGCGCGAGAGTTCCGCAATGGCCGTGACGTACTCCACGTAGCCCATTCCGGCACCGCCGTATTCGTGTGGAAAGATCGTGCCCAGCAGGCCGAGCTTGCCTAGCTCCTTGATCGTCGCCAGCGGGAACTCGCAGGCTTCATCCCACTTCATGACGTTCGGCGCAATCTCGCGTTCAGCAAACTCGCGCACCGTCTTCTTCAGGTGCAGTTGCTCTTCGTTTAACTGAAAGTCCAAAGATCCTCCACCTGTTTTTCTCTTAGCTGGCCTCCACCGTGACTTTTACCACGGAGACACGGAGGCACGGAGAAAATCAAACAGCTTTATAAGACCTTATCTTGCCTCTTACCAAGGTTGCCACGTTGAAGTTAATGGTCACGCCTGCGTGGCCGCGCGCGTGGATGGCGCGAAAAAATTGGCGCCCAACCGTTTCATTTAAGCACGGCAGGCAACAATCAGCGAAATGCTCGTACCGACCGGTTGGCTTGGCAAGCGAAGTCTTCTCTAGGCGAAGTCTTCTCTTGACTCGATAATCGCCCGTGGTATAGTTACGCCTCTTGGAAACTGGGTCCCACGTCATGACTTATGAACGAGTTATCAAATCCGATACCAGGGCCTCCGAACCACCCGCCGATAGCACCAACGCCGAACCACCCGTCGTCCAGCCGGAGTTCTGAAACCAGGCATAAGTGGTATCTTGAGCTTCTGGAAACCTGCCGGGCGCTGGCTGGCCTTCCTGTCTTAGTGTCTCTGATTCTAGAGGCTTTTACACCCGACACCAAGATCATTGGCACGGGCGCGGCAATCGCGGTCGTCATCGCGCTCATCCTGCGTTTCTTCCCCAAGGTAAGGCACGTATTGAAGCCGCACAAGGGGTATGCATTCTGGACGGCGTTGCCCTGGTTTCTGACGGCGGCGCTTGCGGTGGTTCTGATTTTTGTAGTGCTTCCCGATCGCGCCGTCAAGCAGAGCAGCCTGCTGGCAAACAAATGGCTGAAGTGGCAGAAGGATCTTGAGGGAGCTGCCGGGCAATGCACGAAGGCTAAGGATAGAGACAAGTGCCTGGCGGAACAATTATCTCCGGTTATCGACAATCGCCCGCGGCCGGAGCGCCAGAGCGACGCAACCGGCCTGGCCAGCGATCTCATGGCGGGGCAGTTGATGCTGGCCAATGAGAACGCGAGATCGGCATTAAACGATCGCCTTGGTATCCGTGAAAAATTTCTGGGGTCGGGCCGCTCCGAACCCGTAGGTCAGACCAACTACACGGCTGCCAGCGTGCCTGAGTACCTCGTTCCCAATCTCAGCGATAAATCACCCAACGTATGGGTTTGAGAGCCGGAACAAGTTCAGGACCAAAAGCCGATCATGGAGCAGAACCTGCTAGAGGTCTTGCACACCTTCCCTCCGGCGAACACTGCGGTGAACCACCAGGACTTTGAACATAACTGGAACTGGCTGAAAGACCACTTACAGCCGAGCGATCCGCGGCCCATATTGGTGCGTTTTGCCCTCATTCCGCAGACGATACCCTACTCGGGATGCTTGGGGCGCCCGGAGGCCACGCGGGTGTTCATGAGCAACCTCGGCGAACTTGCGCCGAAGACGGTACACGATGCGGCACAGAGCACTGGGTATGTTGTACCCGAAAAAAGCGACGATCCAGGTCTAAGGCTCTTCATTTGGGTTTATGCGCCGACAGAGGAAGACCAGGCGGTTTCCGCCACCTGGGGCAATGTGCTGGCAAATTTCGGAAAGTGGATTACCGCCGAGCCTTGCAAGAACGCAAACTAGACCCAGACGACAATCGCTAAGTGGTTTTCTTCGACCCCATCCCTAAGCTTCTTCGGCGTCATCCACAGCAACTGGCCCGGGGTTATCCCTCCGGTTGCGCCCCTGAGAAACGATCGAGGCCAAAGAAACACTATTTTGCTGAGGCTTCACTGTTTCCCCAAAACCGTTTCCGGGGTATACTCTCCTGAATATCGGAGTGCTGGGTTCTCGAATTCCCCTCGACAACCTGAGGCGGACGCTGCCTTTGTTGTGGGACTGGGGCGCGCTCCCTCGCCGGCTCTCCAAATCCGGGCAAACCTAATGGATGAGCGCGACCGCAGGGGCAATGATTCCGACGGCCCGATAATGCCGGGTAGCCGTCCGTCCGGAGATATGATTGGCGCTGGGGCGCTAACACCTCCGCCTCTTTCGAACGCGCCGCTCTCTGACGCTCCCACCTTGCCGCACGGAACCCCGATTCCAGGCGCGACATCAGGTCTTCCTTACGCTCGTCCAGCGCCGTCCTTGACCGACAATATCTCCGCTTTTCTGAGTCTGCAGCCGGGCGTGCTTTTCGGGGGACGCTACGAAATCCTGAGCGTGCTGGGGCAGGGCGGCATGGGCGCCGTCTACAAGGCTCGGGACCGCGAACTTGACCGGCTGATCGCGCTCAAGATCATCCGGCCCGAACTGGCGACGGATCCAGCGATTCTGCTGCGCTTCAAGCAAGAGCTGATTCTCTCCCGTAACATCACGCACAAGAACGTTGTCCGCATTTACGACCTGGGCGAGGCCGATGGCATCCGCTTCATCAGCATGGAATACGTCGACGGCGAGGATCTGCGCACGATCTTGCGCCGTCAGGGAAAGTTCTCGCCCAAGGAGGCCATCGCGGTGGTGGAGCAGGTCTGCCGCGCGCTCGACTCCGCCCATTCCGAAGGCGTGATCCATCGCGACCTGAAGCCGCAGAACATCATGCGCGACAAGCACGGCCGCATCGTGGTGATGGATTTCGGCCTGGCGCGCTCGCTCGGTGATTCCGGCATGACCCAGACTGGCGCCATCGTCGGCACGCTCGAATACATGTCGCCGGAGCAAGCTCTGGGCGCTACGCTCGATCAGCGGTCCGACATTTTCAGCGTCGGCCTGATCTTCTACGAACTGCTCACCGGAAGAGCTCCCTACGAGGCCGACACCGCCATCGCCAGCCTCATGAAGCGAACGCGCGAGGACGCGCGCGCTGCCTCCGACGTTGACGTTTCCGTTCCCAAATCCCTGAGCGCGATCGTCAGCCGCTGCCTGGAGCGCGAGCCGGCCAACCGCTATCACTCAGCCGTCGAGTTGTTGCAGCAATTGACGACTTGGGAAGCCAACCCCCACATCAGCGCCGAAGCGCTTTCCAAGATGATTGCGCATCCGGTGGTGCGCAGGTCGCGCTTCAGCCTCGATCTTCCTGGAAGAAGTTGGATGTGGATCGCCGGCGCCGTGCTCGTCATCGTGCTGGCGACCTTTGCCGGACGCACCCTGCTGAATCGCTCGGGAACACTCTCTGGCGAGATGGCGCAAGGCATCCCCTCGCTCAAGCAGGGCAAGTATGTTGCGATCCTGCCGCTAAAGAAGGTCGGGGACGACAAAGCCTTGGGTTACGTGGCCGACGGCATTGAGGAAGCTCTCGCCGCCAAGCTGTTTCAGTTGAAGGAAGTGCACCTCGCATCCTCTGACGCCGTTGAGAAGGCAGCCGCCAAGGATCTACCTGTCTCCAAGCTCGCCCGCGAACTCGGCGTAAACCTGGTGTTGCAGGGCAGTGTGCAGGGCAATAGCGACAAGTTCCGCGTCACCCTCGGTCTCGACGATGCCGCCACCGGCAAGCGTGTCTGGAGCCAGGAGTTCTCGGGAGCCTCGGGCGACGTGCTTGCCCTCGAGGATCAGATCTACGGCAACGTGGCCACGGCCCTTGCCCTCAAGCCGACCGACGAAGAGCAGGCGCGCGTCGGCGCCCACCCCACGGAGAATGTGAAGGCCTACGATCTTTATCTGCAGGGGAGAAATGTCCTGCGCAACAGTCACGACTCCAACGGAATTCGGCCCGCCGTAGCGCTGTTCGAGCAGGCCATCGATAGAGACCCCAACTTCGCTTTGGCTTACACCGGACTCGCCGACTCCAGCCTTCGCATGTACGGTGAAACCAAAGAGAGCGTTTGGGCGCAAAAGGCCACGCTCTCCGCGCAGCAGGCCGAGCGGCTTTCGAACAACCTGCCGGAAGTTCACATCTCGCTGGGCAGCGTTTATTCCGCCACCGGGAAGAACACGGAAGCGGTCACCGAACTGAGCCGGGCACTGGAATTGGCGCCGAACTCGGATGAGGCTTATCGGAATCTGGGCGACGCCTACATCCGCAGCGGTCAGAGTGACGAAGCCATTGCCGCCTTCCAAAAAGCGGTCGCCGCCAACCCATACAATTGGACGAATCACAATGCCCTCGGCAATGCCTACTTCGGCCTCGGCGACAGCGCCAAAGCGCTCCCCGAGTTTCAGAAGGTCACCGAACTCGCCTCGGATAATCCCATGGGCTACGCAAACATCGGCTCGGTGTATCTGCGCGAAGGCAAGTGGGGCGAGGCCATTCCGCAATTTCAGAAAGCTCTCGCGCTCGCCCCGGACGCAGACACTTACTCCAATCTCGGCACTGCTTACTTTTTCCTGAAGAACTACGACCAGGCGACGAAGATGTACGAAAAAGCGGTCGAGATGACTCCGAACGACGAAGTGCTCCTGGGCAATCTAGGCGACGCTTACCGCTGGTCGGGCCACTCCGATCAGGCCTCCACCGCCTACGCCAAAGCCATCTCGCTTGCTTTTCAGGAGCTTCAGGTGAACCCGCGATCCGCCAGTATCATGGGCGATCTTGGACTGCTCTACGCCAAGAAGGGCGACGCCGCCAACGCGCTGCAGTATACACAGCAAGCCCGCTCCATCAATTCTGCCGATCTGCAGTTGATTTACTCAGAAGCGCAAGTGAAGACTTTGATCGGAAAGCCGGAAGAAGCGTTGAAGTCGCTGCGGCTGGCGCTGGAGAAGGGTTACTCCGCGCAGGAAGCCTGGAACGATCCCGAACTCCAGAAGCTCCAGGCCCTGCCGCAGTTCTCTCAATTAGTGAATCAGTTCTCGAAAGCGAACCACTAGTAGACTGCGTTGTGGGGATACGGTGGAGGGACGGGCGTCCTCGCCATCCGAGCTTGAACGCAGCCCGGCACCGATGGTCACCAGCGACTCTGGGTTTGGCGCTAAGCCTTCGGGCGAATCTTCCACATCTTGCGGCGCGAAACCATCGCAGCCAATCCCGTCATCATCAATGCCACGGTTCCCGGCTCCGGGACGGTGCCCGCGTGCGCGCTGAACTGAAGTCCACCCGGCCATGGGACGCCATTGACCTTGGCGAAATTTATGTAGAAGCTCTGCCCGTTCAAGATGCCATTGCGCGGATTAAGGCCGCCGTGAACTCCCGACAGCAGAATTTCCACCGAGCCGTTCTTCAAAGTCTTGGTCGTGCAGTTCAGAAACACAACCTGAACGCAAGTGATGTCGATCGCCGGCTCGCCTTTCTCAATCAGCGCCAGCGAAGTCCAGTTCTTTCCGCTCGTATTCGTGAAAAACAATATGCCCGTTCCGCGCTTAGGGACGCTGAAGGTGAAATTCACGCCCACATCCTTACATCCCTGAGAAGGGCACGACAAGTCAGGGTTAGCGTTAGAGTTGCTATTGAAGTTGCGGATGATGATCTTTGGATCGTTGATCCCGTCGCCGAAGGCCATCACCGAAGCGACTACCAACAGCACAGCCACTGCACATATCTGAGAGATTCTCATTGAGGTTTCCTGTTCACCATAAAGATCGAGCTGGGTGACCCTCTCCCAGCTTGCGGGGGATTCTGGCGAGGTTAGCTCGTTCATCCCTGCCGGTCAAGCGGAAATCAACACTTCCTCAAGAAATTTTAGGGCGACATGCAAACTGTTGCGTACCCACAACTCAACTATGCAAGCCTATGCAGTTCTCCACTTCCCGCGCAGCGCATCGCCCATAGAAAAAAAGCCGGAGCCCGAAGGCCCCGGCTGTCCAGTTGGTTGTGTGCCCGGATAAAAATCTAGCTTACTCAAACTTCGCGCTTCCGTGGAGACGCGGCTTGACGCATCTCCCGTTTACGCGGTCCGTCGCGGCCGCACCGTTAAGTCCCTCACCTGCGCCAGAATGCTCGACATTTGCATCCCGTTCAACTGTGGCACGTACGGCAAAACGTCGGCCACGAACTGATCTTCCATCAACTCGCGAACTTCCTCCTGCCGACTCCGCTCTCCACCCGAGAGCAGATCCGGCACACTCACCTCAAGCGCCCTCGCCAGTCGCTCCAGCGAAGACAATGTGGGCGTCGCCTTTTCGTTTTCGATTTTCGACACGTAGGTTCGCGGCACTGCCATCCGCAGCGCCAGTTGCCGCTGGCTCAGGCCATTGCGCAGCCGCAGCGAGCGGATCGAATGCGCCAGCCTCAGGTGCCCGCGCCCGTTAGAATGGATGTTCACCGGCAGCACTTCCGGCGCCGGAGTCATAGCGGCAATCTCCGCCTCGTCCTCATCCAAGGGCAGATGGCAACGGCGGCAGAGGCTATTCGATGTGCGGAATTGCACCAAGAAACAACGGTCGCAGCGTACGACTTCCCGTGAATCCACGGGAGTTAATGTGGTAGCCATTCAGGTTTTGCGAGTGCCAGAGCGGTGGGCTACTCTCAAAGCCAACTAGAGGGTAATCTGCTGCATTGGGCCTGTGAAAGTCAAGACAAAAGTGAGAAAACAAAGCGTTTATCGCAACAGAGCCATGATTAAGCGGGAGAAATTATCGGGAAAACAGGTATAAAACCATGAATCAGCGTGAAACCGGATGGTGTTTACTAGCTGAGTTCACCCAGTCGGAAAGTCTTCGAAAACATGCGCTCGCCGTCGAGGCATGCATGCGCGCCTACGCCCGCAAAGCCGGAGGTGACGAAGAATTGTGGGGCATCGTCGGCCTTCTTCACGACTTCGATTACGAGAAATTCCCCACCGCCGAAGAACATCCCTACAAAGGTTCCGAGATTCTGAAAGAACGCGGCTACTCAGAAGAAGTGCGCCGAGCGATCATGTCGCACGCCGAGTACACCGGCGTCGCGCGCCTCTCGCCCATGGAAAAAACGCTCTTCGCCTGCGATGAACTCACCGGATTCATCACCGCCTGCGCTCTGGTCAAGCCGGGAAAATCGCTCGCCGAGGTCGAAGCCAAGTCCGTCCGAAAAAAAATGAAAGATAAGGCCTTCGCCCGCAGCGTCCACCGCGAAGACATTATCGCAGGCGCCACCGATCTCGGCGTGGATCTGGAAGAGCACATCGCTTTCTGCATCGAAGCCATGAAGGGGATTGCGGGGGAATTGGGGTTGGATGGGAGCGCGGCCAAGCCGGCCTAAGCAAGACCTTGTGCAGGGATGAGAGAACCTTGTTATCGCAACACCGCGGCTATCTTCCCGCTGGCGATCAACTCCGCGATGCGCGCGAAATCCTGGTACATCACGCGATCCTTCTCCATGGTCGCGCACACCGCGCGGATCGCCGCATGCGCCTGCTGCAACGGCTTGGAAGTCGTCAGCGGCGCTAGAAAGTCAATCGCCTGTGCCGCTGCCATGGCTTCAATGGCCAGCGTGTTGCGCGTGTTCTGAACCACCTTCTTCAGTTTGTTCGCCGCGGTCATGCCCATCGAGACGAAGTCTTCTTTGTTCCCCGACGTCGTAATCGAATCGACCGACGCAGGATGCGCCAGCACTTTGTTCTCACTCACCAGCGCCGCGGCGGTCACCTGCGGCATCATAAAGCCCGAGTTCATACCCGCGCCCGGCGCGAGAAATGGAGGCAACCCCTCACTGAGCGCGGGGTTCACCATGCGCTCCAGTCGCCGCTCGCTGATGCCAGCCAGCGCGCTCAAAGCAATCGCGAGAAAATCGAGCGCGAAGGCGAGCGGCTGGCCGTGAAAGTTTCCGCCGGAGAGCACGTCGCCCTCACCATCCATTGCCTTCGGATTCTTCACGAAAACGAGCGGGTTATCGACGGCCGAGTTCATTTCCGTCTCAAACACCGCGCGGCAATGAGCAAGCGTGTCACGCACCGCGCCATGAACCTGCGGGATGCAACGCAACGAATAGGCATCCTGCACGCGACCACAATCGCGATGTGAATCGCGGATCTCGCTCTGTTCTAGCAGACGGCGCAGGTTCGCCGCCGTCTTGATTTGTCCGGCGTGCGGGCGCGCCTTTTGAATGCGCTCGTCGAAAGCGACGTTGGTTCCCTGGAGCGCATCGCATGCCATCGCGCCGATGACGTCGGCGGTATCGACCAGCGTCTCGGCGGCAAGCAGTGCCAGAGTGCCGATGGCGAGCATGGCTTGTGTGCCGTTGATGAGCGACACCGCTTCTTTCGCTTCGAGCGCCAGCGGTTTGATCTGCGCACGCTTCAAGGCTTCGGCGCTGGCGAGGCGTGCGCCTTTTTCGTCGAAACATTCGCCTTCACCGATCAATGCCAGGGCCAGGTGCGCCAGGGGTGCCAGATCGCCGCTCGCTCCTACGCTTCCCTGCGATGGGACCATCGGCGTCACGCCGCGATTGAGCATCTCGCAGATGGTGTCGATGGTGATCGCGCGCACCCCCGAGTTTCCTTTCGACAGGGAGTTGGCGCGCAGTAGCATCATGGCACGCGTGTCGGGAATCGAAAGCGGTTCGCCCACTCCGACGGCGTGCGAGCGCACCAGGTTGACTTGCAACTCGCGAACCTGATCGCCGGGCATGTGCACATCGCTCAGCTTGCCGACACCGGTCGTGATCGCGTAAGAAATTTTGTTACTGGCGACGAGCGCGTCGACGACGGCGCGGGCGCGGCTGACGGCTTCGCGCGCGTCGGGATCGAGGAGGACGGGGCGGCGGACGTCGAAGTACGCCACTTCGCGCACGGCTTCGAGCGTGAGATCGTTTCCGTTGATGTGCAGGGCGTTCAAGGCAGTTCTCAGATCGCGGTTCTCATTTCTCAAATGCCGTTCTTGTTTCGTATAAGGGCATCGCTTTAGCGATGCCGNNACGATGTGCGTGGTCTCGCCTTCGGCCAGCAACTCGCCAGTTTCCGCCCTTTGCAGTTCGTACCCGAAGCGGATCACTTTCTCCCGCACATGTTTCAAGTACGTACGCACGATGACTTCGTCATCATAGTGCACGGGAGCCTTGTAGCGGCACTGGGCGTCGACTACGGCGATGAAGCAGCCGTCTTCGCGCTCCATATCTTTATAGCTGAAGCCAAGCTGGCGGAGGAGTTCCACACGTCCCACTTCGAACCAGATGAAATGATTCGAATGATAGACGACGCCCATCTGATCGGTNNGAACGACTCGATCCCTTCACGGAAATCGGCGCTCTCGCGAATGCCGGCATTTTCGCGGATGGCGGCCTCGATTTGCGCATCGAGTTCCGCGCGCGCGTGATCGGTTAGCAAACGCTTGGTATGGAAAAGTGAGAGCGGACTGTTCTCCGCCAACTGCGCGGCAAGTTCGCGGGCGCGGTCGAGCAACTTCTCCGGGAAAACGACTCCGTTGATCAGGCCCATCCGCAGCGCCTCCTGCGCATCAAAGATGCGGCCCGTGAGCAGCAGATCGCGGGCGATTTTTTCGCCGACCTGGCGCAGTAGAAAAGTCGAGACGATGGCGGGCACGAATCCAATCCGGACCTCGGTGTAGCCGAACTTGGCTTCCGGCACGGCGAGCGTGAAGTCGCAGAGCAGGGCCAGCCCAGTGCCGCCGGCGATGGCCGCGCCGTTGACTGCGGCAATCGTTATTTTAGGAAACTCATAGAGTGAACGGAACAGGCCGACCATGGTTCGCGAATCTTCGAGATTTTGTTCGGGCGTGCGGCCGATTAGGGCTTTCAAGTTGTCGAGGTCCATGCCGGAGCAGAAGGCCTTCCCTGCCCCAGTCAGAATCAGGATACGAGCGGAAGAGTTGTTCACTTCGTCCAGAGCGCGCAGCAGATCGTCGATGAGTTCGTAGCTGATGGCGTTGCGCTTCTCGGGCCGGTTGAAGGTGATGGTGGCGAGGGCGGAGTCGAAGACGAGTTGGAGTGTCTTGTAGTTCATAGTGATTTCAGCACCCTCTCAGCCTGCGTCCGTTGCAGTTTTGTACCTCGCGCCGATTTCGACCGTCGCTCTCAACAGCGCGTCCAGCGGCTTCAGCGTGGGCAATTGCGCGCCACAGCTGCGTAAGATTGCGATTACGGTTTCCGTTGGAATGTTCCCAACTAAGTCGTCCTGCGCGAAGGGGCATCCGCCCAGGCCGCCGATGGCGGAATCGAAGCGGCGACAGCCGGCTTCGTAGGCGGCCGTGATTTTGGCGGCGGCCTGCTCGGGGCGGCTGTGCAGGTGGACTCCGATTTCGAGATAGTCGTACTTCGCCATCACCGCGGAAACGACTTCGCGAATTTTCTCGGGCGGCGCTAC
>PMMJ01000273.1 GCA_003162255.1 Acidobacteriaceae bacterium | reverse complement strand
CTCAGGCTCTTCTCGTCGGACTGGGTGATCATTCCCGCCACGGCGGCCGGCTCCCCTTCCTTCAGCAGGATTCCGCCCTTATACTCGCGATTCAAGATGATCGGAATGCCATTTGTGCTTACGCTTCCCAAAGTGCGGAATTGGAGCTCCAGCTCCAGGGCTACGTCTGAGTTGTTGTGAACCAGCGGTTTCGCCTTGAGCGTGAGTCCGATGTCCTCATAACTGACGGAAGGAAAAGCCGCAGTGTACGACTGGTTTCCGAGAACCTGCGAGATGGCGGAGCTGTTGTAAATCGGCGCAAAGGTGCCGTTCAGGATGGGATAGCGCTGTCCCAGCTTGAAAGTGGCGTCCTTCTCCTGGGAAGCGCGCAGGGTGACGTGGTCGAGCTCGCGGACGGAACTCTCATTCATGGTCAGCGTGGCGGACAAGTGATCGAGGCTAAGCCCCATGAATGTAAGTCCGCCGCCGAAGGTTGCCAGGGGCTGGCTGAAAATCGAATTCTGCTGGTTTTGCAATTGAGCGAGCAGCGCGGCGATGGACTGATTGCCGGCCTGGTTGATGCCGCCAGAGGCAATGAGCTGGTTGACCAGGGACTGCAGGCTTTGTCCGCCGAGAGCCACGAGCGCAGCCGCCGGAATGTTGAAGAGATTGAAATTGTCGGGGACGTGCAAGCCGATGGTCCGCGCGTAAGTGTGGTTTATCTGGAAGACTTTCAGATCGAGCATCACTTCGGGCCGGGGGCTATTCATTTGCCCGAGAAACTGAGTTGCGGCTTCCAGCGCAGCCTGCGGTCCACGCACCGTGATGATGCTCGACGCCGCGTTAAGGCTCACGAACTTGAACTCAAATAGCGCTTTCAGCGAGTTCATCAGCTCGTTCAACTCCTGAGTAGTGCCGCCGCCAGAGACATAAAACGAGCGCAGGCCCATGCGGTCATAAAGGCGGTGGTTCTCGGGGTTCTCAACGCAAGCAAAAAGGACGGTGTCTTCCAGCGCCACGGTGAAACTCTTGGTGACCGTGGAGGCCGCGCGCATAGCGGTGGCGAAGTCCGCATTCTCGATGTCGAAGCGCACGTGGCGGCTGGGGAAGTTATCGTCGAACACCACCGTCAGACCGAAGCTGGCGGCGACGGCGGTGAGCAGTCCGCGCGAATCGCCGCGGTAGTGGATGTCATGGCGCGCGTCGATCGGTTTGGCGACGAGCGCATCGGCACTGTCGACCACTTGCGGCGGGCTTGCGGCGCGCACCGGCACGGGCCCCAAGGCGTCGTTGATGCGCTGCTCGGCGAATTCGTTTTGCGGATCGAGGTTGACCGCCGCGCGAAACTCCGCCAGCGCCTCCACTTGCCGGCCAGCCAGTAAGTCGCTGTTGCCGTGCTCCAGATGCAGCCCAGCCAGATGTTGCCGGGTCATCTCGCGGGCCGTTAAGTACTCGACGTTTTGCGGAACGAGGCGGGCCGCTTCCTCAAATTCGTAGAAAGCCTGGTCCAGATTCTGCGATTTTTCAAGTTTGAGGCCGCGCGCGAAAGCCTGGCGAGCGGCCTTCAGGTCTTTCTTCGGACCGTGGCAGGCGGGCGCGCCGGCGGAATTGGAGCAGAGCGGCGGCGCAGCGGCCGGGGGAGTGTCCGCGGCCAAACACACTCCGGCAAGCAACAAAGCAATTCCCGCTGGCAGCCATCGCATATTACTTACTATAGAATGCCCGGCTGCTGCTGTCTTGCAAGAGAAATACTCGGTCGAGCCAGTCGACGGTCGTTGGTCGTTAGTCGTTAGTCGTTGGTCGTTAGTCCTCCGCCGGTTCAAGGCCATCTTTCCTTCTTTTGCGGAATCCGATTCGCTGGCACCCAGCAACTAGCGGCCAACGACCGACGACCAACGGCCAACGACTGGGCCTAGCTCCGCAGCATCAGCCGTTCCATGCGGGTGGCGCGGCCGGTCTGGTCATCGCACTCGACGACCACGGCGCACAGGCGGACGTCGCCGTTGGCGGCTTCGAAGCGTGCGGGCATTCCGCTAAGAAATCTCTCGATGACTAATTCTTTCTTCACCCCAATGACGCTGTCGTAGGGCCCGGTCATGCCCACGTCGGTGATGTAGGCAGTGCCCTTCGGCAGGACGATCTCATCCGCCGTGGGAATGTGCGTGTGGGTGCCAACGACGGCGGTGACGCGCCCGTCGAGATACCATCCGAAGGCAATTTTTTCGGACGTGGCCTCGGCATGGAAATCGACAAACACAATTTTCGATTTGATCTGTTCCAGAAGCCGATCGGCGTAGCGAAAGGGATCGTCGCTCGAGCCCATGAATACGCGTCCCTGAAGATTCACGACGGCATAAGCGACGCCGTTTTTCTGGCCTTCGTACACTCCCCAACCGGGTAGGTTCGGCGAGAAATTTGCCGGCCGCAACAATCGGCGCGCCGGACTGTGGGGGTTGCCGTCCGCCATCTGGAAATACTCGATGATCTCGCGTTTATCCCAGACGTGATTTCCGGTGGTCATCACGTCAATGCCCAGATCGAAAAGCTCTTCCGCCAACGGAGGCGTGATTCCGAAGCCCGCGGCAGCATTTTCGCAGTTGGCGATGACGAGATCGACAGCGTGCCGCTGGCGCAGTTCTGGCAGGCGCTCTCTTACGATCGTCCGCCCGGGGCGTCCAAAAATGTCACCGATAAAAAGAATTTTCAAGATCAGGTCTCAGGTCTTAGGTGTCAGGTCTCAGGCAAGGCTGCTCGCGGTCAAGCGCATGCCAACGTTCGATGTTATCACGCTGAAAATTGGCCACTGGCTACTGGCTACTGGCTGCTGATTTCCGCTGTCTTCAGGAAGTCGTAGTTCCCCGACGGATTCAGGGTTACGTTGCGCACACGGCGCGTGTGCACGAGCACGTTATCGAAGTACCACAGGTTGATCGAGGGCACATCTTGCGCCAGGATCTCCTGAACCTCGGCGTACAGCCTTTTGCGAACATTCTGATCGGTCTCGCGGCGTGCCTGGTCGATCAAGCTATCGATACGGGGATTGGAATAGAAACCGCGATTCCTTCCCGCTGGAGGAAAGTTGCGAGTGTGGAAAACCGTATCAAAAATGTCTGGGTCTTCGTTCCCGCCAACCCAGCGCAACGAATAAAACTGGAAGGCACCGCTGGTGACATCGGCCATAAACGTGGCGAACTCAAACGTGCGAAGATCCAGCGCAATCCCCACATCGCGCAACTGCTGCTGCAAAACGGCCGCCAGCAGCCGCGTGCTCTCCTCGGTCGAGGTCTTCATGGTGAGATGAAAGCGGACGCCGTCCCGCAAACGATAGCCAGCCGTGTCGAGGATTTGCCGCGCTTTTCCCGGATTGTAAGTGAATCCGCCTGTGCTGGGAGCGTACGCCCAGCTCTGGACCGGCAGGATACTCGATGCGGGCTGCGCCAATCCGCGCCAGATGTATTGCAGAAGCGGGCCGCGGTCAATCGCGCAGGCAATCGCCTGCCGAACCCGCACATCGCGGAGCACTGGGTCGCGCAGGTTGAAACCGATGTAAGCGAGGATCGTTCCCGGCCCGCGCTCGATCCGCAGGTTCGGCTCGCGCTCCAACGCCACCACCGTGTCCGGCGTTAACGCATTGATGGCGACATCGGCGCTGCCCTTGCGCAGTTCAAGCGCGCGCGTCGTGGCATCGGGCACGACCGTGAAGCGCACGCGAGAAAGGTGAGGCTTCGTCCCCCAGTATTGGTCATTACGCTCGAGGAGGACTTCCTTGTCCTGTTCCGCGCTCACAAATTTGAAGGGCCCAGATCCTATCGGCGTCCGCGTCATTTCGCCGAGAGCACCGTAGGGAACAATGCCGATCGCACCTTCCGAAAGATTCCACAGCAAGCTCGCGTACGGCTCTTTCAAATGAAAGACCACGGTGAACTCATCGGGCGTATCGATGTGATCTACAAAACGGTAGGTCGCGGTTTTTGTGCTGCGAATCTTGCCCTGGAGCAGGGAATCGAAAGTCCACTTCACATCGCGTGAAGTGAGCGGACGCCCATCGTGAAAGGTCACACCGTGATGCAAATGGAAGACGTAGGTAAGCGGATCGGGAACCTCCCAACGCTCGGCCAGTCCAGGCTGAACGTTGAGGTGCTCGTCGCGCGTCAGCAGCGCGTCGAAGATAAGCTCGTCAATGCGCTCCGATTGCGCATCGAGGCCCACCCGCGGATCAAGGTCGGTGGGACTGCTCTCGATAATCATTACCAGCGTGTTGGGATCGGGCGCTTGTGAGCAGGAAAGAAGAGGTAGGACACCTGCGCCAACGAACAAGAGAAGAATTGTCATTCTAAATAGATCTGTCATCCTGACCCTGAGCACGCCGAAGGGGAAGGATCTGCTTCTCGCGCTCTCCAATTCCGCCGCCTCACGCATACGAGATCTTTCCCAGGATCGCCGCCCGCTTCGCTCCCGTCGCCGACGGCACATTGCTGGGCCGCCGATGCCATGTTTCATGCGCGAGCAGGGCAAAAGCGACGGCCTCCTTCGCCTCCGCTGGAAGACCGAACTCGTCCGAGAAATGCAGTTCGATTCCCAAAGACGCGATTTCATTGCGTAACATAGCCATCAGCGTGGGATTATTCACGCCTCCACCCGAGACGATCATTTCGTGATCGCGGCGCCGCACCCCAAATCGCGGCAACACGAAGCGCTGGACCGCGTCCGCAATCGATCGCGCCGTCAATGCGGTTGCCGTTGCCACCACGTCTGTCTTACTGGCACCGCGGCAGATCTGAAGAAATCGGCCCACGTATTCCCGGCCAAATTCCTC
>PMMJ01000212.1 GCA_003162255.1 Acidobacteriaceae bacterium | reverse complement strand
GATCCACTGTTCCGAAGTCGCCGTGCCTGCGTTTCCAGTGCGGGTCTCGATGCGGCTGGGGTCGATGTTCTGCTTCGCCTCGCCTCCCGAGATGTACGCCTTCACGTTGAGCGCGCGCTCGCCCGCCAGGTTCTTACGCTTTTCCTTNNACATCGTCCAGTTCGGCCTTGCAGGTGTTGTCCACGCGCCAGGGCTTCTTGAGGTTGGGATACTCGCACTCGTTCACCTTGCTGGCTTGCGGTGGCGGAGGCGGTGGCGGTGGCGGATTGTTGACCGTAACCGTGCTCGAAGTCGAGGCCGTCAAGCCGCGCGAGTCGGTACAAGTCGCGCTCACAGTGATCGGACCTGCGGAAGCGCCGGTGGTGGTGAGGGTGGCGGAATTGCCGCTGCCCGCGATGCTGCCGCCGCTGGAAGTCCAGCCGCCGACCGTGACGGTGGCATTGTCAGGACTGGTGCAGGAGCAACTGATGGTCGAGGGCGTTCCGGTTTCGACCGTTGTCGGGCTCGCCGAGCAGGAAACGTGCGGCGGATTCAGCGGCTTCACGGTGAAGTTGGCGCTGCAGCTGGCCGTGTTGTTCTTCTTGGCCTTGGGATCGGTAACGGTGGCGGTGGCGGTGTAGCTGCCAGCCGCGACGCCGTTGGTGTCGATAGAGGCGCCGGTATCCTTGCCTTCAATCTTGCCACCATTGACCGCCCAGGTGTAGGTGAGCGTGTGCTTAGGGTTGAAGTTGCTGGCGGCGACGGTCGCGTGTATCGGTTCACCCACCATGACTTCGGAAGGCTGAATCGAGCAGGCCGCCGCTACTGGAATTTCCGGAGCTCCGCCAAAATTGAACACCAGGCCGGTCGACAAGCGGGTACCGTCGAAGTTGGGACGGCGGAGTTGGCTTTCGTCAGGGGGCACTTCCTTCGAAAAATTTTCGTGCGCCCACTGGAAATCGGCCTCAAAGACGCGTAAATAGACCCGTTTCCAAAGCTTGAGGTCCATACCGCCGCCGAGAAGCGCGCCGACGCCTTCGCTGGCAAAATCACCGTCGGTTCTTGCCCCGACGCGTTCCCATCCAAACAGCGTGTGCACGAAATAGTTCACATTGTCGCCGCGATAGGTCAGCTTCGGCCCGACCATGAGGGCTTCGACGTTACCGGTACGGTTTACGTCTCCGCCAAAATTGCCTTCGAGACCCAAATACTTCGTGAAATTGTAGCTTATGCTGGCGCCGATGCCCGGCGCGATCGAGGGCAATTTGATGGCGTTGGGCGGAATGCTCTGGTCGGGAACATCGCCGCCCGGGTTCAACCACTGATAGCCGATAAAAAGCTCCGCCTTAGGGAAGTCATCCGACTGTACAGTTGGCGCGTTGGGCGCTGTCGTTTGTGCGTTCACCAAAGCTGGCATCGCAATTAGAACGATAGCCAGAACAAGCGCGACGCTCGCGCATCTGAAGAAGGTTATGCGACAAAGTGACATTGAGTTCCTCCAAATCGATTCCACTACAAGCTATTGAGCAGAACTGGAATAACAAAACCTTGCGGCAAGCACAGATACTCCGCAGCCTGAGAACACAGAATTCTACAGCAACTGGGCATTTTTGCAAAAGAGCAAGAACAAATAAATAGCATGGAACGGCTCCCGGGCTCCTTAGCCAGAGCACGCGTGTCCGAATGCAGGAACAGCATTGCACCATGCGGAAACAGCAATCTGTTCTGTTTTGCTCATTCGTGGCTGATATTCGTGGCTGATAGATGAGCTGATATATAAACGAATGGCGGAGGCTCTCAGCGCCATCGCGGATCGCGATTCTGTTTTCTGTAGAAAACTGCGCCGAACTTATCTCAAATTGATATTTCCGCATTCCCACTAGGTTGCGAGGCGGCGCGCTTCCCTGAATAATGCTGGGTGGGGCCGGGCACAGGAAAATATGACACAGGAACGCGTACTGATTGTTGAAGACGAAGAGAACGAACGAACCGGGCTGGCCGAATTAGTCTCGGGATGGGGCTATCGTACGGACACGGCGGTCGATGGCGTGGAAGCCCCNNGGAACTGGTGGAACGGCTGGCCGACCTGGCGCAGTCAATCGCGGTGGTGATGGTGACCGCCCAGAAGGCGACGGACACCGCCTTTCACGCCGGCCGGCTCGGCGTCCAGGATTATATCGAGAAGCCCATCGACTTCCGGCGGCTGCGCTCCATCCTCACCAACATCGGCGAAATCCTGAACACGCGCACGGAAAACGAATCGCTGCGCCGCCGCTTGCGCGATAAAGGAGCGCTCGGCCTGCTGGTCGGAGCCTCGCCCGCGATGCAGGAAATTTTCCGGCTGATCGAGTTAGTGGCTCCGAGCACGGCTTCGGTTCTGATCACCGGCGCGAGCGGCACCGGCAAGGAATTAGTTGCGCGCACCATCCACGACTTGAGTCCGCGGCGCAACAAACCGTTCGTCCCCATTAATTGTGCGGCCATCCCCGAGACGCTGATTGAGAGCGAAATTTTTGGCCACGAAAAAGGCGCATTCACNNTGCTGCTCGACGAGATCGGCGAAATGCCGGTGGGCACGCAGGCCAAGCTGCTGCGCGTGCTTGAAGATCACAAACTGCGGCGGCTCGGCAGCAAGGTCGAAACCTCCGTGGACGTGCGGGTGCTGGCCTCGACCAACAAAGTTCCCGACGAAGCCGTGGCCAACGGCGAACTGCGCGAGGATCTTTATTACCGCCTCAACGTGTTCAATATTCATATGCCGCCGCTGCGCGATCACAAGGAAGATCTCCGCGACTTAGTCAAGAGCCTGCTCGCGGATATGAATCTGAAGCACGATCGCAAGGTGGCGGACGTAAGTGAGGCTGTGCTCAATATTTTTCAGACTTACTCATGGCCGGGCAATGTCCGCGAGTTACGGAATACGCTGGAACGCGCGGTGATCGTTTGCGAAAGTGGATTGGTGGAAACCAAGCACTTGCCGCCAGGCTTTGGCCAGAGCGTGCGGCCGGTGGTAAACGATCCCGATGCCGTGCACCTCGGTGTCGGCACGACGGTCGGGGAAGCGGAGAAACTGCTCATCCTGAAAACTCTGCAGGCCACCAATAACAACAAAACGCGAGCCGCCGAGTTACTCGGCATCAGTTTAAAGACGCTTCATAACAAGCTGAAAGAATACGGCCGTCCGCAGGAGGCGGACGTAGCGGTAGAGGAGGAAGACGGCAAGGTCTAAGGTGTCAGGTCTTAGGTCTTAGATCTTAGGTCTTCGGGAAACTCTGATCAAGCATCAGCAAAAGGCGCAAACCACAGGGTATACGGGGGACCCCACGGACTTAATCAGAACTTTTTTAGGTCTTCGCGAGCGCCACAAAGGATTCCTGAGACCTAAGACCTGAGACCTGCTTTTCGATGACTCGCAAATTCATCATCGTGCTCGTGATCACGACGCTGTTCACCGCGCTCGTGGTCGGCTTCTCCTGGATCTACCTCTCGCAACTGCTGCGCCAGCGCCTGCTCTGGGCCGATGAAACCGCTTCCCAACTCACCAACCAACTCGAGTACGCCGCCTCCAAAGCCGTGCCCGATCTGACCAGCACGCGGGTGGACACTGAAAATCCCAAGGCGATGCGCACCGCCATCACCAATTATCTGCAGACCGATACCAACTTGAACGACATGCTGGAATCGGTGGTGGGAAATTCGCGCATCATCTACGACGCCGCCATCATTGATCCGAATGGAGTGGCGATTCTCGATACCAATCCGGCTCTGAACGCCAAGCCCGTTCCGGAGCGCCCTCGATTGGCGGTGTTGCGCGACGCCGGCTTCCGCCACCAGTTGCGGCTGCTGTATGGTCCCGGCACGGTTTATGACGTCAGCATCGGGCTAGAACTGGATGGGCAGGCCTTCGGCAGCGTGCGGGTCGGCGTCTCGACGGTTTTTCTGCGCAACGAACTGACGCCGAGACTGCAGCAGGCGGCTTTCTTTTCGGTGGTCGCGATTTTTTGTTCGCTGCTGCTGGCGGCCGTGGTTTCGAATGTCGCGCTCGGCCCTTTGAAGGCCATCGCCCGCAACCTCGACAGCGCCAGCGCTGGCGATCTGTTGCCCGCCGAAGAGTCCAGCTCGGAAGACGAGGTCGGCCTGGTGTCGCTGAAGATCGCGCACCTCGGCCGCCAGATTCGCGATACCAATCAGATTTTTTCCGCTTTGAAAGACAACGTCGAGCAGGTCATGACCAAGCTGCAGGACGGCCTCATGCTGTTCACGCGCGATACCCGGGTGGTGCTGGTGAGCGCCTCGGCGGAAAAATTTCTGGGACGCTCGCGCCGCGAAATTCTGGGACGCACCGCCGAAGAGATTTTTTCCGATGGGACGGTCCTCGGCGCGGTCGTTCTGCCCGCCTTCCAGAAGCAGCGCCCGCTGGTGCAGTACGAATTCGACGCCGCCGATGGCCGGCGGGTTCAAGTGTCGCTCGACTTCATCCAGGAAAAAGGCACGCCGATTGGCGCCCTGCTCACCATGCGCGATGCCGAATCGGTGCAGCGCATCGAGGACGAGATTGAAATTTCGCGCCGCCTCTCCGCCAGCGGACGGCTGACCCGAGGCGTGGCCCACGAGGTCAAGAACCCCATCAACGCCATCGTGCTGCACCTGCAGTTGCTGCAAAACAAATTGCAGCAGGACGATCCCGACACCCGCCGATATATGGACATTATCGGCGACGAAATCCATCGCCTCGACCGCGTCGTGCAAATTCTGGTGGACTTCACCCGTCCCCGCGATTTGCACCTGGAAGACGTGGACTTGCGAAAGATCCTGGAAAGTGTTTCGACGCTGGCCGCGCCCGATGCCGCCCGTCACGGCGTGCGCGTCGTTCAGGAACTGCCCAACCGTGATCTGCCAAACCAGGATGACGCGCTGATGGTGCGCGTCGATCCGGATCTTATGAAGCAGGCGATTTTGAACCTGGTGCTGAACGGCGTGCAGTCCATGACGACAGGAGGAACGCTCACCCTGAAAGCGCACCGCGATGGAGATATGATTCTCGCCGAAGTCATGGACCAGGGCTGCGGCATTCCTCCCGAAGCGCAAGAGAAAATTTTCGAACTCTACTTCACCACTAAGGGCGACAAAGGTGGGAGCGGAATCGGCCTGGCGCAGACCTACCAGATCATGCAGTGGCATTATGGTTCGGTGGAGTTCGATACCATCGTGGGAGCCGGCACGACATTCCGCCTGCGGCTGCCGGCAGCGGTCGTAAAACCAGAACGGCGCGCGGAAATGACAGCCTGAGACTCCTTGTCTTGAGGCAGGACGAGCCCCGCAACCATTGCTAACGGTAACGAAAAGTGGTAGTGGCTCAGTTTCGCGATGCAGGCGACAAGGCGCTGAACCACCAAGGACACGAAGTATTACTAAGGCCTTCGATCTCAGATGTTCCTTCGTGTGCCTTCGTGGCCTTTGTGGTTTACGGTTGCGCAAACTGAGCCACTACCCGAAAAGTGCATTTCTTGCTTTTTCGCGCTCGCCCCTTTACGCTCGGCGCACAAGCATGCGGGAGGAGGCTGCGGATGATCATCGAAATGCCCACCTATAAAACCAAACCCGGCAAGCGCACCGAGTTTCTTGAGATATTTCGTTCCAAGAGTGTCCCGGCGCACACAGAAATCGGGATGAAAATCCTGGGCCCATTTCTGTCCGTCGAAGATCCCGACACCTTCTTCTTTATGCGCGGCTTTCCCGATCTTGCTTCGCGTGAGCCGATGAAAGCAAAGTTTTATGAGGGAGCATTGTGGAAGGGTGAACTAGAGAACGTTCTGATGCCGATGTTGGAAAAATATGAAGTCGTCCTAGCGGATGACCCGGAGGGTCTGGTTCACTGGTAGTGGAGGTTGCGGAGGCGCCAACGGAAACGGCCAAGCCGCGCCACGGAAAGACACACCATGAAAGCTTTGCTCCTAATCGCGGCAACTCTAGCGTTCCTGACCGCCGGGTTTCAATTGATGTCGAACTCCAGCGCCCACCCCACAGCGCAATCTGGATACCTCGGCTTCGATCGCAACGACTATCCGGGCGACTTGAATCTGAAGATTCTCCGCCAGACCTTCTCCTACTCCGGCTATTGGCTGAATAATCCGCCGGGAGCGAAAACAAATTCCTGGACTGGCAAGCGGAGGATTCTCCAAGCTGCAGGTTTCGGCTTCCTGGTTCTCTTCAACGGCCGCACGTATGCGGAGATCAAGCACGCCGGGGATGCGGCCAAGCTAGGCAACTCCGACGCTGCCGCGGCGGTCGCGGCGGCGCGCGCCGAGGGATTTCCATCGCAGACCATCATCTTCCTTGATCAAGAACAGGGCGGACGCCTCCTTCCCGAACAACGAGCCTATCTTCATGCCTGGGTCGACGGCGTTAGTGCCGCGCAATTTGCCGCCGGTGTGTACTGCTCGGGGATCGCTGCCAAGGAGGGTTCCGGCGCCTCCATCGTGACCGCGGAGGACATCCGGAAAAATGCCGGCGGAAGAAAAATAAAATATTGGGTCGTCAACGACTCCTGCCCACCCTCGCCTGGATGCTCTGTTTCAAGAGAAGATCTGTCGCCGCAATCGAGCGGCATCTCCTTTGCCGAAGTCTGGCAATTTTCTCAGTCGCCGAAGCGATCGGACTTCGCCCGCGGCTGCCCCGCTAACTACAATAAGGATGGAAATTGTTACCCACCCGGCATGGTTTCCGCGAAAGATCCCTCCCAACGATTGTCTGTGGATCTCGACGTTGCGGCGTCAAGCGATCCTTCTCACGGCAGAACCCGC
>PMMJ01000510.1 GCA_003162255.1 Acidobacteriaceae bacterium | reverse complement strand
TCGAGGACAAACCGGCTCACCGGGGTCCTTCCCCGCGCCCTTCATTGATCAGATCCTTGATTTTGAGCCCACGCAAAGAGAGCCTGTGGCGCTTGCCGAAGCTCGCCAGGCGCTCCGCCGCCTCCGCTGCCGAGCCGCCCTGGGCGGAGATGCGCTCCTTCAGAAGCGCCCCCAGCAGCCGCGAAACGCTGGTATCATGGCGCGCCGCCTCAATCCGGGCCCATTGAGCCACGTCTTCTTCCAGGGTTACGGTTACGTTGCGTAAACGGCGAGTGGACGACACGGACATAGTGTAACACAAACTTCGTGTCACCTGGCGCTGAAAACGCGTAGCGGTAAAACGGTACAAATCATGTGGTCGCGGGTACTAGCGGACTCCAACCTTCCCTCGAATCACCACGACTGATGCCGCTGGCAGATCGTACAGCGTGTCTTTAGTGACGTTTTCTTTTGACCGCGCGATGGGCCCGTCGGGATCGGCGTTGCCTTTCGGGTAGGCGACGGACGTGGCGCCAGCCGTCTCCTCATGCGCCCCAGAAAGAGCGCTCGCCGGGTTCCACTTGTACTGCGCGCTGCCGAAGGTCGCGATCTCGACCGGGCCCGCAAAACTCCCCGTCGAATCGGCGGCCCCATGAAGCGCGATGCGCACGCGGTGAGCATTCTCCTGGTCGCGATTGACCACGAGCAGCGACCACTGCCCATCCGGACGCTTCAGCGCGTACGCGGTGACGAGGTCGTGGCCCGCACCGTCGCCAACATCGGACTTCGCGGAATAGACCTGATGCTCTCCGCCGCCCGGTTGCGCCCACTCCAGGTTGATGAGTTGCGCCACGAAGAACTGCGCCAGCGGCTGCTGAATCTTGTATGAAGAGTCAATCGTGAACATGCCATACGTGCCCGCGGAGTGGTTGCAGCCGGGCTCCATCGGCAAGGGCAGATAGTGGAAGAAGTAAACGGCCTTGCCACCCGCGTCGAGCAACGATCCGACATAATCGGCCAGCCAGATGCCGGCGAAAATGTCCTCGTAAGTTTCACTGGAGCCGGGGGAGAGATTTCCCTCGGTCACGAACAGCGGCACGTCTGCCGGGACGCCATCTTCATGCCACACCTGAATAATGTGGCGGATAAGTTCGGGCTCGTCATAAAGAACGCTCCACGGTGTTTTGCAAGCGTCGTAGGGATAGTGCTCGAAGGAGAAAAAGGCAAGATCCTTGATGCGGCCGTGCTGCTTGAGATAGTCGATGAAGCGCCCGGTCCAGGAAACTCGTCCGTTGGCGTCGGGCCAGACTTCGATGTCCTTGTTTTCCCCGGTGAAGGAAGGGCCACCGAGTTTGAGCGCCGGATCGAGGCGATGGAGCGCGCTCGCCCACTGCACATAGAGCGCCGCGTAATCCTCCGGCAGCATGAACTGACCATCGGCCTCCTCGCCCATCTCGACGTAGGCGAGCGGATAGTGGCGGTTCTCGATGTAGGCGATCTCGGCAACGGCGTTGTCAGGAGTTTCGTAGAGCAGCGCCACCGGAATCATGGCCGGCAGTCCGCGAGTGACGCCGCTGGTGAAGAAAAGGTCAAAGCCCACCTGGGCCGAGCGCGTGGATCCAAGATCGGCCGCAGTATGCCAGGGATCGATAGAAGAGCAGTAGGTAGTCGTCTGCTCCTGGTCGGGAGTGTGGCGCAGTAAGTCGTGGAAAGCGCCATCGTTGGTGACGGTTCCAAGGTAGAGCTCGCGAACGGCGTAGCCGACGCAGTTGCGGGGATCGGCGGGGCCATCCGCATCGCAAGTGTTCGAAGACTCGGTCATCCAGATGCGAATGAAACGCGCGGCGACCGGGGCCGCTGCGAAGCGGATGGTTTCGGTGCCGCCCTTGCCGCCGATGACCGTACCCTGCGGAAAGGCTTGCCAGACGCCGCGAGTGGGCGCTCGGATGGCATCGTCGCCAGTCCAATATTGGATTACATAGTGAGTGGCGTAGGGATCGGCCCAAGCGATGCGAATGCTGTTCACGGGCTGTGGCTGCGTTAAGTCGAGAACAATCCACTGCGGATGCAGAGAGTCGCTTTCGCCGGTGAAGTGTTGGGTGAGATAGGGATTGCTCTTCCAGAAGGTGTTGAGGTCGCCATCGGTGAGGCGGGAGAAGCCAGTTTCCGTGCCGTCGTTGCGGGTGAAACCGCGCCGCGGAAGCGGATATCCATAGGAATATCGCAAGCTCTCGGTGGGAACGGAAGCGCCCGTGAAATAGCCTTTGCCGGCGGGATCGCTTTTGTCGCTCCAGGTTCCCTGCGGATTCCAGTGCCAGGCTTCGATTGCTAAATCGGTATTCTGGCGGTACGAGACCGGTTGCCAGCCTGAGGTCTGCGTCACCTGCAGCGACTCTGGAAGCAGATCCTTGTCGATGGCCTCGACGGAAATGCGGTCGACGCCGGCGCCTAAAGCTTCACTGGGGACGAAGTGGTTGGTGGAGTGCGAGACGTCCACAGTAATGGTTTGGGCGGCAGCGAAAAAACTGAGAACCGCGACGACGGCAAGAACGCCAACTGGAATTTTCACGCGAACGCCTCCAGGGGTCAAAAAGAGCCGCTTATTAAAACGATTGAATTATACGGATTATGCGGCTCGGCGGCGAGCAGTTTCGGCGGCATCGCCAGACAGCCTGGTTGGTGAGGTCAAAAAAACAGGCCGGCATGGCGCCGGCCTGCTGGGTTTTGACCACCCGAATGCTTACAAGTTTACGGCGCGGCAGCTACGACGGCCTTAACGAAGGTCAGGCCATTGGGTGTGCCCAAGCCGGTGACATTATCCCATCCGGGAGCTGTGACCAGTGACGAATCGGTCCCGAAGGTTAGGTCATACCAGCGTGTCGAGCTGCCGTGGTACAACGCGCTCAGGAACGACGTCGTGTTCTCGAGCGGCTGTGCCAGGTCAGGCGCAGTTTCAAGCAGCGCGGGCGCGGGAGGATTGGTGATCTTTCCCCTGACATCCCACCCGTTATTGACGGCCTTGACATCAGTGATTGCGCCGGCTGGCAAGGAATAAAGCAACGCCGCCGCCTGGCCAAGAGGCGCTTTCGAGCCGGCCGCCTGATTCGCGATGGCCCACAAGCCTGAGAACGCCGGCGTAGCCAGGCTGGTGCCGCCAATTACCTCGAGGGCGGGCGATCCGTTGACCGTCATGATCACGTTCACGCCGGTGTATGGGTCGGCAATGTAGGAAAGATCCGGGACTTGGCGGTACGTGTTTCCAAGGCTGCTTTGGAAAGACGGCTCAGCCCAGATAGCGCTCGTCCCGCCTCCTGCTCCGTAGATGAAACCGAGATGGAGGGGAGGATCGTAGGGAGGGTTGGGATCCGCGTAGGTGAGCCGCGTTTCGTTGTTTCCCCAGCCGGTCTGGAACTGAATATGGTCATTGCTCTTCAGGAACAGGCTGGTTCCCCCCACTCCGGTGGCGTACGGAGACGAAGCCGGCATGCAAACGCTCGGAGGAACGGTGATTCCGTAATCGTCGTAGATCGTTTGCACATTGTCTCCCCAGTCGCCCGAAGCGAAGTTGGTGGAGATGCCCAGCGCCGCACCCAGTTCAGTCATCGCCAATTCGGTGTCAAGCGTCGATTGACCGCCATAGAGCACATCGAGGATCTCGAATCCCGCCCAGCTGTTCGAGATTACGTATCCCAAGTCGAAATTGGCATAGTTCGAAACAACCTCGGGATTCTCGATCGCCCAGAGCTCCGCGATATCAAGCGAATTGGCGTCGGGAGCCAGCACCAGTTNNAATGTTGGCGCCAGGAGCCACGGCGTGAGCCCATTCGACATCGAGGGTGGTTTCGCCGTCCCAGCCGTTGCAACAGTTGGTGATCGGTCCACCCGGGTAGTAGATCTGGAAATTGGACGAGGTTAAAGCCGGCAAACCGTAGGTGGACGAAAATGTGTTGGCATCCTGTTGGATGGTTGGGGAACCGTATGCGTCGACGATAACGATCGTCTGCCCGGTACCGTCCCAGCCCTTGTTGTAAAGAGAGTTCAGCCCGTAGGCAGTCTGAATCTGGGAAGGGTTATAACCGGGGCAGGTATTGGTCGCGTCGGTGGCATAGCGATTGCCCTGATAGGTTGCGGAGGGTCCACCACCTGAAGTGGTAAAGGACACTTTTTGAGTGCCGGTCAGGCAGCGGTTTGACGAAGCGGTACTGGCGGCCAGATCGGNNCCCGGCCTGGGGGCGAAATCGCTCAGACCTTGGACCGTGCGGACCAGTTCGCCCACAGGGCCATGGATCGAGGCGGAAGCGCTGGTTACGCGATGGATCTGGCCCTTCAAGCTGACCCGGTTCAATTGCACGTTGAAGGCGTTCTGGGCGTCGCTGACACGGCCCTGGGCAACCAGGTAGTGGTTATATTTGTCCACGGAGTTGACCGTGAAATTGTGCGCGATCAAGTAGTCCCGAACCTGGGCCGCGTCCTCTGCGGTCGGCGCAAACCGGGAGCGATACTGCTCGCGCGTAAGCCAGCGATGATAATTGGAAGAACCCGGCTCATACATCTGGCGGACCAATTCATCGAGCGCAGCCTTGTTGTGCTGATTGAGCCACACGGTCACGGTGATGAGCTTGGAAGGATCCTCCGAACCCAGGTTCTGTGGCTTGGCGGCTACTCCGCCCTTCGATTGAGAAAATCCGGAACCTGCCAGCAGTGCGAGCAGGACGAACATCAGAACCGGTTTGCTGCCGGTCCACAATGACTTGCTGAAAAACTTCATAAAGCCTCCTGGAAACAACGTGTTGGTTCGCTCTTTTAGTCCAAATCGGCGAGACCTGGGACGGTCGATTTGCCCGGTAGTGCGGGCAGTCGCGCTCCGGCCACAGCCGGAGTTGAGACATGAAAGGGCCATCGGTGTTTCTCTTGCTGCGAGCAACCGGATTTCGCTTCGTCCGGTTAGGAAGGGCCAGCGCAATCACCCGGTTGCCACAACGCAAGAGAACACCACCATTACAGAGTTGACCATAATTACGCTGTCGGAGTGCCGAGTGTCAACAAGGATTGCGATAAAGCAAAGGGTTTGCAGCAAAGCGGAAGAAAAGTGATGCTGGCGGCTTGAACTAAGGCGAAAGTCAGGCCAATTCTCATCCCTGAAACGCGCTCCGGATTATCGCTTACTTTTTCTCGCTGCTTCCTTTCTCGGCGAGCGCGGTGGCGTCCTCGAGCATCTTGTCGATGCGGCGGGCTTGGGCGTCGGGAGTTCTGTAGTAGAAGATGCCAAACAGGTGCCCACGCCGGCGGGAAGCGGACATGCCATCCCAACCCTCGCGGGCTCGTGGATGGCGCGCGAAAGCGACCTGCAGAATCGGAGGCAGCTCCCGCTCCGCCTGCATGACGGCTAGCAAGCGTTCGGCAATTTGTTCCGCGCGACGCGCGCGGGACTCAGCGCTCTTAGGTTCAGTGATCCACTTGGCGATGTCGTCGCGTGTGGAGTGATTCAGTCCGTCATACCAGCGGCGCAGCGAGCGATCTTCGCTGAGAATGCGCTTGAGCTCGCCGGGGATGGTGACGGTTCGTTCTTCGCTGTCGAATTCGATCTGAAATCGGGCGACATTGCCTTCGACGGCTCGCGCTCCCTTCTGCATATGCTTGTTGACCAACAGAAAGTGCCGCCCCTCTCTGGTGGGAAACAACGAAGTGCGGAACGCAAATCCGTTGACATTGCCTTTCACTTTGATCTGGCCACGCGTTCCCCAAAGTGCCGCGGCATCAAACGGCATGTGGACGACGATCCAGTTGAGGGTGGAGCGCAGGCGCTCGAGCTNNGGCTTTAGAAGCTTTCGGCATGGGCGGAAACCGGGCGTCTGCATTCTAATATGAATGGACGGACCCAATGCATCGCCCGAAAGGAGTTAAACTGTAACAAAAGAAATCCGGAGAAGATTTCGTGATCTGCCCGAAGTGCGGTGAAGATAACTCGGACAATTTTCGCTTTTGCGGAATGTGCGGCACCTTGCTCGAAGCTCGGCACGAAGTCCGGCGGCCGGCGGGCGCGCCGGTACCGGGCCTGCCCAAGGTGAAGACGGCGAGCGCGCCCGAACCGCAGCCGCCCTTAGTCGCAGAAAACGCGACCATGCCCACAAACAAGCAGGCGCCGCCGATCAGCGGGCCCTCGATGCTGGGATTGAATATGCCGGGCGCAGACCGACTCAGCCGGAGTCAGCCCAGTTCGAATCAGCCCAGCCCGCACCAGCCCAGTATGGACGCGCTGCGGGAAAAAGCGTTCTCCGGCGTGGATTCTTTTTTTGAACCCGAACAGCCAAAGGCGGGCGGACGGCGCATCCTGGTGCTGGTGGCGCTGCTTATAGCATTGGGCGGAGCCGGCTGGTGGACGTACACAAACTATCGCGGCGCTGCGGAGAGTCCAAAGCCAGAGGCCGCGAGTTCGGCTGGCGAAGCTCCCGCCGAGAAGTCATCAACGCAAGCAGCGGCCCCGGATACGGTTCCAGCGGGCGATGCGGGGGCGCCGCAGCCGGCCCCTTCGCCGCAGGTGACACCGTCAGCGGTGGTTCCCGAGGGCCAGTCCGGAAAGGCAAGCGCCGGTTCCGAGCTTGCCCCGAAGACCGCAGACGCACTGGCAAAGCCTGCAGCCAAAGCGAGACGGGTGACTCCGGAGACTCCGGCGAAGACCGCGCGCGCCGAGAAAGGCGCGGCGAAACGCGAAGGTCGCGCGACTTCGGCCAAGGTTCCTAACTTGCCCGAGCCAGCTGCGGCGGATAGCGGCGACGCGGCCTTCCGCAAAGGCGAGGCCTATCTCTACGGGCGAGGCGCGCCGAAGAACTGTGACCAGGCAGTGAAATATCTGAAGGCCGCTTCGGCAAAATCCAACGCCAAGGCGCGGAGCGCGTTCGGAACCATGTATGCCACCGGCCACTGCGTACCGCGTGATCTGCCGACATCGTATTTATGGTTTGCGATGGCGCTGCGGGCGGATCCGAACAATCAGATTCTGGAAAAAGATTTAAGCGCGGTCTGGAACCAGATGACGCCGCCGGAGCGGCAGCTGGCCACAAAAATGAAACAGTGAAAAGAAGATCGGGTCATCTGGC
>PMMJ01000276.1 GCA_003162255.1 Acidobacteriaceae bacterium | reverse complement strand
AAAGGCGAGGTGCTGGCTGTGTCGCAGTTTACATTGTATGCCGATGCGTTACTACTCAGCCAGATTCAGCCGATTGAGTTGAGCCGGTAGTCGGAATAAACGGTGTGCCGGCCAATGCCGCTTGCAGCGCGGTGATCGCACGCTGACCATTCTTTCGGGCGGTCGAGAGGTAGCCGCGAATCTGACAGAACCTGTCTGCACCCGCGACCGTTCGGAAGGTCCCCGAGACCTTCTGTTTGAGTTTCACCATGCGGATATCGCGCTCGGCTTGGTTGTTGTCAAATGGCACCCGGAAATTATACATGAAGGCCAGCACTTCGCGGGGATGGGCCTTCAGCCGATCCAGCAAGTTCTTGGCGGGGGTTTGTTTGACTCGGCCGCGTCGCTTCACCCGGGGTTCGGTCACAGCGGCTGCGAGATTGGCTTCCAGACCTTGAGCGACGAGCGCCTCGTAGCGGCTCACGAACGTTTGGAGGTCCTCCGGGGTCAAGTGGGCTTGGTTGTGCCGTTGAGCTTCGTCGATGGCGTGTTTGATGTTGAGGAGCAGAGTCGTCATGTCGGTTGCCCAAACTTGTTGATAGCGCTCGGTGATAAATTGAAGTTCGCGCAACAGATGACCATTGCATAAGCTATGCGTGGCGTCCGGGTACTGGAAATACGACCGGAGCGCATCGTGCACGGCGGTGCCTTTGAAGTTCGGCAAAATTCCGATGGCGTTCATCGCGTCCGTGCCCCGCTTGGAGTGGGTGGCGTAGTAGGTCAGCCGGTCCGTGCTGGCCACATGCACCCACTGCAAGTGACCGGCTACCCGCAGACCACTTTCATCGAAATGGGCTACGTCCGCCTGCGTGACTTGCGCTTTCACCGCCGCGACTGCCGGGGCGATCTGCTGGGCCACATTCGTATTGGCTTGCAGCACGGCGGCTTCGGTCAGGGGGTGCTGATACAGATCGTCGAAGATCTCGGCCGTGCGTTCCAAGGGAATGAAATGATAGGCATTGAAATAGACCGCCTGCGCTTGCAGCTGTCGACCATATTGGACGGGTTGGGTGACTTCGGCCGGAAACGTGCCGACGTTGACCGTCCCACACTGCGGACAGGTTTTGATCTCGGCCCGGTGCTCGGTCACTTCCACCCGCGTGGGCGGCACATCAAACACCTGTCGCTTTTCGTAGTCGCTGGCAGCCACTTGCTCCAACGAGGCCTGGCAGTGCTGACCAGTGGTGACGGCATGCACCCGGAGGGACTGGGGGTGTTCCACGGCTTTCAGCGTATGGCCGAGATGGCCCGCTTGTCCTCCCGTCGGCTTGCCGCTCGACTCCCGCAAACTGTGCGGCCGCGGTTTACTCAGCCCATCGCTGGACGGCGGCTTACTGCTATTGCCGCTATTCTTGGCCAGTTGGTCCTCCAACGCTTGGACGCGGGCTTCTAACGCCGTGATCACTTGGACCAACTGGTTGACTAAGGCGACTACGGCTTCTTCGCCTTGTTGATAGACGGTACGCACTTGTTCGGGCGTAGGCAAATCGAGTTTATTCATGCGACACAGTATGACTGATTCTTCAGGCGTTGGCAAGGCCACAAGTCATTGACAGGCTGAGTAGTAACGTCTCGACGACGATTCTGACGTACTCAAGTTGCTCTCCTTGTGCCTGATGAGAAAAGGTTACGACGTCGTCGTCACCGCCAACAGCCTGGAAGCGCTGGATATTTTGCGTACTCAGTCCATCGATCTACTCACGCAGGACTTCATGCGCCCAGACATACATGGGATAGAGTTTCTGCAGATCATGAAGTCCGACGCAGCACTGCGCAATATTCCCGTATTAGGTGTCTCAGCCCGTCCCAGAGAGATCCGCGCTGAAGAACTCAAGCAAGCCGGCTTTGATATCGATCGCGACTTAGCCGGCTACATCACTAAACCCTTTGGGCCGAGTGAACTGCTCAACGCCGTCGAAGCCGGGCTGAGAGTTTGTGAATTTATTGTCTGCCCGCTTTCAACAGCGGCAGGGTAATCTCTACCACGTTCGGGTCAAAGCCAACGCGGTGGGCTGATCGCTCGGATAGGCAGCGGACAGAGGCTAATCGAATGAAGTCATCCCCATGAGAAATCCAGTTCGATCTGACCGGCCGATTCTCGACCCTTTGTCCACGCTTCAATCCATGATCACTTGTCCTCGGTCTGGGATGACCCCGGTTTCAGGCCAGGCTGACGGGCTGGGCCAAGGAGGCGAGCGGCGTTGGCGCGTGCCGGTCGCGAATCCAGATGAGCAAGTTATGCGTGAGCGCCACCCACAAGGCCCCGCAACGCACCTTGGCACGCCCCCGCACGCGCACCTGATAGACCCCATGGCTCGTGTGCGGGCTTGGGCATTAACGCACTCGACGGTGGCTGCCCGCAACTTGTAGGTGTCTTTGGCCTCGTCAGTCCCCATGCGCTGTCGCCAAGCGGCCACGGCGGGCGAGTCACTCGGCCGCGGCGTATACCGATCGCGCGTCTCGTCCTTCGGTTCGGGAACAGGGGCCAAGACGCGCACGTGGCGCTCTACCTCGGCCGCTTCGATGGCCGACAAGGTGACCAAGCCTCCATCCATCAGCCAGTCGTGCGCCAAGCGGCCACAGCGGCGTTGATCTTCGGCCAGCATCGGTAGGGTCTGGGCCTTGTCGCTACCCGCGTTGATCACCTCGACCCCGGTGATGACCAGCCGCGCCGTGTCCACGACGAACTCCCAGTTGTAGGCGGGCCGAAAGCCGCCATCGGCCATCTTCATCACCCGCGCCTCGGGATCCGTGCTGGACACCCGTGCCTCGCCGCGTTCCTCGGTGGGCTTGACCGCGCGCACGGCGGGCAATTCCGCCAGGCCGCCGTCAACCGTGTCACGCGCTCTTGAGCGGCGCGCACCTGAGCGGCTTGCTCGCGCGCCGACCGATCGCTCGTTTCAGCGGCGCGGGCTGGCTCCAAGACTTGGACCTGCGCCTGTGCGGTTTCCAACGACTGGGTCAAAGTCGCTTCGCGATGAAACGAAGCCGCTCCGGCGCTGGCGCGGACCCGCATTCCATCTTGCGCATGGGCGTCAAATTCAATCCCCCCGCGTCCCGCAGGCGGTGCACCACTTGGGTCAGCAACTGATCCAAGGCCGCTCCATGCTGAGTTCGAAAATCGCTCAACGTGTGATAGTTCATCGACACCCCGCCACACAACCAGATGTAGGCCAGATGATTGACGCACAATTCGGCCACGGCGCGGGCACACGTCTCGCCTTGACTGGTCGCATACACCCACACGGCCAGCAGCAGCAGCGGGTCGGTCGCGGGCGCGCCCGGTGTGCCATCGTCCGCCTGGATCTCCACGTAGAACTCGGACAAGTCCAAGCCTTGGACGGTCTTCCAGACTTGGCGGGCCAGATGGTCCGGCGGGATCAAGTTCTCCAGACGGGCGGGCACGCGGAGTACCCCCTCTCNNACCTCTCGATTCGCACACCGCAGACGCAGGCGGCGCGCTGGGTGGGGCCCTTCGCTCGGCGCTTCCTCCGCGAGCGGAGAGACGGTCGAATCCGGCGCGAGCGACTCGGACGCGGTCTCGGCATCTGGCAACGTCGGGAGAATATCCATGGCAGCCAGCCTCCTCAGGGCATGGGACTGCCGCCAAGTTTACATCAAGCCAGCCGTAGCCGCCACGGGCCTTGGCCTGCTCCCATAATATTTTCACAGACTCTGAGATTAAATCAACGCAGAGTCAGCAGCTGAAGCAGCTTTCA
>PMMJ01000522.1 GCA_003162255.1 Acidobacteriaceae bacterium | reverse complement strand
TACCAGGCTGCGCTACGTCCCGACGGATCCGCTGCCGAAGATGACAGCGTGGGGTTCAACCTACAAATTCTACACCAGTCGGAAAGCACAGGATAGGACGGCCGTCCCTCGGTAGTGGCTCAGTTTCGCGATGCAGACGACAATAGGCTGAACCACCAAGGACACGAAGTATCACTAAGGCCTTCGGTCTCAGATATTTCCTTCGTGTGCCTTCGTGGCCTTGGTGGTTAACGGTTTCGCAAACTGAGCCACTATCCGTCCCTCCCGCCTTCTCGATCTTCACCCTCCATCAAGGAGATCCCTTTCCGCGTGTTCCGGGTCGAGCACCAGCCGCAGCGGCCCAGTTACAAATTGCCAATTGCAAATTCCTTCCGGACCCGTTCCCACGTAACGTCCAGCGCCTCCGGCAGCACTCTAGTTTCGCCGATGACGCTGGCGAAGTTCGCGTCCGCGACCCAGCGCGGCAAAATGTGCATGTGGATGTGTCCGGCCACCCCCGCGCCTGCAGCCTTTCCGATATTCATGCCAAGATTGATTCCGTCGGGCCGATAGAGAGACCGCAGAACCGTCTCCATCCGCTGGCTCAAAACCATCATCTCGTGGGCAGCCTCGGCGGGGAGCTTCTGCAACTCGTCCAGGTGCGCGTAGGGCACGACCATGACATGCCCGTTCGTGTACGGATAAGTATTGAGAATGACGTAACAATGCTCCCCGCGGTGGACGATGCGGGCCTGTTGGTCGCTCTCTTTGGGAGCCTTGCAGAAGATGCAGCCCGATTCTTGCCCGGCGCCGGTAACATACGCGTAACGCCATGGGGTCCAGAGATGGTCCATGGGGGCAGGGTAGCAGAAATACGCTGCGAGCTGCGAGCTACGAGCTATAAACCACGGGGGCCGCGGTTCGCTCGAAGCTCGTGGCGCGCAGCTCGTAACCCAGCGCCAGTGTGACAAGTCTGTAAATTCTTAGGCCATTGGCCGGAATCGTGTTTGACACTGTTCCAAAGCGGTTGCTATAGTCGAAGAGTCCCTATTGGACGCGGTTTCGAACCAGCTGGAATTGTCCCAGGGTCGTCCGCCAGGTCGGCCTCAACGCAACCTAAAGACCACGCCAGCAGTCCGCTACACCACGTCCACATGAGTCGCGCGCGAATGCGCGTCACACAGAGGCTATGAACTTGTTGGACGACAGTACCGCCCGCAATCTTGAATCCACTCTTGAAACCATGACACCTGCACACGACACTCAAACCGGCGCCTCGGCCGTACTTGACGCTCCCGAGTCCGCACAACCCTCGCCTGCGGAACCACTGGCTTCCGCCCCTGAATCTCGTGAAAACGACGCTCTTCAAAACGACGCTCTTCAAAATGCAGCTCCTGAAAACGACGCTCCAGCAAATGACGCGGCTGAAAGTGCCGCTCCTGAAGCCTCCGCCCAGGAGAATGCCACGGTTGCCAGCGACGATTTCGCCGCCGCCCTGCACAACTTCGAGAACCAAACCGAGGAAGCGGTCAGCGACGACCACGTAATCAAAGGCACGGTGGTGAAACTCACCGCCACCCACGTCGTCGTCGATATCGGCGCGAAATCCGAAGGCATGGTGCCGATTGCGGAGATTCTCGACCACGAGGGCAAGCCCAAGTTCGAGCCCGGCGCCGAGATCGACGTGATGCGGGAAAAGGGTGAGACCGAAGAGGGCTATGTCAACCTCTCGCACCTGAAGGCACAGCGGCTGCGCTCGTGGGACGAGATTGAGCGCGCTTATAACGAAAAGAAGCCCATCAAGGGCGTCGTCGTGGAACGTATCAAAGGGGGCCTGACTCTGGACATTCAGGGTGCTCGCGCCTTCCTGCCGGGCTCGCAAGTGGACCTGCGTCCCATCCGCAATCTGGACGGCATGAAGGGCCAGACCATGGAAGTCGCCATCATCAAGCTCAACAAGAAGCGCGGCAACATCGTGGTCTCGCGAAAGCAGCTTCTGGAAGAAGAACAGAACCAAAAGCGTGGCAAAACCCTCGAGCACCTCGAAGAAGGCAGCGTTCTCACCGGCATCGTCAAGAATCTGACTGAATACGGCGCTTTTGTCGATATGGGTGGAATTGATGGCCTGTTGCACATCACCGACATGTCGTGGGGACGCCTGACGCACCCGCGCGACCTGGTTAACGTCGGCGATCAGATTCAAGTGAAGGTCCTGAAGTACGACAAAGACAAGCAGCGCGTCTCGCTCGGATTCAAGCAGCTCACGCCCGATCCGTGGCTGGATGCTGAGCACCGCTACCCCGTGGGCGCGCACGTCCACGGCCGCGTGATCAGCGTCACCGACTACGGCGCATTTGTTGAACTCGAGCAGGGCATTGAAGGACTGGTCCACGTGAGCGAAATGACCTGGTCGAAACGGATGAAGCATCCGTCGAAACTGGTCAACGTAAACGACGAAGTAGATTGTGTGGTCCTGAGCGTGAATCCGACCGAGCGAAGGATTTCGCTCGGCATGAGACAACTCGCGTCCAACCCCTGGGATACGCTGCACGACAAATATCCCGTGGGAGCGACGGTTGAAGGCCGTGTGCGCAATCTGACCGAGTTTGGCGCCTTCATTGAAATCGAAGACGGAATCGACGGCCTGGTGCACGTCAGCAATCTCAGCTGGACCACCCGCGTGAAGCATCCTTCCGAAGTGTTGAAGAAGGGCGACAAGGTCAAGGCCGTCATCCTGGCCATTGAACCGGACAAGCGGCGTCTTTCGCTCGGCGTGAAGCAGATGCAGCCCGATGTTTGGGATTCATTCTTCGCCCAGCACCGCATCGGCGACATCGTGCACGGCAAGATTTTGCGCGTGGCGAACTTCGGCGCATTTGTCGAGATTGCCGAAGGCATCGAAGGTCTGTGTCACAACTCCGAGGCGGTCGATCCGAACGGACAGCCAATGCATCTCGAACCCGGCGCTGAGTTCGAGTTCAAGATCATCAAGATGAATCAGGAAGAGAAAAAAGTCGGCCTGAGCATCAAGGCGGTTGGTGAAGAAGCGTCGCGCCAGGAAGTCGAGTCCTACAAGCACCCGGCATCCTCCTCCAACAGCACCACCATCGGCGACTTGATCTCGTGGAAACGGGCTGGCGGGGACAGCAACTAACTGCTTATTACTTAGGAAACTCAAACTGGGTGTCCCACGTCTCGCGCTTTTCGAGACGTGGGATGCGGCACTCCGCCGGAATGTCCCACCGCCAAATAATGAGCCCTGTAATATTTACAGCGTAACAAATACACGCTTGTGTCTCTTTAACCACACCGGACCCTGAGCGTTATCAAAGACTTGCAAGCCCAGCCGCCTTGTCCTCAGGTGTGGCGCTTTTCAACAGTTCGTCGTATATTCGCCTGCTTGCCCCTCAATTATATGTACGAACAAGTAAGTACAGTGTTTCACGTGGAACACTTTGACGTTTTGCGAAGCCGATAGGGCGGCGCGCGGCGGCGGGTGAATCGGGAGCTATTTGGTCTCGGCCTTGGGGTTTATTTTCAAACTGATGTAAACCTGCGAGCGATCGTCAAATTGGCTGACCGTCTTGGTCCCACTCTTGCGGTTGTTGTACTGCGCATACACCTCGTAGTCAATGCTGGGCTGGAGCGCCGGAAAACGGTAGGCACCGTCCTCGCCAACGATATAGGTTTTCACGGCGCGGGTGTGAGTGTTGGTCAGATAAACGACTGCGTTCGGCAAAGGATTGTCGCTCGCGTCCAGCACTTTGCCCGTCAGCAGACGGGTCTTATCTTCCTTCGAATCGCGCCCAAACAACTGCGCCGGAGCGGCCAGGACCGATCCCGGCTTGTAGCAGACTGGCACCGACAACGTAAGCAGCGACAACACGACCGGCAGCGAAGCCGCGATGATCGTCTTCTTCATAGATTTCTCGTTGCCACCCGAGTCCCAAACCCGAAGCGGCTACTCCCAGTCTAAATGAAGACCGATGTCGGAACGCTCATCATCGTCGATGTGCACGGTTACCTCGGAGCCCGGCCTCAACTTCTTGCCCGAGGGCAGCTTATAGCCTTTCACGTCCGCCCAAACAACGTAGTCCGCTTTGCCGACCGGCACTCGCTGGGCGAACTCGCCGGTGTGATCGGAATAGAGCTCCCAACGGACTTTCTTCTCATCGGCTCGACGGATCTTCACTTTGATCGCGTAGAGCGGCCGCCCGTCTGGGTCCCACACCGTTCCAAAGATCAGAGCGTAAGGCTGCGGCTTTTCGCGGTCGCCGCTCTGCGCGCTCGCAGGAACTATCAGGAACGCCAGAAACAACACCAACGCAGCCACCGCGACCCACCGCCATAACGTCCGGGTCTGTGCGGAGTTCTTCAGGAGTCCTCGTCCTCCGACTCATCTTCGTCGGCGTCTTCGTCGTCGTCGTCCTCGTCGATCTCATCTTCGCCCACGATTTTCAGTTCGATGGGATTGACAGTAACCACCTCGAAGTCCGTGCCGCACTCCGGGCAGGAGACGACCGCGCCTTCATCGACCTCATCTTCATCGATGTCGAGATCCGTCTCGCATTCGGGACAGTACACCATGATTTCCTCCACGTTCGGGGTACCCTGTTATATTTAGTTTCTTCGTGAGGAAAAGGTCAAGTGGCTTACCAAAAAAATTCCAAAATTGCCAAGTCTTGCAGCTCCCGTTATCCCACCATAAATCTGACTGCAACCGTGCTAGTTGCCCTGGCGCTGGCGCTTTGCGGCCCGCTGTGCCTGGCTCAAGAAATGGCGCAGGGACATGGTCCCGCCCCGCGCCTGGCTGAGGACCCGCACACCGACTCGCACATCGCCGAAGCGATCCGGCAAGACTCCGCAGACCACATCCGGCAGACGATCGAGCAACTGGTCGGCTTCAACAGTCGCTCTACGATTTCCGCACAGGACGACGAATCCATCAAAGCGGGCAAGGGAATTGGCGCGGCGCGGGAGTGGATCAAGGCGGAGTTTGAGCGCTACTCCAAGGACTGCGGCGGCTGCCTGGAGGTGAAAACTGACACTTTCACCGAGCAGCCCGGCGACCGCATCCCGAAACCGACCGAAATCACCAATGTTTATGCGGTCTTGCGCGGAACCGACCCGCAGCAGGCGAATCGCATCGTGCTGGTGACCGGACATTACGACTCGCGCAACAGCGATCCTCTCAATGGCACCGAACCCGCCCCCGGCGCAAACGACGACGGCAGCGGCACCGCCGTGAGCCTGGAGTGCGCCCGCGTTTTGAGCAAAGCGGTCCTGAACAAAGTTAAGTTCCCGGCGACCATCGTTTTTCTGACCGTCGCGGGAGAAGAGCAAGGTCTGAACGGAAGCAAGCACTTCGCCCAAATGGCCAAGCAGCAGGGGTGGAAGCTCGAAGCCGTCTTGAACAATGACATTGTGGGAGGCGACCGCAGTCCGCAACAGGACGCGAGCGTGGTGCGCGTGTTTTCCGAAGGACTGCCGGCAGCGGCGACCGAGTCTGAAATCCGGCGGATTCGAATGCTCGGCGGAGAGAGCGATTCGACCTCGCGCGAGCTTGCCCGCTACATCGCCGACGTCGGGCGCTCCTACGATGCCGGAGTCAAGCCGCTTTTGGTCTTTCGGCTGGACCGCTTCCTGCGTGGAGGCGACCACTATTCTTTCAACCAGCAAGGTTTCGCCGCCGTCCGGCTCACCGAATTCCGCGAGGATTTCAACCATCAGCATCAGAACGTTCGCAAGGACGATGCCAACGGCATCGAGTATGGTGACTTGCCGAAGTTTGTGAACTTCGACTATGTGGCGCACGTCGCGCGGCTGAACGCGGCGACCTTGGCCTCGCTGGCCTCAGCTCCAGCGCCGCCGGCATCTGTAAAAATATTGACCAAGAACCTCGAAAACGACACGACTTTGACGTGGGAACCTTCGACCGGCGCGTCCGCCTACGAGGTGGTCTGGCGCTCGACCAATGCGGCCGATTGGGAGTACGTCCAGGTGGTGAGCAGCGGTACGCGTGCAACTCTGAAGGTTTCGAAGGATAATGTGATATTCGGTGTGCGGGCCCTAGATCAAGCGGGACACCGCAGTCTGCCGGCTGTGCCGGAGCCAGAAAGATAAAGTTTGTGAGTCCCGGACAAACCATCTCGTTCAGCATGCCGCCCTTTGCAGGGTGGGTGAAGCGCATCATTATCACTTGCACGGCAATCTTCCTGCTGGAGCTCGTGGCGCGACGAGTATTTCACATCGATCTCGGCTGGGTGGATGAATGGTTTGCGCTGATCCCGGTTTTCGTGATGAAGGGCGAGATCTGGCAGCTTGTGACCTACTCGCTACTCCATGCCAGCTTCAGTCATCTGTTCTTCAACATGCTCACACTCTGGTTCATCGGCGCGTACCTGGAAAGCGATTGGGGATCGCGGCGATTCATTGAGTGCTACACATTCTGCGTCGTGGGCGCCGCATTGGTCACGATTGCCGTCTCCTATACACATTTTCTGGGAATGAACGAGCATGGCGGAACAGTTGGCGCCTCGGGAGGCATTTTCGGGCTCCTAATGGCCTTCGGCATTCTCTATGCCGATCAGGAAATGTTCCTGTTTCCGCTGCCATTCCGGATCAAGGCCAAGTATCTGGTCGGCATCTGGGTGATCGTAGCGATCGTTGCGATTTTCGATCCAAGGCAAGGCGGAATCGCGGTTTTTGCTCATCTCGGCGGATTGCTCTTTGGTTTTCTGTTCGTGAAGTTCCTGCCTTCTCGCGGCATCAGCTATGCGGCGTCCGAACGCTATTTCAGCGTGCGCAACTCCTACTACCGCTGGAAGCGGCGGCGCGCGGCCAGAAAATTCCAAGTCTATATGCGGGATCACGACCGCAAAGTCACCTTCGACGAGCACGGAAACTACGTGCCTCCCGACGACAATGACAAACCGAATGGCGGATCGAAATCGGGCTGGGTGAATTAGCTGTCGGCCCTCAGCCGTCAGCTCTCAGTAAAATCTCAAATCTGGCTAAGATGCTTGCCGGAAGTTCCACCGCTCGTTGCTTCCCTTTGAAGCCCAAATCGTGACCCGCGCCTTCCACCTTCATTAATTCGGTTTTGGCGAGGACCAGCTGCAAAACTTTCGTCATCTCTTCAATGCTTCCGAAGGGGTCGCGGGTTCCCTGCACGAACAAGCTCGGCGTGCGCAAGTTGGGCAGATGCTGAATGCGAAGCTGCTCAGGTTTGCGCGGCGGATGCAAAGGATAGGAGAGCAACAGCAGCCCCGAGACCAGATTTGGCTCAGCGGCGCAGAGCATTGTCGCCTGGCGTCCACCGTAGGAGTGGCCGCCGAGAAAAATCCGGCCCGCGACATTCTTACGCAAAGCTGCAATCGCGTTGGCGAGACCCGCACGATCGCGCTCAGCATTACCCGGAAACGGAGGCCCCGTCCGCCGCTCCTGTCGAAAAGGCAAATCGCAGCGCAGCACGACGTATCCACGTCCGGCCAAGGCTTCGCTGAGCGCCACCAGTAGAGGAGCAGTGCAATCCGAGCCCGCACCGTGAGTGAGGATCAGCCCGTCGCCGTTTGGTGCATCTGAAGCGTGCAACCAGCCTCGTATTGCGGGATCGAGCGAATTGTCGAAGAATGTGATCGCGGGCTGCATCGCTTTAGACACTTCTGGATTTTGCGTCGTGGCTAGCGAAAACCAAAGCAGGTCCTTCTTCTTCGGCTGCGCTCAGAGTCAGGATGACAAAGGTTAGGGGTTATGCTTCCTTCGCCCTTTCTGGCGTACCCGATCGCTTTCCTCCACCGTGTGCAACCGCATGAAGTTCGTGGCGCCCGAAGTGAGCTTCGTTCCGGCCACCAGTCCGAGCACGTCCCCGGCGCGAAGAAGACCTTTCGGCAGCAATTCCTCTACAGCTGTTCTGAGCATCGCTTCCGCCGACTCCCACTTGTCCTTATGAATCGGATGCACGCCCCAAAGCGCGTTCATGCGATTGCAGACTTCCGGAGTACGGCTAAAAGCATAGATGCATGCCTTCGGACGATGTTTCGAGAGCATGCGTGCCGTGTTGCCGCTTTCCGTGAAGACGGCGATCGCGCCCATGGGCAAATCTTCGGCGGCGTGCGCGATCGACTCGCAGATGGTTTCGGCAACCGAATAACGGTGCTTCTCACGGCGGCGGCGCGGCGTCAGTTGTAGTTGCGCGATACTCGCTTCCGCTTCCAGGATGATGCGGGCCATCATGGCCACGGTCTCGCGTGGATAGCGGCCTTTGGCGGTCTCTCCCGAGAGCATTACCACGTCGGTGCCGTCAAAAATCGCGTTCGCAACATCGCTGGCCTCAGCCCGCGTGGGGCGCGGGTTCTCGGTCATGGACTCGAGCATCTGAGTGGCCGTGATGACCGGCCTGCGCCAAATACTCGCCCGCTGAATCACCAGTTTCTGGATGATCGGAACCCGCTCGGGCGGCAGTTCCACGCCCAGATCGCCGCGCGCAATCATGACGCCGTTGGCCACTTCCAGAATCTCTTCCAAATGATCGATGGCCTGCGGCTTTTCCAGCTTGGCGACGATGGGCACGGATTTCCCGAACTCGCGCATTAGGCTCTGCGCCAGGCGGATGTCATCGGCCGATCGAACGAACGACAGGGCGACCGCATCCACTCCGTGCTTCAACCCGAACTCGAGGTCTCGCTTGTCTTTGGCGGTCAGTGCGGGGATCGCCACGGCTGCGCCGGGCAGATTAATTCCCTGCTGTTCTCCGATCGTGCCTCCGTTCAGGACTTCGCATTCCACATCCTCGCCGTGAATCGCGCGCACTTTGAGTTCAATCCGTCCGTCGGACAAAAGCACCCGCGCACCCGGTTCCACCTCGCGCGCCAGTCCGGCAAAATCGGTGGCAATCAGATCGGCAGTCCCGGTTACCTTGCGCGGCGTGATCGTTAGTATCGCGCCCGCCTGCAGCAGCACACGCTTTCCGTCCTTCAGGCGGCCCGTACGAATCTTCGGACCTTGAAGGTCCTGAAGAATACAGACTGTCCGCTTCAATTGATGGGCAACGCGGCGCAGCCGCCGGATTCGCCGGGCGTGGTCGGAGTGCGTTCCGTGGGAAAAATTCAGGCGCGCAACATCCATGCCCAAGCACATCAGGTCGCGAATCATTTCTTCGGAATCGCACGCCGGGCCAATCGTGCAGATGATTTTTGCGCGACGCACGCGTCCGACCACAACTTCCAGCGCAGGAGCGAAAGCCGGCAAGTCACCTTCAACCAGATCCAGTTTGCGTTCTTTCAAGTCGCGAACCCTCTCTCCAGAAAATTCATCCCATCAGATTTTACAGGCGGGACGATCTGGGGGCTGACTCCCGATTTCGCCGTCAGTGAGCTTCGGTGTTTACCCGCGGAGGTGGAGCTTTCGTGAGATAGCGAGGGAAAAGCATGGCATTGAATTCGGCGCCAATGAGCACCACCAGCGAGATGATGTACATCCAGAGCAGTAGCGCAATACCCACGCCGAGTGAACCGTAGATCACGCTGTAATCGACATAGTGCTGCAAATAAAATCCAAATAATGCGGTGGAAATCAGCCACATGGCGGTCGCAAGAACTGCGCCCGGCAAAACGCTGTGCCAGGGTTGCGTGCGGGGCACTGCGTTGTGATAGATGAGCTGGATCACGGCGACGCTGGTCAGGATCGCTATGACCCAGCGTATCGCGCCCCACAACAGCAGAATGAGCGGTCCGAACTCATGCCCGATGTGAAACAAGATTCGCATTTCAATGCGGCTGCCGAAGGCAACCAGAATGGTGGCGAAAGTCAGCGGCAGACCCGCCATCAAGACCAGCGAAATTGCAATCGCGCGCTCCTTGATGATCCCCCAGGTCTTGGGCAGTTGGTAGGCGCGGCGAAAGCCATCCATCCAGGAAATGATGACGCCCGATGCGCTCCAGACCGTCAACAGCGAAGTGGAAATGAGCAGCCCAACCGGCCGGTCCGTGCTGCTTCTGAGGTAGGAAAGCGCGGCTGAGGTGCCCGCAGGCAAGATGGTACCCAGAGCGTAGGAGATCTCGCGAGCATAGACTTTACCCCGGTTCAGGGCGGCGAGAACTGAGCCCAGCACCAGCAAGGCCGGGAAAAAGGTGAAGATGGCCGAATAGGCCGACGCTTTGGCGGTCCCGAAAGCATCATGCTCGAAAGCTCGCCAGATCGACAGGCGGAACAACCGCCAGAAGCGCCCCAGTGCCGGGGCCAGCACCAGCCCACCAGGAACCGGCTCCGGCTTGGAGTTACGATCCTGAGGTTGCTCGATCGGGCGCTGTGGTTCCAGTGCTAAAGACATTGGCTTAAGAAAACGTCATCCAAAAAACGCCGCCAAGCAAATGAGGGGCGACGCGAGTCGCCCCTCTGGATTCGTCCTGTCATTACTCCGCGGCGAGTTCTTCGGTCTCGCCTTCGTGGCGCATGAGCTCGAGCGCGCGCTCGGCATCTTCGTAGGCTTGCGAGACTTCCTCCTGCACCTTGCTGGCGGCCTCTTCCATCTCCGGTGAGAGACGCACGTTGCGGTAATACTCCATGCCGGTGCCGGCGGGAATCAAGCGGCCTACGATCACGTTCTCCTTCAAGCCGCGGAGATGATCGACCGCTCCCTGAATCGACGCTTCGGTCAGCACGCGCGTGGTCTCCTGGAAGGAAGCCGCGGAGATAAACGAATCGGTGGAGAGCGACGCCTTCGTGATGCCGAGCAACAACGGACGCCCGGTGGCCGGTTTGCCGCCCTGCGCGATGGCACGTTCGTTCTCCTCGTGGAAGCGGAACTTGTCCACTTGCTGTTCGAGCAGGAACTGGGTGTCGCCTACATCTTCGACTTTCACCCAGCGCATCATCTGGCGAACGATCACTTCGATGTGCTTGTCCGAAATGTTCACGCCCTGCAAGCGGTAGACTTCCTGGATTTCATTCACCAGGTAAGCCTGCAGCTCTTTCTCGCCGAGCACGGCCAGAATGTCGTGCGGGTTGAGTGGCCCGTCCATCAGCGGTTCACCCGCCCGGACGCGCTCGCCTTCCTGCACGT
>PMMJ01000203.1 GCA_003162255.1 Acidobacteriaceae bacterium | reverse complement strand
TCGTCCTGCTCGATGTAGAGCACTTTGGAGAATGGTACTTTGCGCTTCCCGGCGCTTTCGTCCTCGGGATTATTGACCGCATCGACTTCGTCAACCTGACCTTCCGGGTAGTTATCGATCACAACCTTCAATGGCCGCAGCACGGCCATCACGCGGGGCGCGCGCTTGTTCAGATCTTCGCGGACGAAGTGTTCGAGCATGGCAAATTCCAACGTGCCATTCGTCTTGGAAACTCCGATAGCCGCGCAGAAATGGCGGATTGCCTCCGGCGTATAGCCGCGCCGGCGGATGCCAGACAGCGTCGGCATGCGCGGATCGTCCCACCCGGTGACGTGTTGTTCCTGCACCAGGGTCAGCAGTTTGCGCTTGCTGAGCAGCGTGTAAGTCAGGCTGAGGCGGTCAAACTCCATTTGTTGCGACGGAAAAATTCCCAGCTGCTGGATAAACCAGTTGTAGAGCGGGCGATGATCCTCGAATTCGAGTGTGCAGACGGAGTGGGTCACGTGCTCGATGGAATCGGACTGTCCGTGCGCGTAGTCGTACATAGGATAGATGCACCACTTGCCGCCGGTGCGGTTATGCTCGGCGTGCAGAATGCGGTACATGACCGGATCGCGCATATTGAGGTTCGGCGACGCCATGTCGATCTTGGCGCGCAGGACGCGGGATCCGTCGGGAAACTCGCCTTTGTGCATGCGCTCAAAAAGGTCGAGGTTCTCTTTTACTTCGCGGTTGCGATGCGGACTCTCATTGCCGGGCTCGGTGAGAGTGCCGCGATACTGGCGAATTTCTTCCGCGCTTAGGTCATCAACGTACGCTTTGCCTTCGTTGATGAGCTTGATCGCCCACTCGTAGAGTTGATCGAAGTAATCGGAGGCATAGTAGAGGCCATCCCACTCGAAGCCCAGCCAGCGGACGTCTTTCATGATCGAGTCAACGTACTCCTGCTCTTCCTTCTCGGGGTTGGTATCGTCGAAGCGCAGGTTGGTTTTGCCGCCGAACTCATCGGCTAATCCGAAGTTTAGGCAGATGGATTTGGCATGGCCGATGTGCAGGTAGCCGTTGGGCTCGGGAGGAAAGCGGGTCTGGATGACGGCGTCGCCGTACTTCTTGATGCGCACATCCTCGGCGATCATGTCGCGGAGGAAGTTNNGACGGGCGGGGACGCCCGGCGCTCCATGAGCTGAGATCAACGTGATAATCTGCGTCGAGAGGCCTTCGGGCTTCATTCTCTCATGGCAAATTGTGTTCAATGCGGCCGTCAGCTTCCGGCCCTCACCTTCGGCCGGAAGATTTGCCAGTGGTGCGTGCAGCATAAAGCGGCGCAGCGCGGCGAAGATATCCCCATTCAGCGAGTCGAGCCGGCGCCCTGGTTGCGGCAGCAGTCCGGTTCGATGATGGTCACTCAGGCCATTTTCGGTATCAACGTTGCGGTGTTCGTCGCCATGGCGCTGGCTGGCGTTTCGATGCTGGATAATCCGTCTGGCCAGGATCTCGTGCGCTGGGGAGCCAATTACGGGCCGTATACCGTCAGTGGCCAGTGGTGGCGCCTGCTGACTTGCGTCTTCGTTCACGGCGGCTTGCTGCACATTGGCTTCAATATGTGGTGCCTGTGGAGCCTCGGCAGACTCGCGGAGTCGGTATATGGCCATTGGACATTTGCCACGGCGTACCTGATCTGCGGGCTGTCGGCGAGCCTCGCGAGTCTGATTTGGAATCCCGTCGTTTTGAGCGTCGGCGCTTCTGGAGCGATCTTTGGGATGGCTGGCGCTCTGATCGCATCCTTTTATCTCGGCGAGTTTTCGCTGCCCCGCGCCGCCCTGGCTGGAACGCTGCGCAGCGTGGTCGTGTTTGTAGGCTACAACCTCTTCTTTGGAGCGGTGATGGCTGGCACCGATAACGCGGCGCATGTCGGCGGCCTGCTCATGGGCCTGCTTCTCGGAGCGCTCATCGCTAAGGTCGCTCCACAACCCGATGATGCTTTTCGCCGGATCGCGGTGCTGCTCGTCGGGGTTCTGGTCGTGGCAGGCGGAGTGATGTGGTTGCAGCACTCGCGCGCCTATCTGCTTCATGCGCAACACGGAGTACGACTTCTCGACGAGGGGAACCCGGACGGAGCCATCGCGGAATTTCAGAAGTCCTTAAGCCAGCGCCCCGACTTCGCCGCCGCCCACGAAGCTTTGGCGCGTGCCTATACCACAGAGCACGACTTCGAAAATGCGAGCGCGGAAATGAAGCGCACGATCGCACTGAATCCGCGGAGTGAAGAAGCGTATTACAGGCTCGGGCTGATTTATCTCGAACAGAAGTTACCCGCCAAAGCCCAAGACGCTTTTGCTCAATTGTTGAAAATCGATCCCAGCAGCTCCGACGGCCATGCCGGATTGGCGGACGCTCTCGCGGATCAGCATCGCGACCCCGAAGCGCTCGCGGAGTACAAACGAGTCGCGGCACTCGACTCCGGCTATCAGGGGGTGTACCACAACATGGGAGTCATGGAGGCCCGGCTCAAGCTCTACGATGACGCCATCGCATCATTGTTGAAGCAGCAGCAATCCGGCGACGATCCCGACAACGAAAATCTGCTCGCCTCCGTCTATGAAGCCAAGGGAATGAAGAAGGAAGCCGCGGATGCCCGGCAGAAAGCGCAGCAGTTCCGGGCTTCTCACTAGGACTCCCGCGCTGCACTACTGCAGCTCTTCGACCGCCTGCTCGATTCTCTTCACGGTGGTTTCACGCCCCAGCACTTCCAACGTCTCGAATAACGGCGGGGCATTCTTGCGTCCGCAGACAGCTACGCGGATCGGCTGGAACATCTGTCCGGCCTTTACGCCCATCTCCTGGGCGGCGGCGCGGAGAGTTTGATCCAAGGGGTCGTGTTTGAATTCAGTTTTCGCCAGGACCTCTTGAGCGCGGGTCAGAACTTTGAGCGCCATGGCGGCATCGCCCTTCTGCGGGATAAGTTCGGCTGGGTCGTAGGGCGGGAGTTGGTCGACGAAGAAAAAGTCGGCAGCGGTGAGAACGTCGCGCAGAAGTTTGATGCGCTC
>PMMJ01000149.1:1392-2800 GCA_003162255.1 Acidobacteriaceae bacterium | reverse complement strand
AACAGGGTCGCCATCTGTGCCACCCGGTCCCGCACCGTCGGCACAGTCAGCGCGAACTGCACTTGCGCACAGCTCGCCCTTGGGGTGGGCTGAAATCTGTCACCCCTTCCACCCGCTTCGTGGACAGCGCTTCGAAGTGCTCAAGGAACGGCGCGTAGCCGGCGTCGACACGCTGATTCTCCGCGAGCTGGAGCGTGGCACCTTCAGTGTCGCGCGCGAGTGGACCGACTGGGCCGATCTGTCTCGGCATGACGCACCGGCTGTGCCGCCACACCGTTTCGCCGCTGACCTCCTTTTCGAGTTCGTCGCTTTACTGGATGAGTTGCCCGCGTCCGGCCACTCCGTCGTGGGAAAGGGCCCTCAAAAAAGGATTGACAAATGAAACTCTACAGTTTAGTGTCAGACCAGTTATATACGTGGTCTGACAACCATGCCGAGCGAACCCACTGCCGCTTTGCAAAAACGCCGCCGAGCTCTCCTGCGCCAGCTGCCTCCGCTCCAAGAGATCCTGCGCGGTTCCCTCATCGAGCGCTACAAACGATGTGGCAAGCCGGGATGCAAATGCGCCGACGGCCGAGGCCACGGTCCCAAGTACTATCTGTCGGTGAGCTATCCCGGCCTGCGGCCGCAAATGGATTACGTCCCGCAGGAGTCTTATGCTCAGGCGGCCGAGTTCCTCGCCAACTACCACCGCGCCCGCGAGATCTTGGAGGCCATCTGCGAGATCAACCGCGAGCTGCTGCGCCGTCGGGAGGCGCTTTAGAAGATCGCTATGAGCGAAGCGCTTTCCGCCCTCCGTGTACCGATCGATCCTGGGTTGGGCGGTGTGCTCCTCGCCAATATGCTCGAAAGCTGGCTCGACGGCGACCCCAACTTTTTAGCACCTGTGGAGGTCGCTGATGAATCCGAAGATTGCAGAACATCACTGCAGCAAACCGGCGTACATTTATTTACGCCAGTCGACGCCAGGTCAGGTCCGCCACCATCAGGAGAGCACGGAGCGCCAGTACGCGCTGCGCGAGAAGGCGCTGGAACTGGGTTGGAGCGAATTCCTCATCCGCATTCTCGACCGGGATTTGGGAAAGACGGGCACGGAGATGGCGGGGCGGGAGGACTTCAAGACCTTGGTAGCCGATGTCTCGATGGGTCAGGTGGGCGCGGTGTTTGCCCTGGAAGTCTCGCGGCTGGCGCGCTCGAATCTCGATTGGCATCGCCTGCTGGAGCTGTGTGCGCTCACCACCACTCTGGTAATCGACGAGGATGGTTGCTACGACCCGGCGGACTTCAACGACGGACTTCTTTTAGGATTGAAGGGGACTATGGCCCAGGCCGAGCTACATTTTTTGCACGCCCGCCTCCAGGGCGGCAAGCTCAACAAAGCGAAAAAAGGCGAGTTGCGTTTCCCCCT
>PMMJ01000149.1:0-1346 GCA_003162255.1 Acidobacteriaceae bacterium | reverse complement strand
AATGTACGTCTTCGGTCGTTACCAATATCGCCGCGAGATCAGCTCCCAGGGCGAGGTTCATAAACGGATGCACGCGGTCGCTATGCCGGACTGGCGCGTCAGCTTGAAAGAGCACCACGAAGGGTACATCCCCTTGGAAGAATTCTTTAAGAACCAGGAGCGGCTGGAGAAGAACCGCACGAACGGTGAGGAGATGGTGCTGGCCGGTCCCGCTCGCGAAGGCTTGGCTTTGCTCCAAGGGCTGCTGCTGTGCGGCCATTGTGGTCGCGCGCTCACGGTACGCTACCTCGGCAACGGCGGCATTTATCCCTGCTATCAATGCAANNTGCAACTGGTTACGCCGCGAAGGATTAGCGAGTCGTGATTGCCTGAGCTTCCGTTGCGATCGGCTCGATGCCGCCATCGCGGAAGAAGTCCTGAAGGCCTTGCAGCCAGCCGAACTGGAGCTCGCCTTGGCGGCTCTCGAGGAGTTGGAGTCGCGCGATCAGACCCTGTTGCGCCAGTGGCAGATGCGGCTCGAACGTGCCGAGTACGAAGCCGCGCTCGCCGAGCGGCGCTATCAAGAGGTTGATCCCTCCCAGCGCCTGGTGGCGAGCACGCTGGAGCGCCGCTGGAACGATGCGTTGCTCCATTTGGAAATTCTCAAAGAGCAAGCCGCGGAGTTTCAACGTCAAGAAGCCCGCGTCGCCACACCCGAGCAGAAGGCGAAAGTCCTCGCGCTGGCAAAGGATTTACCGCGGGTGTGGCATGCCCCCACCACGCAGGCGAAGGACCGCAAGCGGATGTTGCGGCTGCTCATCAAGGATATTACTGTCGAGAAGCCCTCGCACCCAAAGCAGCTTTTGGCTCACATCCGCTGGCAAGGCGGGGCCTGCACCAGCCTCTCGGTGCAGCTCCCGCCCAGCATGGCAGACCGCCTCCGGTATCCTGCCGCCCTGATCGACAATGTTCGCGAACTGGCTCACCGCTTGCCCGATGCGGAGATCGCTGACCGGTTCAATCGAGAAGGATATGCCAGTGCTAAGGGTAAACCGTACACTGCGAATATTGTGCGGTGGATTCGTTGGCGATATCAGATTCCGCCTACGGCGCTGAAGCGGTACGAGGAGCTGACCGTACAAAAAGTGGCCCAACACTTTGGAGTTAGCGCTGGCGTGGTCTACTATTGGATCGAGCGCAATCTCATCCAGGCTCGGCGGCTTAACAGTGGAATGCCGTACTGGCTTACGCTGAACGCATCAGACGAACACAAGCTCCGAGACTGGGTGCATAACTCAAGAAGAATACAAAATGGCGCAGCATTCCAAAACGCTATGGGCGGGGGTGCATTATGAAGCGTACGTCGG
>PMMJ01000074.1 GCA_003162255.1 Acidobacteriaceae bacterium | reverse complement strand
TGCTGGTTCAGAATGACGGTGAGCATGGGAAAGACAGTAAGCGTTCGGATTTGGCCGTCTGGACGGGTTTGATTTTAGTAGGCATTCTTCCAAGTGGACACTCTGGTTGTGTCCACTTGGAGGTCAGATGGATGGTTCGAATTCCGCAGTGATTGATACTGTTTCCTCCCGTAAGGCACTTCCCACAGCCAAGCGACAGTACCGCAGTCCAGAGCTGAAGCGCCAGATCGTGGAAGAGACTCTGGAAGCCGGTGCGTCCGTAGCGCGCGTAGCACGAGCGCATGGCGTGAACGCCAACCAAGTCTTCGCTTGGCGGCGCCAGTATCGGCGAGGGCTGGTGAAACCCCGGAGCCGTGCGACGCCCGGCTTGTTGGCGGTGCGCTTGGCGGAGGGGGGAGCGGATCCGATCGATGCGCCGATGCCGCGAAGCTTCTCCGGCACGATTCAGGTGGAACTTCCCAAGGGACAGCTGCGACTCACTGGGGCGGTGGATGCGGAAGCGCTGCGGGTGGTGCTGAAAGAGTTGCTGGCATGATCGGTCTGGCGGCGGGGACGAGAATCTGGATCGTGGCGGGCGTGACGGACATGCGGCGCGGGTTTGTGGGACTGAGTGGCATGGTGCAAACGGCGCTGGAAGAGAATCCGTTTTCCGGGCAGGTGTTTGTGTTTCGTGGGCGACGCGGCGATCTGATCAAAGTCCTCTGGTGGGATGGTGACGGCCTGTGTCTTTTTGCCAAGCGGCTGGAGTGTGGGCGTTTCATCTGGCCACAGGCCACCGGTGGCGTGGTCGCGTTGACGCCGGCGCAGCTTTCCATGCTGCTGGAGGGGATCGACTGGCGACGTCCCACCCGCACCTCGGCACCGCAGATGGCGGTGTAAGCCGCGCAGTTCCTTACCTTCGGATATTCCTATAATAGATATTGCATNNGGGGCTCAGTGCGAGCGCCTGCGCTCCCAGGACGAACAACTGGCGGGCCGTCAAGCCGAGATCGAACGCTTGCAACTGCTGATTGCCAAGTTGCGGCGGATGCAGTTCGGGCGCCGGTCGGAGAAGTTGGAACGGCAGATCGAGCAATTGGAGTTACAACTGGACGAACTGGCCACCGCGTCGGCGGAGCCCCCGGCGGCTTCCCCCACCCCTGGGGCGACGGCCCCGTCGACCTCCGGCCGGAAGCCGGCGCGACGGCCGCTGCCGGGTCATCTGCCGCGGCAGAAACGGACGATTCTGCCTAAGGAAACGGCCTGTCCGGACTGCGGCGGCGAGTTGAAAGCTTTAGGCGAAGATGTCTCCGAGATCCTGGAGTACGTTCCGGCCCANNTTGTACCGCCAGGAAGAGATTTATGCGCGGGTCGGCGTGGAACTGGAGCGCACCACGCTGGCGGACTGGGTGGGTGGCGCGAGCCAGTTGTTGGTGCCGTTGGTGGAGGCGTTACGGCGTCACGTGATGGGTGCGGCGAAGTTGCACGCCGACGACACCCCGGTGCCGGTACTGGCACCCGGCCTGGGAAGAACGAAAACGGGGCGACTGTGGACGTATGTTCGGGATGACCGGCCTGCAGGGGACGCCACGCCGCCTGGGGTGCGGCCGAGCCGAGGGGACGCTGCCGCGCTCCGGCATCTGCTCGATTTTCTGCGCCATGAGCGCGTGATTCCCACGGAAAAGAAAGTGTCAGCTCGTCCGCTGACCTCTGCGGAGCGCTGTGCCCAGGCCTACGAGCAGCACTTGCGGGAAGCGCGCGGCTTGGCCAGAGCCACGATCATCAACTACGTTCCGTTCATTCGCAGTTTTCTGAAAGGCCGCTTCGGCGGCGGACCCGCCACTCTGTCGCACCTGTGTGCCCGCGACGTCGTGGCATTCGTACAGCATCAGGCACCGCGCTTGCACCCGAAGCGAGCGAAACTCCTAACCAGCGCGTTACGTTCCTTCCTGGAGTATGCGCGCTATCGTGGGGAGGTAACGCTGGATCTAGCGGCTGCCGTTCCCATCGTGCCTAACTGGTCGATGTCATCGATCCTCCGAGCGATTGGAGTGGACGCAGTCCGTCAGTTGCTGGCCAGCATCGACCGGAGTACGGCGGTTGGCCGTCGCGATTACGCCATCCTGCTCCTGCTCGCACGCTTGGGTTTACGTTCAGGCGAAGTGGCGTTTCTCGAACTCGATGGGATCGACTGGAAGGCGGGGCAGCTGAGCGTTCGCGGCAAGAGTGGTCAGCGCAGCGACCTACCGTTGCCCGTGGAAGTGGGTAAAGCGATCGCCGCGTATCTGCGGTATGGACGGCCACGATGTAGCAGTCGGCGCGTGTTCTTGCGTGCCAGAGCTCCCGTCTGCGGCTTTCAAGGCGCCTGTGGTGTTGGATCAATCGTACGGCATCGCCTTCAGCGGGCCGGTGTTGATGCGCCTACTTTCGGAGCCCATCAGTTTCGGCATGGATTAGCCACCGAGATGTTGCGTCGGGGCGCCTCGCTGGGTGAGATCGGTGAGTTGTTGGGTCACCATAACCCTCAAACCACCAAGATCTACGCGAAAGTAGATCTCGATGCCCTGCGAACCCTCGCCATGCCGTGGCCGGGAGGTGCGCGATGACCACGCTTCGTGACGCCGTAGGGGAATACCTGAAGTTGCGCCGCAGCTTAGGATTCAAACTGCATGAGACTGGCAAGCTGTTACTGGCCTTCGTCCAATTCATGGAAGAGCAGCGCTCCTCCTATATCACGGCCCCGTTGGCGCTGGCCTGGGCGCCNNGTACTCTGCGGAAGAGATCCGCAGCTTATTGCGCGCCGCCCTCCGGATGCCCTATCGGTATAAGCGCGATAAGCTGCGACCGCAGGTTTTTTATTGTCTGCTCGGACTGCTGAGCGTTTCCGGTCTACGCCTCGGCGAAGCACGCAACCTCGAACTGCAAGATGTGGATCTGGAGGCGGCGGTGTTGACGATCCGCGGCGCCAAGTTC
>PMMJ01000280.1:28794-34289 GCA_003162255.1 Acidobacteriaceae bacterium | reverse complement strand
TCACTTTTTCGCTGGCGTTAACAGGTGCCATTGCTCTGGACGGGGTTCCTCAAAGTGGATGCCAAACTACTGAAGATGTCGTGACTCGAAGCTTTAGCAATTGCCGCGCGCGCGAGGACAGATTCTTATTTTCCAGGATGAAGACACCAGGTCCGAGGACAATCTGGTTCGGGAGAGACAACGACGGGGTCTTATTGGGTAGCGGGGATCAACGGAACGGAAAACCGGGTTAACGAAACACGATTTCAGCAATTCCCCGTCCGATGTAACTGACCAGTCCGGACAGCACAATCACAAACAGCAGGACAGCAATCCGCATCGACGTAATGCTGCGTCGGCATAGGATGCAGGATGCTAATCTGGTGGATCTCATACAGCCGCCAGATCGTGGCTCGTGGCGGCATCACCTTGAAGGTTTTGCAAGTGCCTCCCCCCAGACATGGAGAGGAGGCCCATGCCCGTCAGTTTCCTGACTGAACAGCAGCGCCATCGGTACGGCCTTAATCATTTCAGTCCGGTGAAAATACGGTATTTCTTTGTATCTGCGGCCATGCCGCGCTCCAGCTTGTAAAGTTGCTGGTCCGCAAGATCGGGCGGAGAACAGACGAGCTTGCAATGTCGTGCGGATGCTGACATCTTGTTGTGTACCTGTTTGTGATGCCAACGTAGGCTTTCACTCATGCCATCACGACGTCAGTTTCTGACTGCCTCTGCGGGAACGATTGCGGCGACGCTCGCCACTTCCGAAGCCCAGGTCGCAGACACTGAAGCGAGAACGTTTTCTACCAGTCTCGCCAGCCTCTGTGGAGAGTGGCTTTTTCGCACGGATTCGGCGGATTCTGGGACGAGCCGACATTGGGACGCCGCCGATGTGCCAAGCACGGGTTGGCGGCCAGTATAAGGTCCCTCACACGTGGCAGGTTGAAGCCCCACTGGCCGAGTATTACGGGGTTGCGTGGTACCGCCGAACCTTTGATGTTCGACCGGACTGGCAGAATTCTACTGTGCGGGTTGAGTTTGAGGCGGTCTTTCACACCGCTACAGTTTGGATCAATGGCCAACTCGCGGGGGAACACCGGGGCAAAGGCTACACCGCATTCACGTTCGACGTCACGCATTTGCTCCATTGGGGAGAAGCAAACGCCATTGCCGTTCGTGTGGACAATGCTTTCAATGAACACATGCTGCCTCGCGGGCGCTCCAGTGACTGGGCGCACGACGGAGGCATCTTTCGGCCCGTACAACTCCTCATCTCTCCCAAGGTATTCGTGGAACGTGTGGACGTCCAAGCCACTCCCAATTTCACCGACGGAGACGCAACGATCGCAATCACCGGCTATATCCGAAACACAAGCCACAGGGACTGGAGCGGCGGGACTTCCTTCCGGATCGTGGATGAAGCATCCGGTCTGACGGTTCTGAAAAGGGACAGGGGGCAGGTCTCTCGATTAAGCCCGGAGCAACCGAAACGCTGGCGGTGGAGGTTGCTCTGCCTGAAGCAAAGCTGTGGCACTTCGATCATCCCAACTTGTATCGGCTTTGCTTCTCGGTCGCGGGGACAGATACATCCCACAGCTTTTCTGCGATCTTTGGCGTCCGCCGGTTGGAGGTCAAAGATGGCGCGTTCCATTTGAACGGCGAGCGCGTGCGCCTAATGGGCGTTGAACGCATGGCGGGGAGCAACCCGGAGTTCGGAATGGCAGAACCTGCGGACTGGATCGGGCGCGACCACGCGGACCTGAAGCACCTCAACTGCATCTTTACACGAGTTCATTGGCCTCAGGATAAGTGTGTTCTTGACTATTGCGATCGCCACGGGATTCTTATGCAAACCGAAGTCCCCGCTTGGGGATCGGATACTTTTCAGGGTATGGGGCCACAACCGGATGCCGACATCATGGAGAATGGGCTCGAACAATTGCGCGAGATGATCGCGCGAGACCGCAACCATCCCTGTCTTGTAGTCTGGGGTCTCTGCAACGAGATCGGGGGTCAGGACCCGCCTGCCTCCCAGTTTGCGAAGCACATGCTGCGGGAGGCCAAGAAGTTGGATGCTGGCCGTTTATGTTCTTATGCTTCCAATTCTCTGGACAGCACACCGGAACGCGACGTTGCCGGGCTTATGGACTTTATCGAAGCGAATGAGTATTTCGGAACCTGGGCGCCAGGTTCGGCAGAGGACGCCGCAGGCTATCTCGAGGGGATTCATGCGGCCTTCCCTGACAAACCCATCGTCATTTCCGAGTACGGCTATTGCGCTTGCACCGAGGATCGGCCCGAAGGAGACGAGCCCCGGATGGAGATCCTTCGCACGCACGATCTCGTAATACGCGCAAGGGAATACATTGCCGGCGCGATTTTCTTCTGCTACAACGACTATCGCACGCACGTGGGTGACCGCGGCATGGGAGTCCTCAAGCAACGCGTGCACGGAGTGGTCGATGTTTATGGGACAAAGAAGCAGTCCTATGAGCTCCTTCGGCGGGAATCCAGTCCGATCGAACTACGTTCTCTGGAGAACCACTTGAACAACTTCCAGGTGATCTTAGGAACGCGCGGCGACGTCCCCATGTACAGGCTTCGAGGTTACACCTTGCGCGGCACGTTCTATGGGCAGGGCGATATTCCCGTGGAGCATCAGGAAGTGGCGATTCCTGAGTTGCTCCCCGCGAGTCTGGCGAGGTTCGAACTAAAGTTCACTCAGTCCGAGGTACCCGTTTGCATTCGATTTGACGTGATAAGACCCACGGGATTTTCAGCGCTTTCGTTCGATTGGAGACCTTAGTACGCGCTTGGGTACAACGGCCCTGACTACGCAATGAACCGATAGGAGACTAGATTACCAGAGGCCAAGCGCCGGGCGATTTCAGAAACCGTCTCTCCCACGTGATAACGCAACAGAATCGAAGCCCGTTGTACTCGCCCGGCCGGCTCGCTTCTCGACAGCGAGAGCGCGGTAAGCATTTCCGTCTCCTTCGGGCTTAGCTGTACCGTGCTCGGCGACTAACAAAGGGCAAGCGACCAGCCTCCCTGTATTATGGAATCGATCTACTAGGTGCATGTCTGGCGCAACCAATCTATTTTTCGGGAGTTAGGGCCGATGTTTCCGTGACTCGGATCACACCTGTCATGTTCCCTCGCGAAGGAAGGAAGTACAAGTTTGTTCCGGCTCATTGGAACCGCTACACCCTTGCGAACAAGCCCACAGACGCCCAAGCACCTCGTTCCAACGGCCCGAGGTGCTCCAGGCATGCAGCGCTCCGCGACGCGGCCTGCATTGCAGAGAACTCCCGCGTTACCTTCCCGCAAGACTCGAGACGCAATAATCACGCTGCCTGCGAGTATTTCCGGGTTTTCGAGAAGCAAAGGCGGACTGATGCCACGCTTCGCTTCCCGGGCCGCGTATCAGTTGGCTGGGGGCAGACTGGCTGCGTACGCCTGATCGAGCAGATCCTGCGTTTGGCCGTCGTAGTCGGCATCAATCGACCACATGAACACTCCGCCCAGATTCCACTGCCAATCGGAGTACCACACGCGGGTATAAGTCGATATCTCGTCGTCGTAGGTGATGAACCCCGGCTTGCCATCCACGCGCAGCATATACGGCACCAGCGCAATCGGGTCGTAATAGGTATGCCAGCCCTTTTTATTGATTCGCTGTTTGAAAAAGGTTCCGTAGTTGTGAGCCGAAATGCCCTTGCAGGCTCCGTCCTTCGTCTGGTCTGCGGGCGGGCATTCTCCAAACAATTCCGACACATATGAATAGAGATAACCGTAGAAAGGGGTGCCCATGTTGAGCTGTGAGGGCGCGACCCCTTCCTGGAGGAATATGTTGACTGCCTCGTTGGCGGCGCCTCCCGGCTGGCACTCCCATGGGTCGGGATTGTTCCAGTCCCAAAAGATTTCTGAATTCAGCTGCCCATCCGACTCCCCGGTCGTAGCGCACTCGTACATCATAATGTTGAAGAAATCGACGAACTGGTCCACCTGGGGGATGGCATACCCGTTGCCGCCGTCTCCCCAAGGGGGAACATCCGCAGAAATCAAGTAGGACGGGGAAGGAAGCGCCGCCCGTAAACCCGCCATCAGACTGTAGAAGTTATTGGTCTCCGCCATTGTGGGATATTCCCAATCGATGTCCACGCCATCGTATCCGTACCTGTTGACAAACGTCTCCACGTTGCCAATGAGTGTGGCCATCCCATTGGGATTGTCATCAAAGTCATTAAAGGGGCCGCAGACGCCTATCTGTACTTTGACGCCGTTCTTATGTGCTTTGCGGATGAGAGCGGGCTCGAGAAGGCCATTGGGGCCACCGGCAATATAGAGCGAGCCGTCGGAATAAAAGCCGAGGCAGAAGTGAATAATGTGCGTCAATTTGGCGTACGGAATCTGCTTCGAGGTGTAGGGCGGTGTCTGAGTCCGACTCGAATAGCTGTAATCGCCAATGAGCCGCTTTGCCGGTTTGGGGATCGCCGCTTTTGACAACTCCTGGTCCTGCCCGCTCGCGCATAGGGTGCTGAAACCGACCAGCAGCACCATCGCCAGCCGGATGTAGGTCTTCGAATAATCAAACTGAACTTTCATATAAGTCCTTTCATCTGTTCCCGCAGTCACATTCTCTTGGGATATTTCGAGTTGCTGAAAAAAACGTGCCCGTCCCTGCTGCGCGCAGAGTCATTCTGTCACGTTGAAGCTCTTTACACTCGTGGCTGCCCCCCCAGCAGTGGTGATCGAGATTGCTCCCGTGGTTGCGCCGGTGGGAACGGTCACGGTCACCTTCTTGTCGGAGTCCACAGTGAACTCAGACGCGGCCACGCCGTTAAAGCTCACCGCGGTAGTCTGCGTGAGGCTGACCCCGGCGATCTGCACCTGCGTTCCCACTGGGCCTTTGACCGGTCTGAAGCTCTTAAACTGTGGCGTCACAAAAAATGTCCCGCTGCTGATCGTGCCGCTGGGCGTGGTCACCGTCAGGGCGCCTGTGGTCGCATAAGAGGGAACCGTGGTCGTAATCTCAGTCGCCGAGACGACCTTTTTGTGGGTCGCGGCTGTGCCGTTGAAGCTAACCTCGGTAGTGCCCGTCAAATTGTTTCCCAGGATCGTCACAGCGGTGCCCACCAAGCCCATGCTTGGACGCGGTTGCACGAACGGAGCGAGGCCCATCGACAGACTGAAAGCTGTGCCATAGCCGTCGGTCCCACCCGCCCAACTCGTCCCGTAGAAAGTGCCGTTGGTGGCTTGCGTCAGCCCTGAGTCCGCACCGCAGCCGTCGGTGTAGTCGAAGTTATGGATCGTGGTCAGCGTGCCCCCGGGGGTAACTTCATAGACGGTGCCACAGTCGTAGTTACTGGATACCTGAGTTGTCCCGTAAAAGTTCCCATCGGTGCTTTGTGCCAGTCCCTCTGAGTATGGCATGGCGCCGTCAGTCCAGTTGAAGCTCTGCAGTGTGGTCAGCGTGCCTGCGGGCGTCATTTCGAAAACCGTGCCATAGCCGT
>PMMJ01000280.1:0-28753 GCA_003162255.1 Acidobacteriaceae bacterium | reverse complement strand
CTGTGCAGCGTGGTCAGCGTGCCCGTGGGCGTGATTTTGAAAACAGTTCCATAGTCATTGGCCCCGCCTTCGTAAGTTGTCCCGTAGAAGTTCCCGTCCGTACCCTGCACCAGCCCTGCCCACGGGTGGGTTCCGTTGGAGGAGCTGAAGCTATACAACGTAGTCACCGAGGCCGCCGAGGTGATTTCGAAAACCGTGCCNNGTTGTTCCATAAAAGTTTCCGTTGGAAGCCTGCACCGGGCTTGCGTTCGGGAAGGCGCCGTCACTGGATTCGAAACTGTGCAGTGGGGTAACTGTTCCCGAGTCGATTACAAAAACAATGCCATAACCGTGACCGCCGGCCCAGGTTGTCCCGTAGAGATTCCCGTCAGTAGCTTGCACCAGCGCCCCGTTCGGGTTGGCACCCTCGGTGTAATTGAAGGTGAATATATTGGTGAAGGTCTGCGCGGGTGAGGTAATTGCCGTTGCTGCAAAAAGTACAAAAAAGATGCATACCTTAGTTAGTAAGCCGTATTTCTCCATGTTGCTGCCCTTTCCGGTCTCGTGTCGGTTGTGAAGATAAGTAACTCAAAGAGTCCAGGATTGGTTTAAAGACACGCTATCTTATGGATCCTTTCACGCACAATCTTCATGATTGATGGTCGCACTACAACTCCCGAAAGCATCACACTTCAACCTGCGTATTGTGGTTGCCTTCGACGACGTGAAATCTCGTAGGTCTCACGATTCCCTTGCGGGAAGGCTCATACGAGTCGACTCGCCTCATGGGAGGTGGAGCGTGTTCTCGGGGAGGCGAGAGAAGCCGCGCCCCGATTGTACTCCCGGCCAATTGAGGCCCAAGAAAAATCGCGGGAAACACGCTGTCCATGTGCAGGGATTTGCCCAAAAGTGCAATATCATCGTCCCGGGCGTCGACTGCCGGGCTCCGTCCGCAGGAATTGGGAGGGCGGGTAACTCAAAATCAAGAATTACCTGGGGCACGGCGAGAACCCTGTAGTTCTTGTTGCGACTGAGTCGCAATAGTAGCGGCGAGGACGAATCACTGAAGCCGCCGTTTTGCGCATTCGCCTTAGGGGCTGTCTTCTGCGCGTTTCGCGGGCGCGTGATGCGCTCGGCCGGCCTAACGATCCTGCATCGCACACGGCGGTGTGACTCGGGTCACAGCTTTGTATGTCAACAACCCAGCATTATGAAAATGCAATTCAAGTTCATTTCGATTGTAGGCGGATTGTTTTGGCCTCCTAGCCTACGACTGAGTTGCACATAGAGACAGGACAGTCGGGCACACCGCTGAACATCACCACCTCGCATGAAAACGGGAGATCACCTTTCCAATCCTCGAGAAGCGTTGACCGGACACTCAAGCCCATATCGCGCTGATTCGCAGCAATCACTTTGAGCCGTATATCTAAGTGGACGTCACACCGTTCTATAAGAAGAAAAGCTGATCATGCTTAATTTGGATGTGTGGGATGAAGCCCCTGCGCCGCGGCGACCGCAACCAGTATTTGCACCGGACAAGCCATGCTTATCGCGCCGCGATCCGCCGTAAACTGGACGCCTTCCACGTCCATGTTCAGTTGGGATGCATTGCGCAGGGGCTGCTGCAACACCTGGCGATCAACCACACCGCCGAGGTGTGGCGCTGCTTCCGAAGCTGGCTCCGCACCATGAACCCGGCGCTTCCGCCTTCCGAACTGGTGGCCGCAAAACGCACTGCGTTCTGGCATCCCAGGATTTTTCGCATCTTCGCAAATCGACCCAACCCTCAAGAAAATCCTCAACCTATACCAACAAACCGATATTCACTCTGATTCAGGACAAATGGCTGCGTGAAAAACGCAGCGAACTCAGCACTATCCAGCACCTATTTCTGCCGGTAGAAAACTAATGTGGAACTCGGCGCGTCCGCCAGTTGAATCTGGAGATATTGTAATTCGCTGCCCTTCATTTCCTTCGTGGCAGCCATCTCATAGGTGAACCGAACTTCCACTTGATAGGTCGCATTGGGATTCAGGTGTCGAAGACGCAATTCCATCGCCGTGAACGGACTCTTGGGTCGACGCAAGACAAGAACAAGACCATCTTTCTGCTCTGGACGATCCCATTGCCAAGCTGTCCAGGTTTCCTCTCCCAGACTGTAGGGCAGCAACGGATAAAAGTCGCCATAGAGATACGGTTGAACCTCGCGATATTCACCGAGAGCCTGCTTGATCCACGCAACCCACGCGTCGTCGTTCACCCCCGTTGCTCCCGGGGTCACTCCATATCCGGCGTCGTAGGCAAGACGCATCAGATAGAGATTCTCTGGCGTACTGTAAGATCCCGGCTTTATCCATGGCGTATTGTTAGCTTCAAATCCTGCAGTGTACGTTTCAAATCCCATGTTCTCCGGAACCCAATACGCCAGCGCCTGCGTCTGTGCCTGCTCTGCCATGGTGTCCTGGAATCCGTGATCGGTACGCCAGACAGAGAAGCTGCGTGACATCATCTCGATATCGAGGCGGCGACCGCCACTCGCGCAATTATCGATATGCAGGCCGGGATGGCGCGCCAGCAGGTCATCCCACATTTTGTAGAGTCCTTCAATGTCGCCGATTTCAGTCATGCCGATGCGATTCGGTGAATCCGACGCCCTCCAATACGGCTCCGGCATAATGTTGAAGTCCTGCCGGTACCATGTCATCCCAAACTGACTGATGAAGCCGGAGACCATACCAGTAATTCCCTTGCGTGCCGCTGGGTTGCCGAGATTGGCCAACAACGGATACTGATCTGACGATGGATTGTTATGGAGGAACCAGTCAGGATGCTCTCGCGCAATCTTCTTGCCCGGCATGGTCGTTTCCGGTTCAATCCACAGCGAAAAACCAACGCCATCGGCTTTCAGAGCATCGCCCAGCGGCTGGATGCCGCTCGGATAATAGCGAGTGCTGGGAAACCAGTCGCCACGATTCTTCCACCATGGATTGGTCGGATCCGTTTCGGCCCCTACGGAGTCGCCATACCAGCCAGCATCGACGGCATACACCTCTACCGGAATTTTATGCTCCTGCACCCACTGGATATAGGCGAGCTTGTCAGCAATCGGTTCCGAGCCCCAACTACCAAACAGAATCGGCCCTCGCATGGGCTTACCGTTGTCTTGGGGCGTGTAGTGCGCTAACAGAAGACGGCGCCAGGTGTTTTGCGCATCCTGCCAGTTGCCGCCGCTCCAGCGCATCAGCACGATGCGCGGTGTACGAATTTCCTCACCAGGGTGTAGCAGAAGATGTGTCTGCTTCATGCCGCTCGTCATGAGGATGGTCTTTCCATCGGCTGCATCATGAAAATCTGCATTCCAGTTGCCGGTCCAGCCGATGGCTCCAATCAATCCGTTGTCGCCAGTTTGCAGATTAAAAAAAGGCAGCGTATTTGTGTTGGAAGAGTCCCCATCGAGCGATTCGAGATGAGCGTTTTCTCCCGGGCCGAAATTTTCCTGCAGCGGTTCAAAATCAGTCGCAGACGCATCGCTTCCACGAGCATGGCGGAGCACACAATCGCCAGCTGCAGCTGGAATGGACCAATCCAACGGCAGGATGTTTTCAATGATGGGCGTATCGGATGCACCATCGTTGCGAAACCGAATGACCCAATCCACGACACCGGGGAAATCCGGATAGATGCGAACATCGCCCATCACTTTCAGGTGGGTAACGGGATCCGTATAGGTGGTTCGATGAATCTCGCCTTTTCCATCTGCTACGTCTTCGTGTGAGATCTTCCAAATTGCGAGGAACTGCGCGGATGGCTTGCCCCCATAGATGAACGAAAAAGGAACATGCTCTGACTTCCAAAGATCCGGGGATGTCAGTCCGGGTGCTATGGTCTGACTCAAGGCCCCAAGGGTGCTACCGACCAGGGAAAAGACCATTAGCAGACATTGCGCGACACGTCCGGTTTGGAGCGCTTGGATCATCGAGCAAGCCGGAGGACGTGCTCGTTTCCTCCAAATGGATTTGAAACCTAACTTCTGAATAATTCTTGGATGCATAAAAGCCTCGTATAAGAAGAATCGGGCCGGAATTCCCTCGATAACAGCACAAATTTTACACCTACCCCTTCCTGTAGCTTCTTTGTAGCTTTCGTGTAGCTTTCTTAGCTCTCTGGCGGATCAAGAGCTGAACGTAGTCTTCCTCTTTGGGCACGTTCAACGTGCACCCACCAAACACCGACGATGATTCACGATTGGCAAACAAGTTCGCCCGATCAGGCTTAACTGGTTGTCTCAAAATTGGGGTCCACTCCAGTCAATGCTGAGTGTAACTTCTCCGACAGTCACGATGAGCACGATGTTGTCGGCATTAGGGATCATTATTTATTCGGCATCTGGCTTGCCCAAAGGAGATCCCCAAATGACACACAGACATCAACGAGGTTGGTTAAAGAAAGAAAAACGCAGTCAAGGTGAAACTTGGGTGTTGTTCTTTCGTACGGTTCGGAAATCCGACGGTAAGCGAGTGCAGAACAAGATTCCAATTGGCCTTGTCAAAGACTTCTCCAGCAAAAGCTGTGCATGGGAAGAGGTCGAAAGACAGCACCTCCACATCAACCAGGTGGATTTCCGCGGATGCGTAACGTTTGCGGACCTGGCACATCACTATGCAGAACATGAGCTCGTCGAACCCACCGAATCCATCCATCCGAAAGCACACACGACAATCCGAGCTTACGAGCGAGCACTCCGCAATCGATTGCTGGCACGCTGGGGGAACCGAGTCGCGCTCAGCGTCGAACCGCTGGAGGTCGAGCAATGGTTGACGTCCTTGAAAGGGCAGGAGGGTCTTGCCAATCCAACGCTCGACAAGATGCGCCGTGTTATGTCGCTGGTCTACAGGCACAGCCAACGTTACGGGCTGATTCCTCGAAATCAGGAGTCCAACCCGATGCGATTCGTCCGTTGCAAGACCACCAGCGAGTACGAAGCGATGATTCTCACCCCTGAACAGGCATACGCAATATTGCTTAACCTACGAGAGCCGGTACGTACTCTAACGCTCTTAGCCGCTGGCACAGGTCTGCGTATCTCAGAGTGCCTCGGGCTGCAATGGCAAGACGTGAGTTTTGCTGACGCCGTCATCCAGGTGCGCCGCACATGGACATGCGGCCAAGTGGGCTGGCCGAAAAGCAAAGCCTCGAAAGCCCCGGTGCCGATGCATCCTTTGCTAGCCGAATTCATGTTTCGCTGGAAACGGAAGACGCCCTATTCTCAGCCGGGGGATTGGGTGTTTCCCTCGTTCAAGCTCAAGGGCCAGCAACCGCGTGTGGCTAACATGCTGGTGGAAGATTATCTGCGGCCAGCGGCAGTGAAGGTGGGCATTCTTTCATCGCACCGAGACGACAAAGGCAGACTGGTAGATGATGATCCGCGGCGATTTGGCTTCCATAATCTGCGTCACAGCCTGGCATCGTTTCTGGTCCGCATTAGAACTGACCCAAAAACGGTACAGACTTTGCTTCGCCACAGTGATGTTAAATTGACCCTGCAGTGTTATACCCACAGTGTCAGCGAGGATCGCATGGCTGCGGCAGGGGCAATGCTGACTGCGATTTTCAGCCACGCCGCAGACAGAAGCGGACTGAAAGCGGACTGAGCGCGGGGCAATTCGAGTTTAAGTCCTTCACCATCATCGTAGCCAGGGACCGAACCGGATCTCGCCGAAAAATAGCGGACTGAGAGCGGACTGGAAGGGCAAGACTCAATTTCGCTAAGCCCTTTGGAATGATGGTGGCCAGGGACGGAGTTGAACCGCCGACGCCAGCCTTTTCAGGGTCAAAATTAACAGTGATTGCAAGTACTTAGAGGTGCCTCCCGGCGCTGTAAGTTACTGAAAGTCATTGCAGGAAAAGCCGACTGCCGGTAAAAGTGCCGGTGACTTTTGTTCGTCTTTTGTTTGCCTTGTGTTCTTCTTGGAAAGCAGTCCGCGCCCGATTGCATTACAGGCGTGCGAATCTCGAATTCAAGAGGTCCCAGGTCAAGGGATCCTTGCCATGTTTCTGTCCTATACTCCGCCGTCGCAGAAGCTACTTCCGAGCTTCGCATTTGTTTATCCATTCTAGCAAGCTTGCCGCTAACGGAGGTCGCCTCCACGCCATCTCCTTCCTGTCCGAATAGAGATAGCGATCGCTCTCACTGTGGCGATGGCACTGTGGCGCACTTTCGTGATGCTCGTCTGTTTTCCCAGACCGTAATCAGTAATGTGCTGCCAAAGATCAAAACTCCGCCAATGATCGCCAGTGAAGTTAATTTCTCCTTTAGCCAGATGGCCGCGATCGGAATCCCAAAAAACGTAATCAAATAGTTCGACAGCGCGGCCTGAATCGCATCGAGCTGTTTGAGAGCCTTAAGAAAAAGAACCATGGACAGATAATTATGGAAAAAGGTTAGCAAGACTAGTCCAATCCATGTTCTGAGCGACAAATGAGGAATGTTTGCGAACACTCCAGGTTCCTGGGCAACAGTCAACGGAGTCATGATCACAAACATAGCCAGATAAGTGAAAAATAACATCTCTGTCGGCGAGTAGCGTTCCAATATCTTCTTGCCATAAGAGTTGTAGAAGGCACTCCCCAGAGTACCTAAGAAAATCAGCACATTCCCGTACAGATAGCCCTTGCCAAAGTTCAGAGTTCGGAAATCGATATCGGAGCACATTACAACGCCGATTATTGCCAGACCGAAACTGAGCCACCGGATAGGTGTCATTTTTTCATGCAGAAAGAGAAATGCCAGAAACGCGGTGGACACCGGCAGGGTCAACATGAGCAAAGCGGCATTACTAGCGAGCGACATGCGAGTGCCCCAGGTGATAAGCACTTGTCCTGGAAACACCCCAACTACGGCGAGTAATAGGAAAATCAGAATGTCGCTGCTTCGCCTGTCGGTTTTCTTGGCACCTTTCGCCTCCAACCTGATAAGCGGGTAAAGCATTATCGTGGCCAGCGTCATTGGACCCCAGACAGTGAACAGAGAGCCGACCTGATCCTGAACCAATTTGATACACGTAAACTGCAATGCCCACATGAAATTGCAGCTGAATAGAAGTAGCCAGGAGCGCATGGGGTTCTTCATATTAACATTTCACTTAGCGCTTTGTGGGTTTGCTCCAACGTGGCGTCGATGTCTTCTGTGGTGTGGGCAAAGGAAATGGAACATTGCTTTGCGGCAACTGGGAAGAAGTAAGTGCCAAGCTTGATCAAGTTCTTACGTAGCTCTTCATCAAAACCGAAATCGTGGTGGCTGGCCAAGTCGTGCCAATCTCTTGGGCAATGATCCATGAAGTAGATACAGAACGCAGAACCTTGCCTCGCGACGACTCCCTGAAAACCCAGGGCACGGAAGATTTCCTCCAAACCTTCCTTCATCTTTTGTCCTAACGATTCCACATGCCGATAGACTTCTCCACCATTCATCAGCAGACGCTCGATTGTGGCAATGGCGGCTGCGGTAGGAACTGGGTGCGCATTGTACGTACCGGCCAAAAGCACCCGTTTCGAAGGGTCGGGATGGACAAACCAATCCATCAACTCCTTCTTGCCCCCGAGTGCGGCGATTGGGTAGCCATTAGCCATAGCCTTGCCGAAAGTGACTAAGTCGGGCTTCACGCCGGCAATCTTTGCATAGCCGAAGNNTCTTTGCATAGCCGCCGATCCCGTGGAGGAACCCAGTTTTCACTTCATCAATAATGAGGACAAAGCCCCACCGATCAGCTAATCGCCGCAGTCCTTGCAGAAATCCAGTTGCAGGCTTGATGATCCCGATATTTTGCAGAATCGGCTCCGTGATGAGAGCCGCTATAGGATACTTATTGCAGACATACTCTACGGACTCAAGATCGTTGAAGTTAATAGGGTGAACAAGTTGTTGATGCGCGCACGGGATTCCCGAACTAATCGGAATATAAGGGTATTCACCGGGAGAAAGCCTTGGCCCGATCACGTCAAGCGGTGTCATTAAATTACAAGAGACGTCGTCATGCCACCCGTTGTAGCCACCCTGCATGACAACGATGTGATCCCTGCCCGTGACCGCGCGAGCTAAACGAATCGCCTGGTAGGTAGCTTCGCTGCCAGTATTTAAGAATTGCACCGATTCCACGGCTGGTATATGCCGACAGACAAGTTCCGCCAGTTGCCCCTCCAACTCTGTTGTTCCGGAGCCGTAAAGGCTAGCCTTGTTCCGCAGCACGGAAATGACTGCGTCAGTGACGTAGGGATCGTTGTGTCCTAGGAAGTGCGGAGCAAACGCTGCATGATAGTCAATGTACTGGTTTCCATCTGCGTCCCAGATGTACGCACCTTGACCTTTGGCGAAGACGATCTCCGGTTGGACGGCCCGGTTCACCGAGACGACGCCGCCGGGTATGAAGCGCCGATTGTGATTTAGAATTTGGGCGGACTTTGGATAAGCGGCAGAGCAGTCCGTGTTCATTGCGACCTCGTGACAAGATTCATCCGGAGTCAGTGGGCTAGCGGAAGCAACCTGGGCGTCGAGAACCTTACCACTTTTATGAACAGTCATCATTAGTGCTCCTGGGCAAGCTTCTCCAGCGGAGGCAGGGCGTCCCCTTCGTGGGAACTGTCGGAGAACTGCCGCAATCGCTGCTGGAGTCTTAGCCAATATTCATATTCCGCATCCCATCTCCCCAATGCCGAGTCAAGGCGGTAGGGAGAATATTCCTCCAACCACTCCGCACGGTAAAGTGGGCGCAGCTCCGTAATCGCATCCATCAAGTCGACGATGCGGGAATGGTCCTGGTGCACGACCTGGGATTCCCACTCGTTCCACCACTTGTCGGCATCTGGACGCGTCGTACCGAGTCGTCCCCACAGTTCGATAAGTTCTGGAGGCGTTTGGAATTTTTGCCCGGCATAGTCGAGCAGCCGAGCACCGACCAAAAGACTATTTAGCGTCGTGGGATCGGCCCCCAAAGCCAGAGCATGATACAGATGACTCTCAGCTTCTTCAGCCAAAAGGCGCGTCTGCCGCAAAGGTCCCAGATTTTGCGTCAAGCCCTTTAAGTAAGTTGGGGAAAATGGATCCTCCCACAAGACAAACTGCGTGAACTCATCTCCCAGCACTTTTTGAAGGTCAGTTTCGGCTTCGGACATATTGCTAAGGGCCGCGGCGATATCGGGAGCGATGGTTGCGGGGTACATCACATGTGCGTAGTCAGAAAAAAAATTGGCGCGGTCCATGGGGGCGGATTGCCATGGCGCCGCCGCTCCATAAGCCAAACCTGGGAAGGACATGCGAAAGAGCAATTGCGCGTCGTCAGCCCAGACGGTATTGACCAAGCCCAGCGCGCCGGAACGCCGGCCGGCAGCCAGGAAGGTGTCGATATTGTCAAAGGTCGTTTTGTAATCGGGGGCAATGTTGTCGTAGCTCATTACCCCCGGCTCTACTATGTGAGGAACATGGTTGGCAATTAATGGTGCAAGCCAGCGCTTGTAGGTTGGATCTTCTGAGGTGTAGTACCAAGCGGCAGCAATCAATCCAGGAGGAAGATCGGGAATCATCTGAGGATATTTCACCATGATGTCGCCGAACGCCATGACATGTTTGCCACGTTCTTGAAATAGGCGCGTGACCGCTGTGAGTTGCTTGACAAACAACGCCGTTGGCGTTGCGGCCGTGCCAGACGCCCGAGCCGCTTGCTCGATTTGAAACGTCTCATCGAGCCCAATGTGGACGAACGGACTGGGAAATAGATCTGCCAACTGGTTGACCCAGTCGGTCAGAAGAGGCATCACCTTTGGATTACTGGGGTCGAATTCGGTTCCGTGCGGCTCATCGGACAACTCTGAATATTGTTCTACCCGAAACAGATCGTGCTGGTGAGCGTATAGGTCCAGATTAGGAATTACATCAATGTGGCGTTGGCGACCATAAGCGACAATTCGTCGCACCTCATCTTGCGTCAGGCGGCCATCTGGATTGAGGAGTGGGTAGCCCCGCAACTCAATGCTGTCTTCCGTGTAAAGGTAGTATTGGTTAGACTTCCAGCGCGCCAGAAAGTCAAGCTGCCGCTTGATTTCATCCTCCTTGGGTAAGGGGCCATGGCTTATGTCGATCATGGTTCCGCGGTACGCCAGCGATGGCCAGTCATGAACTTCCACCTCCGGGAGCACCGCATCGGCCGCATCTCCTTCGACCAACTGGCACAGAGTTTGTACTCCGTAGAACAAGCCGGCCGATGATACCGCTTGGACTTCAGCTTTATCGGGAGTGACCTTCAAACTGTAGGCTTCGCGAGACGTCGGCCCGGGATGTTCCCCGGGAAGCGGTAACGCGCCAACCTCTCCGGTCCGTTTAAGGACAATCAACGTGCTCCCAGTCTCGCCCTGTGAAACGCGAACTGGTTCCTTTGCAGCATCGGAAAGGCATTTTGACAACTGTCCCGCAGCGAAGCGATCCTCAATGGTAGGATCCGCTGTTAACCGGATACCGAGCCCTCGGATTCGAACTCGATGTGGCCCATAACGTATCTGTTGAGGTTGAGGCAGGAGCGCATTATGTCCTTCGCTTGCCCATGCTGCATCGAGAAAAAGGCCAACTAAAACCAGCGTACAAAATGACCGCACAAGAGCTCGCGTTCCTAAGTCGGTACAGACCTTGTGCCTTTTTCTTGGAGCTCTGATGACGACCATAAAATTAGGTGCCTCGCTTCACCTGGATCAGGACGACTCCATGCTGCGGAACAATCGCGCTGTAGTTTTCCTGGAATGCCCCGAGATCTTTCTTTGCCCAGAGGTCCCGCAAAACGGCCGAGTTACCAAGACCAAGATCGCGAAAGTTCACGGTCACCGGCATTGCTCCCCATCCGCGATTAAATAGGCCCACCGCGGTGCTTCCATCTTTCAGAGGCTTCATCCAAACCTCTAAGGGCCCTTCTTGCTTGATCCGGTGACCCTGGATGCCGAGCGGGTCCTGGTCAATCGCGATGATCTCCGGGTTTGTGAGAATAGCCCGCGTCTCATCATCCATGGCGGCTAGATTGTTGCCGGTAATAAGCGGAGCCGCCAGGATGCACCACAAAGTCATGTGTGTCCGATACTCGTCGGTTGTCATCCCTCCGTTACCCACTTCCAGCATGTCGGGGTCGTTCCAGTGCCCCGGCCCGGCGAACTGCTCAAGACCGCTCTGCCCGAACCCAAGTTCCGCCATCGTGTAATAGTCGTCGCGAATATCATCATCTGTACGCCACAGATTGCCACTCACGGAGGCACCCCACTGCCAGCCTTTCTGCATCCCGTATTGGCAAAGGGCAAAGACTATAGGCCGACCGGTTCCTTTGAGCGCATCACCCATTTTCTTGTACGCAGCAACCTGATCGCCCATTCCGTCATAACTGCACAAGTCATACTTCAAATAGTCCATTCCCCAGTCGGCATAAGTTCGGGCATCCTGCTCTTCATGACCATAACTTCCCGCATAACCCTCGCAGGTTTTCGGACCAGGCGACGAATAGATTCCAATCTTCAGGCCTTTACTATGAACATAGTCGGCCAGCGCTTTCATGTTAGGAAACTTTGCATTGGGACGAATGTATCCTGCAGCGTCCCGAGTTCCTTGCCAGCAATCGTCGATGAGGATGTATACATATCCAACGGACTTCATTCCGCTGGTAACGATGGCATCAGCCTGCGCCCGCACCACCGCGTCGCTCACTTCGCATGCAAAATGATTCCAGCTGTTCCATCCCATAGGCGGTGTGCGGGCCAGCATAGAATCCTGTGCTCGGGCAATCCCGCTCCACGGCAACAGGATGAGACAACTCAGCAGGATGCAAGAACCGTAAAAGGTTATTTTCATTCTCATTCCTTATGCGAACACAGCGGTTTGCTGGACGCTGTTCGTATTGCTACCCCAGTGATGGGGTTGTGGCAAACTTCTTTAAGCTTTAAGGAAAATTCTCCGTTTGTACATCCAGAACAGGATGCACCATTCAACCGCAAGAACCATGACCTGTTGGAAGAGCATTTTGGCAGTGGGCAAGAACCGCGCGACTTCCCGAGTAAAAACGTCGATGATTACATCAAGGTGAACCAGACTGGTGAACACGTAAATGAAAATGGCATTCATCCCGATGACGGTCAAAGGAAACGCCCATTTCCGATATCCGCGGATGTCAATAACCCAATAAAAAACCAGAAGCATGAGGCACGCACAACCAGCAGACATAAGGCCGTACGAAGCCGTCCACATCTTCATGACCACTGGCACAACAAAGCTTGTTCCATAACCAATCGCCAAGCACCCAAGTCCTATACCGCCGATGAACGTGGCCTTAGCTTTCTTCGACCGCGCGCTCATGAGTAGTTCGCCAATTAGCAAGCCGAGCAGCGTGGTTGAGATGGTGGGAATCGTGCTGAGCACCGTCCCCCAGCTTTCCTCTGCATAAGGCCAGCGGTCCCAATGAGTCTGACCGAGCAATGCAATATCTACCCAGTGAACTAGGTTGTGGTTGAGCGTATAGCTGCCCGCCGCTATGCCCGGAGCCCGGATGAATGCTAAGACAAGCGCATACGCAGCAAGGATTGCAGCGCCAAGCCCTGCCTGAAATCTCCACGACTTGCGGGCTACCAAAACAGCCACGAAATAAGCAATCGCAATGGGCTGCAAGGCGCTGCTCAATTCGATCAAGTAAGGTGAACCAAGCAAAACCGATTCGCGCACCGACCCTAACAAGAAAAGCACGAGCGCTCGCTTTGCCGCATGCGCCAATTGTTGTTGATAAGTTTGTGTAAGGGATCGCTTGGCAATCGACAGAGGTACGGAGACTCCGACCATCAGCATGAAGGACGGCCAAATACAGTCGTAAAAGCGCAGTCCCTGCCAAGGACTGTGGTTGACCTCGTAAACGACAGCCTCGATGACTCGATTGTGCCCCAGGGATGCTAAGCCCGCCATCAACCCCTCGCCACCGATGATCCAGAGCATCACGAAACCGCGGAAGGCGTCGAGCGAACCTAAACGCTCAGGAGCGGCAGGGACAGGTATTCGCCTCTCAGGCCCAGCAACTGGAGAGCTCTTTGCCTCTATAACCGGAGCGGAGGTGAGGTTTGCCATTACTTTTTCCAGTCAGGGCGCGCAATTGCTGGCGGCGATCTGACTTCCCAATTCCTCACGAACCGATTCCAACAAGCCTGCATTTCTGGTCCAGTGGGTCCAGTCAGGTGCGACCCTTTCGGCCTCAGCCAATGCAAATTCAGCCTGGCCACATTTCTTGAGCAACTGCACATATTCGTAGTCTTCGACCCCATCCCGCAAATATTTGAGCCGCATAGACGGAGCCACACCTTTGAGCCCCGCAGGGCCGCCTGGATAGACGAGTACGCCTTCTCCGGGGTACTCCGGCTCCTGTTTGCCTTGTGGGTTCTTCCATGGGTCTGCAGACCAGTCGTCTACGCTCCAATAGAGGAGTCCGGTTAGTCCCAGACTCTGGCTGATAAAACCTGCCTGGATGCGGTAGTTGATAGGCAGGAAATCCAGTTCCCACTTCGGGGAGTAGGAGTCTTGCACCAGGTCGTTATACGACCATGCTTTGTCCCCCTTTTGCAGGACGTAGGTCACTCGCGGAGGTGAAAAGGACTGAGCGTCGTCATAGGCGAGCGGGAGCATTGTCCAGATATCGACGGCGGATCGGCCGGTCCCCAAGCCGTCATCGTAGAGCTGGGGCACCGGTTCCTGAGTTACCAGGTTATCGACGCCGGCTTGATGCAAGTTCTGTGCCCATGCGATCATCGAAAGGTAAAATGCCGGGCTCGTGCAGCTACTCTCCGGGTCGGCGGTTTCGTCATACAAGTACAAATCAGGCTGGTGGGTCGCCTTGGCGCTTTCTATCTCTGTAAGGGAAGGAGGCTCGGACAGATCGCACTGGCCATAGGAAACTCCACTGAAGAAGCCGAGGTCCGTAGCATTGAGGCCATAAACATTCATCCACCTCTTTTCGTTCGCCGGATCGACAGTGTCCGGCATTATCCTGTTCCTGAGGAGTTCTTTGTTAACTCCCTGCACTGGCGTCCCACCGCCGTTGAAACTTGACTTAAGGGAGGGTTCGAGCGGCAGGGTGAATCCCCACACCTTCATACAAATCTGGCCGATGACAACTCCCTGATCGCTGGTTACGGTATAGGTGCCCCGGTATCGGCCCGCCGTTGTGCCCCGCGGTACAAAAACATCGACCCAGAAGACTGCGTTGTGACCGGCAGCGAGGTCGAGTGGAACTGCTCTGAATTCGGCTTCTACCGGCGGCTTACCTGTAGCAGGATCAAGAAACGGAATGAGTGCATCAGGGAACGTCCGAACCTTGGTGATCGGAAGATTAGGCGGGCCGTTGTATGTGGGGCTGTGTCGCTTCACCGTTAGGTAAAACTCCCGATAGAGGATCAAGTTTGCTGCAGAAATTGCTGCGCCGTGCGAGCCCACCAACTTGGAAACTGAAAAGTTGACGTTAGTGAGCCTTCGGCCGGGCGCCTGAATCGCGACCTGAAACGATTGGAATTCCCCTCGGGCCGCATGGATCACTACGTTGGTTCTGCTACCCGGCGCATCGGTTGGACCGACCCGGTGCAATGAACTTGGAACAACCCACACGATGGGTATCTGACCCAAGGCGTTGCAGCAAACCAGGGCGCACCAAAAGATTGTCAACCCGCCGAAAAAACGGGAGCCAGTCATACCATGCCTTTTCTCGTATTATCGGGCCAGAGCTTTGTGCGCTCGGGCCCTTTCTTGCTGCCTCTGTTTCTTCCTATGTAACTTACTTAGCGAGCTCCTTGCCGGTGACAACCACCCGTTGCAGCGTGTTGGGTACGTTGAGGGTGTTGGTGGTCAACGTTACGTTTTCTCTTAACACTTTCGAAGTCTTGTTCCCCAGCGGCGTCACCGGACTGAAGTCGATGGCCAACGCGCAGGCGCCAGCGCTTGTCAAGGAAGTGCCCGCAGTGCAATCTTCGTTGGAGGCGCCCTCGGGGAAGTCCGTCGGGTACGTCAGCCCGGAAAACTGCAGCGAAGCATTACCGATGTTCTCAACCTCGACCGTCTTCGGACTATCCCGGCTCGTCGAGCCCTCCTTCGTGGAGTCAAACTTCAACGATGGCGGATCCGCGCGGTCGATCTTCAACACCTGTTTGTTGAAGGTATTGGCGATATAAAGATTGCCGGATCCATCCAAGGCCAAGCCGTCCGGAACGTCCAGACCGCTGCTCACTGTAGTCTGCACTCCGTTTGGCGCCACTTCGGTTACCGTATCGTTACCTGGGTCGGTGACATAAACGTTGCCCGCCGCATCTACTGCCACTGCTTGTGGGGCAATGAGACTACCCACGGTGGTCTGTGTGCCGTCCGGCGTGATCTTGAATACCGCAGCATTGAAAGGATCGGCGACGTACACATTGCCGGCCACATCCACCGCTACGCCTTCGGGTGTGTTGTATCCGCCACCCACTGAGTTCTGCGCGCCGCTCGGCGTGATCTGGTAACATCCGTCGATCCAGGGATCGCAAACGTACACGTTGCCGGCTCCGTCCACAGCCACGCCCATTGGCATGTAGAATCCATTGCCCACCGTGGTCTGCGCCCCACCGGGCGTTACCTTGTACACGACCTGAGCCTGAACATCGCCGATGTACACATTGCCGGCACCATCCACGGCCAGGCCCTGCGGCACCAGCAACCCACTACCCACCGTGGTCTGCGTACCGCTTGGCGTCACCTTGAACACCTCTTGGAGGTCCGTGTCGCTCACATAGAGATTGCCCGCCGCGTCCGCGGCTACGCCTCTGGGACTGACAAATTTGCTGCCCACGCGCGTCTTGGCACCTTCCGGCCCGAAGACCATCTGCGGTCCGGTGCCGATGCCAAAAACCGGCACCGTCGCCAGCACCCTGCCAGCGTCAAGGGCGCGCGAGTAAAACACGACCGCACCCATGCGCATACCGGCAGTCAGTGGTGTGAAGGTCACGTTGACCACACAGATGGTGGCCGTGGTGTACGTTTTTGCCCCGCAGGTGCTCTTCTTCGCACGGGCGAAGTCCATGCCCGCGACGCCGGTGGTCAGCACGCCGATGCTGCCCACTTTCGTACCTGCTCCGATCGTGAAAGGCAGGGAAACTGCCGCGCTGGTCGATCCCACTGCTTGAGAACCAATGTTCACGCTCTGGCCCCCGTCGAACGTCACCTGTGTCCATGCTGTCATCGGCAGCAGCAGACAGGCCAAGGCTAAGAGAAATAAGCTAAGCGGCATCCGCCGGAACCGCGGACAGAAAGAAAGAGCAAGTGATGGCATCATCGAATCCTCCAAATTGTGGACGTCAGTTAAATTGTGAACATCAAGTGTTGACGTCAGCTCGCTGACGCAAGTACTTCGTACGGGCGTATCATTTCGTGGTCCGTGTGTTCCAGGTTGTGGCAGTGCCAGACGTAACGGCCGGCATAGCCCTCGAACGGAATAATGATCCGAGTAACCGTCGAGGCGTTCACCCGAACCGTGTCCTTCCATCCCATTTCATTGGGGTCGGGAGGCGAGGCCGGTTCTTTGCTGTACCGCACTTTGCCGGATTCCATGTACTCGGACGCGTCGAAGCGGCGGCGATCGAGAATTTGAAACCGCACCGCGTGCAGGTGAATGGGCTGCACCTCTTCGGTCAAGTTCGCGAGTTCCCAGATTTCCGTGGTGCCCAGCACCGGTTTCTCGGTGATAGGCATTTTCCATGGCGTTTTGTTCAACAACATCCCCATGGAAGCGGGCATTCCTTTTCTGGGCTCGTCGTTCAATGTGAGCCATCGGGTCTTCACGGCGGAGGATTCGGCGATGTGCGGCACGGCACGCAGTTTTGCCGGCAGCGCGCTCGGGTCGGGGACAGGCGTTGCATTCACGCGAAACTCCATGAGCTTGAAGGCATCGTCGGATAACAGAACCCGTGTACCGCGATGCGGCGCGAAGTCGATGACTAGATCGGCGCGCTCCGCCGGCGCGAGCAACACCTGCGTTACCGCGACCGGCCTGGGCAACAGCCCTTGGTCGGTACCGATCTGGCGGAACTCGACGCCCTCGGGCAACGACAGCCGGTACGTACGGCCATTGGCGGCGTTCAGAACTCGGAATCTATACTTGCGCGGCTCCACCTCGAGATAAGGAAAAATCTTGCCATTGACCAACGGCACCTCACCAAAGACCGCTGGCATCCAGGCGTGCGGATAGCTCAGTTGGCCATCGATGTTCAGATGGCGATCGCAGAGCACAAGCGGAACTTCGTACTTACCGTTAGGTAGCTGCAAGTGCTGCTCCGCTTGATCGCGAATCACGTGCAGGCCTATTAGCCCGGCATAGACGTTCAACCGGGTGATGCCCATTGCGTGGTCGTGGTACCAGAGAAGCGCCGGGTCCTGCTGGTTGGGATAGTAGTAGGTTCGCGATTGGCCGGGCACGTACCACTCTTCGGGATATCCGGCACTCTCGGGAGGCGTCTTGCCGCCATGCAAATGCACAACGCTGCGCACCTCGGGGGTACCGCGCTCCGCCCCGTGCACCGAGTAATCAATGGGGAGAAGATGGTTCAGCGGTAATTCGTTCGCCCACTCTACAAGCAAACCCTGACCGCTCTGCGTGTCGAACATCACACCGGGCACGGAATCGCCATAGGACCATACCTTGGTCGGCGGCAGATCGCGATGAAGCTTGCTGGCGATGGCGCGCATCGACACCCGGTAGAACGGCACACGTTCCCCGGGCTTACCCGGCGCGGCACGATCGCCCTGCGGCTGCACGACCACTGGAAGCGGCAGCGGATCAACGAAGCGAGCCAGGCTGTTTGGATCGAGGGTTGGAACCACGGGAGTCGCCTGGCTGCGTATGATTTGGGAGAAAGCGCGTGGGGCGATTGCGGCCGTGGCAGCAATCACGGATTGGCGAAGAAATCTGCGGCGAGTAGTCAAAGCTATCAATCCTTCAACACGGTCCAATTGGCAAGCAACTAAGGCTTCCGGGCATGTAACAATCGAAGCCGTCGTTACGGCCGTCTATGTCATGCCGAGCACGAGTCGGTCGTTGAAGAAGGCCCTCCGACGAATGATCGCGTCCGAGGCACGACCATCATCCCGCATACCAATTCGGATTTAGCGGAACCACCGTAAAGAATATCCCCCGATTCGGACAGCCCTCTTCAGCGTCCCAGCATGTCTCACTGAAACAAGTCACTGAGATCCACAGTCTTCTTGTGCCCAGCCGCTCGCAGCAGAGGCGTAACGCCGAAGATCTCTTGGATCGTTTTCAGTGTGGAGCTGTGGTCGTAGTGAATGTTATTGCTGTAAGGCTTCTTACCTCCGCCCTTGGCAAACGGCGAAAGCAAGAACACGGGAATCGGACCATCGCTGAACTGGTCGGTGTCTTCGGCCTCATCCCAGATGATGAACAGGGCGCCGCCTTCCTTGTATGCTTTCGACTCGAGAATTACGGGCACATTTTTCTCCAGCCAGGCATCCGATCGCGCCGTATTATCCGCGTGTTCAGAAGGATCACAAGGAGAGACACCCTCGTGTCCCTGATGGCACAGGTTAGGGATAATCAGGTTGTATTGCGCAGTGGTATGGTCGGCCAGATCCGTCGCCAGGTTGTAATAAGGCACGACGTGTGCGAGACAGTCGGGCGAGTTTGGGTTCAACCCGTCGTTGATATCGTTGAAGTACACCGGAGCGAGGTGGTTCACATCAAGGTAGCTGAAATCAAGCGGGCAGACGCCGAACACGGGGCTTCCATAGTCAGGCTCCGCGTAAGCCTTCCAGGAAATGCCCGCCTCTTCAAGAAGTTTTGTCAGGTGTTCGTGCGTGAAATATTGGGGCTGGCCAGGCTGGCTATCCCCGAGCACGCCGAAGTTGGTCCCGGCTTCCAGCCACAAATAATTCGGCTGGCTAGGATGGTTGCCTGGAGGGTTGTAATACTGCTGCGGGTGGGCTGATATCTTCATCAGCTTCCCGTTGACATACGGGGCCAGCGGGTTGTTTTTGATATCCGGATCGCCGAAGGAAGCACCGGCGTCATCGCCCGTCCAGTTGTGATTTTCCATCATGATCACAAAGACGGTCTTTACTTTGCTCATTTGTGAATGCGCAAGCCCTACCGTCAAGAAAAGCGAAAACAGCAAAGTCAAGGCCCCTCGTAGATGTTTCATATACAACCTCGTTTCTGCCTATGAGCAGGCGATCACCCCAAGTGTCGTTCTACCGTGTTGTCGAAACCGCAAACAGCCCAAGTCCCGTAATATCGGGGACATGTCCTTCTGTCAACGAGTTTCTCAACCGACACGAATTGGTGTTCATTATGCTGGACAACTGGCCACTCTAATTGGCGGCGGCATAGTCATGCGAAACGTCAAAGCCTTTTCCCGTGAGGCAAGGGATGCTCGATGTCATGCCTCAAATCACCAGAAGAACTTCAACACAAACGTCATGTTCCGCGGATCGGTCTGAACACCGGTAATTTTCCCGAACGTGCACCCGGCTTGTTGCACCAAGTCCTGTTCGCCTCCTGGGCCGGGCGGTAAACAAAATGTTGTATTGGGAAGCCCCAAATTTTGATGATTCAGTGTATTGAACACTTGCCACTGAAATTCCACGTACCTGCTCTCCGCCAGGTGGAAGTCTTTCATCAACGTTGAGTCAACGTTCCAGAATCCGGGACCACGAATGGCATCTGTCCGCGGCTTCATATTCCCGAAAGTCCACGCCCGAGGGTCGGTTGGATCATAGTTCGCCCAGAAAGTTGGGTCATTTCCGAACGCGGGCTCGAAGGCAGCGGGATTGATCCAATCCGCAATCCGTTCGGCTTTGCTGCGATGCCCGCTGAAATGGGGGTCGCCGATCATGTTGCACCTGCCTCCCGACTCCTGGTAAGCGGTGCCCGGGGTGCTTAGTTGTTGTAGCGTGCTGGAGGGGCATGAAATGGGCAGTGGCAGGCCCTTTTGGGCGTTGAAATTCCCACTTAATTTCCAGCCTCCTAAAATGCTGCCTAACCTGCCCTTCCGGTTCAGAAAGGTTTTGCCAGTGCCTACGGGTAGGTCGTAGGTAGCGGCGACGTTGAATTGCTGGGGTATATCGTCAACCGCGATGGCACGATCAGCATTCCTGTTGTCCGGATCCTGAAATGTCCACGGGCCACCGTAAGCGCTCTCCAATTGGCCGCCCCGGCCACCGGTAATTCCTGTTCGAGTGTAATGAATCGGATCTACAGCTTCGACCCCTGCTCCACCCACGGACCAATTGTCCATCTGCTTGGAGACTGTATAAGCGACGACAAAGTCCAAGCCATGGGAAGCGCGCTTTTGGACCCTCAAGTTCATTCCGTTATAGGTAGTCACACCATCGAACGTGCCGTTGGTCGGAATCGTGGTGAAGAAAGGGTAAGGGAGCAAAAGAGTTGAGAGTGGCAGTGCCGTAGCCGGAGTTCCGGTCAAGGGATCTGCATTGAGTAAACCGAGTTGTGTGGCGGTCTGGCCTGAATAGAACTGTGAAATAGGGTAATTATTGGAAAGTTGGGTTTGGTACTTGAGCTTGTTCTGGGTTGAGACATAGTTGAGCAAGTAGGCATTGGGTCCGCTGCCCGCGAGGTGGGTTCCGTGAGTGCCCACATAAGCTAGAGAGACCGACAGGCTGCCAGGAAACTCATGTTGGAGCTCCAGTGTGTAACTTTGCACCATGGGGTCACGACTCGGTTTGATAAAAGCGTAAGTACCACCCAGGAAATTTTCGCGAGTCTGTGCTGGGAACGGCCCGGTGATGGATGGGAACAAGAGATCCGCCTTGTTAGTAGTGGTGTCGCTCAGGGGAAAGGCCACACAGGGGCCTCCATATGCAGCACACTGGGAGTAAAAACTCTTGTTCCAACTCCCACCCAGCCCCCAGGCGGATCCGTTGGCAGCTGACTGACCCGGTGCATTGAAATTCTCAATTGCGTCCGTATAGAAAATGTCATAGCCGCCACGGATGACCGTGTTGCGGAGGGCAGAAGGCGCCCAAGAAAAGTTGAAGCGAGGCGCTATGCTGTTGTGGTTAGCGGGAAAGATGTCACCATTAGGAAATCCAGGGCTCCCTTCATAAATGTTTTCTCCCTTCACTTCGGTCAAGGGATTCACACAAGTAAAGCAGAAGTTCCCCATCGGGGAATAACGAGTCCTGAAATAACCGTTGAGATCGTACCGCAATCCCAGATTCAAGGTGAAATTGGGCTTAACATGGAAGTCATCTTGTACGAAGAAGCCCCACGAGCGCCAGCGTATGTAGGGCGGTTGCATACGGCCGGCGAACGTGCTGCCGTCAGCAGGAACGGCTCCCAACATGAATTGCGTGAAACTATTGCCCCCAAGGCCAGAAAGCGGATCCTGCGTCAAGGAACCGGAAAAATCCATGGTGGTGGGGAAGCCACTCTCGTAGCTTGCATGTTCCAAGCGGTAACTAAAGCCCATCTTCAGCGTGTGCTCGCCAATAATCCTGGTCACGTTGTCGAGAAACGTGTAAGCTTCTGTTCCCGTCGCCATGTTGACCCAGGGAGTGGGACCGAAAGTAAGATACCCGCCTCCGGGTGTACTAGGGAGAGCAAAGTTAGGCGTCGGGAAATAAGCGTTGGTAGGTAAAAGGCTTGGCGCCAGGCGCTGCTCCACCTCGGACTGAGATGTAACGCTATCGGGGTAAGGATGCGCGAGGGTAGAGAGGAATTGGCGGCTGAAGCTAACGCGAAAGTCATTGATGAGCTTAGGGTTGAAAGTATAGGTATGACCCAGCGCAATAATTTGACTGCGAATATCGAAATTATAGGGAGATCCAAAGCCAATGCTGTCCTGAGGGAACGTAGGCCCAGTCCAAGGCACAGCATAATTGCGGTACTGGCTAGGACTGTACAACCACTCAGCAAAATACTTACCTTTGCCAGTTTGATGGTCAACCTTAATCGAAAGATTGATAGGATCCTGGCTGCTCCCGATCCTACCCTCGAAGTTGTTGCATATACTGTAGCTGCCACTCGCCGCCAAGGGACAGCCACCCAAAGTGTCGATATGGTTGGGCGTGGGAAATGAATTGATGAAGTACATCGCCGTGGGGTCCAACCGATTGGTCGGAATGCTTGTGGCCATGCTGCCGTCGGCGTTGAGAAATTGCTGGCGCGAAAACAGTCCATTCGAGTCTGGACCAACAGTTGTGTACGGATCGTAGATACCGTTAGAAACGACATTTGGGTCTTCGCTGAAGTCTCCCTGACGCATGAGAGGGGTCGGAACGGTGAAAGCGTTGTTGCCGCTCTGGTGAAGAATCGTGGCGTCAAGGGAAAAAAAGAAAAAAGTCTTGTTCTTGCCGTCGTAAACGTGAGGAATAATGACCGGGCCCCCTAAGGTCCCCCCAAAGTTGTTGAACTGCACGAGGGCTTTTCCGAAGCCGCCCTTCATGTCAAAAGGGTTGGTGGCGTTGGTCGCGCTATTACGAAGATATTCGTAAATATCTCCATGGAAAGCATTCGATCCCGACTTCAGGACGACGCTAAAAACCCCACCCCCGGTGTGTGAGTATTCGGCCGAGAACGCACTGGTGACGACCTGAAAGTCCGAAACCGAGTCCGGAGAGGGATTGACCACTATGTTTTCCCCAAAACTGGACATATTAAGATTGCCATCGAGATACCAGGCGTTGGCCCCGCTCTGCCCGCCGTTTACAGCAATCGCCGAGCCCATCAGGTGTGTCGGATCCGGAAAGCCGCCGAACGAACTGTCAAAGCCAAAATTACTTCCTGGAGGACCACCCACGTTGTTAACGCCCGGAAGCAAGAAGGTTAACTGCTGTAAATCCCGTCCCGCCAAAGGAACATTCTGGATGATGTCGGTCTGCAAAGTGCTGCTGAAATTGCTTGCGTCAGTCTCCAGCATCGGCAAATTGGCCTTGACTTCTATTCTTTCTTTAATCGAACCTACCTTCAACTTGGCGTCAACCCGGATCACTTGTGCAGCAGGCACCTCGATGGCCGTGAGGTCCAGGGAATTAAATCCGTTGGCTTCGAAATGTGTGCGGTAGGTGCCTGGGACCAAAGCCTCCGCTCGATAGTAGCCGACATTGTTGGTCCTGGTTGTGGTCACCACATTGGTATCGATGCTTGTAATCGTGACCTCCACTCCGGACATTGCTGCCCCTTGAGGATCAGTCACGGTACCTTCGATTGCGCCTCGATTCAGTTGCGCCAGCAGAGCGGTTGTGCACCATAGGAACAATATCGACTCCAGAAGAGTACAGAGCACTCGCCGCATATACATATATCCTCCCGCGCACCAAAAAGGCGCCACTTCCCATTTTCGGGCGCATTGGCTAAGACGGAGATTCGCACTAACTGAGCTAAAGAAAGCCGATCGAATGTTTTTGCATCCAGGGATTGCTTGTCAAGCGGTTTCTGACACTCCGCCCAGTTGTGTCCATTTAGCTGGACACTTTGCAGCGGCAGAATCTAGGGACGACATCAATGCAGTTCACAAAACTGGCGTAAAGGCTATCCCGGGAGAGGTTTCGGACGAAAACGTGTGCGTGGAGATGGTCGAGACGACGGTGCGCGACTTGAGCTACGCCTGCCTGCAGGTCTGTCGCTGTTTCCCCAGATGCTGAATCTCTAATTCGACTATATCGCCACGCTTAAGATAGCGAGGCGGCTTCATGCCCAAGCCCACTCCTGGTGGTGTGCCGGTCGAGACTAGGTCTCCTGGCTCAAGCGTCATAAATTGCGAAATGTAATGAACAAGCTGCGCGGGTGAAACAATCATCATTTCCGTACTGCCATTCTGCATCAACTGGCCATTCACGCTGAGCGTCATTCGCAACTTTGAGACATCCGGCAATTCATCGCTGGTTGTCAGCCAAGGTCCAAGCGGGTTGAATGTGTCACAACTCTTCCCCTTGCTCCACTGTCCACCGCGCTCCAGTTGGAATTCCCGTTCGGAGACGTCGTGCGAAATACAGTACCCAGCGCAGCAGGCGCCTGCGTCGCCGATAGAGTTGAGGTACCGGGCTTCGCGCCCGATAATCAGGCCGAGTTCAACCTCCCAATCGGTCTTATTGCTATTTCGTGGGATAAGGATGTCGTCAAACGGACCTACGACAGTGTTTGTCGCCTTGAGAAACAACACTGGTTCTGTCGGCACAGGCATGCCGGATTCCTTCGCATGATCCGAGAAATTCAGCCCCACACACACGATTTTGCCAGGCCTGGCAACCGGAGACGCCCAACGGTCGCTTTCGCTCACCTCAGGAAGCCTTCTTGCTTCATCGGTTCTCAGGAGAGCTGCAAGCCTCTCCAGCCCGGATTCGGCAAAGAAAGTCGAGTTCCAATCCTGAAAGTGGCCCGACAAATCCCTGCGTTTCCCATCCAGCAACACTCCAGGTTTTTCTCTGCCTTGTTGCCCGAAACGGATTAGACGCATGCTGCACTACTCCTCAAGAATCAGTGGATGTTGCTCGGGGGAGAGAATACCTTGTCTCAACCCTCACTTTGGGTTCGATCCTAACGCGATTGGACCGAGCGGGATCTGCGGCTTCGGCAACTGCCGCAAGGGGTGCAATTCTAATAGCAAGAGAACAGTCATGAATTTGCAATAGACGAACCCACCACTCCTTCTGACAGAATCGGGACTCCGTTGCGAAACACATGGCAGATGCCCCTCGGCTGAAGCGCTGGAGTTTCGTAGGAAGCCGGGCTGTTGACCGTTCCGGGATCAAAAACCACCACATCGGCAAAATAGCCTGGGTCGAGGCGTCCGCGCTTTGGAATCGAGAAACGACGCGCCGGTTTCTCCGTGATCTTATGAACAGCTGTTGTCAGCGTGAGCCATCCTCGCTCCCGGCTCACCTCTCCTAGCAGAAGGGGGAATGTTCCGTAAAGGCGAGGATGGGGCCGGCCCTTCACGTAAAAGCCGTCGCTGATGATACACGACAGAGGGTGAGAAATCGTCTGACGCAGATTCGCTTCGCTTTGATTCATTTCGAGCATGTTGACTCGCCCTTGCTCTTCTTCGATCAGGTCGAATACCACTTCGACGGGCTCGCATCCACGGCTCGCAGCAATCGCCGCGATGGTTTGCCCGATCGAGCCGCGGTTGAAAGATGTCTCGAGGCTGGAGATCAGAATGTTCGTCCAGCCCTGCTCCAGGCTCGCTTCGGTCTCGGCCGCAATTCGCTTCCTCTCGGCGCCATCAGTCAGTCTGGCAAGAAGACCGTTGATGCCGCCCTCGAGCGCCCACTGCGGGAGCAGTTGTGTCAAGACGGTGCTGCCCGCGATGTACGGATAACAATCAAATCCAACGTCGAGACCCTCGGCCGCCGCATTCTCGATTTTCTCCAGTACCACTGCTTGCTTGTTCCAATTGCGGGGACCAACCGCCTGCAAATGGGAGATCTGCAGCCGGCAACCGGTCCGGCGAGCCAGTTGCAGTTGCTCATCGACCGCCTCGACCAAGAGATCGCCGTAACCGCGCATGTGAGTGGAGTAGGTCTTACCATAGCGGGCGACGACTCTGCACAACCGTTCCAACTCGGCAAACGGGGCACTGGCGCCTGGTGAATACATGAGCCCGGTGGAGAACCCGCATGCACCTTCTTCGAGTGACTCGGAAAGCGTCTGTTCCATCCAGTCCAGATCGCGTTCCGCAAGCTGCCCGAGTTGGTTCCCGACGCGAGCGATGCGAAGGCTTCCGTGTCCGACTAGAGAAGACACTGCTGTTGTCGTCGAACGGGCCGCTTGTTCGAGATAGGCTCTGGCGGTCGGCCAACCCCAGTCCGTGTCACCGCAAAAAAGACCGTTGGCGAAATCGTGAATCAACTTGCGATCGGGCGGCGCCGGATACGGCGAGAAACCACAGTTGCCAACCACTTCGGCGGTAACTCCCTGCGCGACTTTCTCACGGCGGTTCTCAAGCACTTGAAGATCCAGATGGCTGTGCGAGTCGATGAAGCCCGGCGCCACCGCCAACCCGCGACAGTCAATCACACGGGCGTCCACGGGAACCTCGAAGACGCCGACCCTCTCTATGGTCCCGTCGGAAATCAAGACGTCACCCGAACTGGGCGGTGCGCCCGTACCGTCAACCACCATGCCGCCCTTAAAGACAATAGTGCTCATGTGAGTCTGACTCTAGTCTAACCACGATTCAATCCGCCGTGTTCCTACGTTGCACTTGCCGATGGCTACTGTTCACTCAGTGCTTATCCAGCGCTTCTCCCATGCGTCTTCGCAGTTCAAACAGGAGTTTCGGATCGGCGTTCCAGTGCCGGAAATCCTGGCCGAGTTGCCTTGCCAACTCAAGGGCTAAGTCGGCCTTGCCGGCTTTCTTCATCAGTTCAATGTATTCATAGTCTTCGACACCCTCGCGGATCCATTTCAGGCGGAGCGATGGAACGGTTCCTTGGACTCCAACATCCTCGCCTGGATACACGAGCATTCCTTCGCCCGGATAATGGTCGCTACCAGTCGGATACGTATCCACGTCGTTCCAGGGATCTTTGGTCCAGGAATCCACCGCCCAGTAGAGCAAACCGGTAAAACCCAGGCTCTGGTTGATGAATCCCTGCATGACCCGGTAATGCATTGGCGAGAAATCGATCTCCCATTGAGGCGAGTGGTCGTCTTGCACAAGGGCAGTGTAGGTCCACGCCCGGTCGCCCTTTTTCAGAACGCCAGCAACGTTCTGTGGAGACGCTTCATAGTAGCCCGGCTGAAGAACCCAAATGTCCACTGCCGAGCGACCGCTGCCCGATCCGTCATCGAAAAGCTCCGGGACCGGGGCCATGGTGATGAGATTGAGGATCCCTGCACTATGCAGATTGCGGGCCCAAGCCTTGATCACCGGATAAAGATCAGGAAACTCCACGATTTCGTCAGCCGTATAGTTGTAAAGCAACGGGCCTGAAGGGAGCTGTCGCGCGATTGTCTGAATTGCTTCCACCGAGGGAGCCGGGCTCATGTTCCCGTGGTTGTAGTCGGCGCCGCTCGATAAACCGATATTGATCGAGCTCAGCTGGTATTTCTCCACGAACCTCATTGCACTTTCCATAGGTACCGGCGTGGGCATGAGTTTATGCCGCAAGATGGTTTCACACGCAGCTGCACTCTTGTCCTTCCACAACATGAAGGATGAATCCAGAGAGGGTTTCAGCGGCAGCTCAAAACTCCAAACTGTGAGCTCAAGGTCGCCAGTCGCGCTTCCCTGATCGCTGGTCACTCTGAAGGAGCCATGGTACCTGCCGCGCACGGCGTTTCGGGGGACCGACGCGTCGATCCACAGTGGTTGATTCTGACCCAGTTCGACGTCGAAAGGAGCAGCGTGGATCTTGGAGTTGACCGGAGGCTTGCCAGAGGCCGGATCAAGAAAAGGAACAAGCGCATCCGCATACCAGCCAGGACCCAGCGGAGGCTGGGCTGTGCCTTTTCTCTCCGGGCTGCCGTACTCGACATGCACGTAGTGCTCACGATAGGCGATGAGATTGTCTTTCCCGATCACAGCACCCTTGGGTCCCCTAAGGTCGGAAAGTGTGAGATTTACATTGGTCAGACGTTTTGCCCTAGCGCGAATCACGATCTGGAACGGTTCGTACTCACCCCGGGCTGCAAACAGTTCAATGCGGTGCTTTTCTTGCGGCTCGTCTTCCCGGCCGACTCTCTCCATGCCGGAGACCACCCAGACGGTAGGCTTCGAGGCTGCGGAGTGCGCCAGCAGCGGCATCAGAAGGATGGCGCCGCAGAAACTTACACTGTGGAGAAGCTTAATCACTTGCTTCATCCGTTTCCAGGAGAGCTGAAACCTTCTCCAGTCCAGATTCGGCAAAGAAAGTCGTGTTCCGATCCTGAAGTAGCCCACAAATCCCTGCGTTTCCCATCCAGCAACCCGTAAACCGCGTCCGGAACTACCTAACTCCCATCTCTTCTGTTCGCCTGCCCTACCACGAGCCAACGTTCTCAGACTCTGCATCCTGATCCTGTGACTAGTTCCTCATGGCATACTTGTCAAGGTATTTTCCCGATCACAGGCTGCCTGTCCAATGGGATGGACGTTATTTGTCAGGGCCAGTGAAAAAACGGATGAGATTAGCTGCACCAGGAAGAAATTTCTGCCATGGTAGTTTGATCTGACCTTTTTCGGCACCGATGAAGATGCGCAGAGTGAGAAAGTAGAGTCGAAGTCATGCTCATCCAAGGAATTTAGCAAAGACAAGGCCATCGATCGGCTGATTCGCAAGTACGGCTATCTTGGAACCCCGGCGACGCTCGAAGCGGTGAGCTCCAATGCGGACCTGGCCAGCGATCTGAGCGCGGCGGCGCACCTCATCCACGGATCTTCCGAACAGCGCTTCACGATTCGGTGGTGCCCCGGGCATATCAGCCAGGAAGAGATTGAAGGCGTTGGCTTCGGGTATGGCGATTTGAAATCTATGCTCACACGCTATGACCCGTGGAAGCTCCGCCATGGCTGCAATCGGATCGACGGAGAAGAAGTATTTTTCATTTCAAACCCAGGGCTAGGGCTGTGGGCCTACCGCGGTAAGTTGCGAAGTGAGGCAGAAAGTGGGAAATGGCGGATTGACGCTCGGCAAGTATTCGGTTGGTATTGGGGACAGGTTTGCGCAGCAAAGCAAAGCGCAGTTGCAGGCTTGCTTGCAGGCTTTGCAAAACGGCGTCGAAGTGATTCCGGTATGGAA
>PMMJ01000414.1:5242-7345 GCA_003162255.1 Acidobacteriaceae bacterium | reverse complement strand
GCGCCGCTGAAATCGTAGATGCCCACCACGAACACCACCAGCAGCGGCAGTGTGATGGCAAACTCCACCAGCGCTGAACCCTGCTCGTCCAAAAATCCAGCCCCGGAGGGGCATACTATCTTAGCCCAGCGCTTCAGCGCTGNNAGCGAAGTGAAAGGCAGGTAGAACTGAAACGGATATTGAAAGCTAACGATGACCCCGCATTGTGGTGTCTGGGTACCGCCGGCCGGGGGGTTCAGCAGCACATTGCGGCAGATCGTGACGTTGCTTGTGGTCGTGCATGCTAGCGGAAGACTTAGTGGTGGACTCAACGGAGGAACTCCGCAGGGGAACGGGTTAGGGGGATTGGAGTTCACCGGAATCTGAGTCGGATCGATACTGGACGCCTGCATCACCGCCGCAATCGTGCTGTACACATTACCGTTGGGGGCATTTCCGCATGTAACGCACGACGAGCGCGCCGCCGTGATCGCTCCCTGCTGCGNNTGCTGCGCCGCCTGCTGGATGGTCGAGTAAATGTTGAAAGCGCGCCCAAACCACACGATGCCCAGCAGAAGCATGAACACCAGCGGCAGCACCAGCGCGGCCTCCGCAATCTCCGCCCCGTCAGTGCTTTCGAGTTGGCGCGCGATGCGTTTGACCTTCATGTAGTTCATGACCCCATTATGTCAGTCATCCCATCATCTTATGATTTTGTCATCCTGAGCGAAGCNNTTTCGCTTCGCTCAAGATGACAAACCGTAAAATGAAATTACAAATCACAATTTCCCCATCGCTCTTCCCATCCCATAAAACAAAACCGCAACCGCCATGGCCACGCCGAACGGAATTTTCGTTGACTGCGGATTGTCGAGCGATACCGCAGGCGCGGGCGTCCGCAAGCTCAACAACGCCGCCAGCAAGTGCGCGATGTTCAGGAGCGTCTGCTTCAGCCGCCCTTTCCAGACGACCAAGGCCAGCGCCATCGCTCCCGCCACCAGAATCGTGCCCATGAGCACGGAGAGCAGTTGCCGCCAGCCCAGACAAGCTCCCAATGCGCCAGCCAGTTTCATGTCGCCGGCACCGAGGCTGCGGATCAGTACGAACGGCAGCAGCAGCCCAAGGCCCACGACCGTTCCCAGTAACGCGGTTTCCAATCCCGGCCAGCGAAACAGAATCGTGTTGACCACGACCCCGGCCGCGAAGCCCGATACCGTGAGCCAGTTCGGAATCCGCCGGTAGCGCCAGTCCAGAATGCCCGCAACCATCGCCACCAGCACCGCGGGAATCCAGGGAACGAAAATCGAGGGAGCGAAAATTAGGGGCCCAAATCCAATCATGATCGCCGCTGGCAGTCGAGTCGCCTCCGCGCGTTTCGCTTCCTGTACTTTAGGGCTTTCGAAGGCCGTACTCAAGAGCGAAGTTCTCAGTTTCTTACCCGGTGTTTTTTGCGCTGAGAATTGAGAACCGGGACCGCTGAGGCAGCCTGAATCAGCGCAGACGTCGGAATGCGGGGTTCGTCTTCAGGTGCTTCGGGAAGCTCTTCTCATATGACGCCAATCCGGGGCAGATGACCTTATGAACTCCCGCGAAGCCAAATCGATGCATTTCGCGCATCGCCTCGTCCGCGGTCCAGTCTTGTGCGGCCATCCGATAAGCGGCGACCATCATCCCGGTCCGATCGTCGCCCAACCGGCAATGCACAAATACTTTCTTGGCTGGATTTTCCTGGAGGAACTTCAGGAATCGAACGAAGACGTCGTCGTTCGGGAACGGACAGTGCCACGGAATCGCAACATAATGCATTCCGAGGCGGCGCACCTCTCTTCCCTCGCTGTTGGTCCGATTGCCGCGTGTGTCCACGATGATGTCGATCCCCATTTTCGCCAATGCTTCGAAACCTTGATGGGTTGGCTGCCCGCCGCGGAAAAGCATCGGTGTCACTTCACCGAAATTGCCAATGCCCTTGATTTTCCTCTTGTGGCTGAACGCGCGTGCAGAATGAGGCTGAGATGCGGAGTTGCCGCCTTTGTGCTGCGGCTCTTCGCCGGTACACATCGTGATCGCCAACAGCAGAGAGACGGCGCGCACTCGGAGGCAGCGAAACGCTCGAGCCATAGACAC
>PMMJ01000414.1:0-5176 GCA_003162255.1 Acidobacteriaceae bacterium | reverse complement strand
GAAGAGTTCGCTCTTGATGTTGGCGCGCAGCCAGTCGTTGCTCTCGATCATCTCCGTTTCCGTGTAAGGAATCTTCTCCTCATCAAGGAACTTGCGGAACTCCAGCAGCAGCGCATCGTCCACTTCGGAGCTCTGCGTGATCTTGTGCGTGAGCGCGTAGTGCTTGGCAAAATTGAACAGAGCATAATGCTGCAGCAGCGAGTCCTGAAACTTGGTCGACTTGTAAGGCGTCAGCTTCACGTCGGGAGTAATGCCGCCGCCCCCATAGACCGTGCGCCCCCCGTCCGTTAGCTTCACTTCATGACTGGCGTTATTCTCCTCGCTTTCACGATTGTAGTAGTAATCGTAGAGCGAGAGGTTGGAGTAATCGCGCTGNNGTGGTCAGGGCCAGGCCGGTGTTTTCGGCGAGCGGATATACGGTCTGCACCAGGCCCTTGCCGAAAGTTACTTCGCCGGCGATCAGGCCGCGATCGTGATCTTGAATGGCTCCGGCTACAATCTCGGCCGCCGACGCCGTGCCGCGATTGACCAGCACCACCAGCGGATATTCTTTGCCGCCATTGCCGCGGGCGGCTACATACCGCTTTTCCGGGGATGACCGGCCGTGGTGCGAGACGATCAGCTGTCCCTTCTTCAGGAATTTGTCGGCTACGCCAACGCCTTCACTCAGCAGACCTCCGGGATTCTGCCGCAGATCGAGGATCAGGCCTTTCAGATCGCCCATCTGATCGAGAGCCTCGGCGACTTCATGCTCGGTTGTTTCCTGGAATCCGGAAACGTGCATGTATCCAACCCCGGGCTTGATCATGAAGTGCAGGTCCACGCTGTAGCGCGGAATCTCGTCGCGGACCACGGCAAATTCGAGTGGTTTGTCGGAGCCTTCGCGCAACATGGTGATGCGGACGGTGGTTCCTTTCGGTCCCTTGAGCAGATCGGCGACATCGGAGGTGCTCATATTGTCGGTCGGCTTGCCGTCGATGGCGGCGATGATGTCGCCTGGGCGGATGCCGGCGCGATAGGCCGGGGTGCCGACGAAGGGCGCGATGACGATGACCTTATTATTACGCGGCCCGACCGTCATGCCCACGCCGTAATACTTGCCGCGCTGCTCTTCCCTGAGGGCAGAATAAGACTTCGGATCGAAAAAATTCGAGTGCGGATCGAGCTGGTGCAACATGCTGGGGATGGCGCCGTTGTAAATCGCTTTGTCGGGATTCACCGGGTCGGCATAGTTCTGCTCGATCGTGTCATACACGTCGGTGAACTGCTTCAAGCTGTCGCGGACGTCCGAGTCGCTGCTGGGCGTGGTTGCCGGGCTGATCTTCTGCGCGAACAGCATTCCCAGCAAACCGAACGTGGCAAGGACAAAAACTATCAGGAAGAGTGAACGACGAGAACTACCAGCCATGTTTCGAAATCCTTCGGGCAGGGACGTGGAGGGACCCAGCCACCCCATCTAACGCAGTATAACACGCAAAACGGCCTGTTTACTTGGATGCAAGAACCCGCTGGCGGTTACGCTAGAGCGACATCTTTTGGGGGTGTGCGGAACGTCGAGCCTTCCTGGAAGACCCCAAGAAAATCGCAAGCTTGACCTGACTTCGAATCTCAGCCAATCCCTGATGAAAGACCATTAAGGACAGGACATTGCGCTGTGAGCGGAGGCCAACTCGGCGGAAGGATCCGGCATCAGTGCCGCGTCCTCCGAGGAGAACCGGGATGGCTGGACGACCTGGCGGCCATCATCGCGAAGAATCCTCCATTTGCCCTCGATTTTTTCCACAATGCTGATGGTTCCGGTGCTCGGTCCGCCCTTCACGGGCACTTTGTTTCTGTCACCGCCTTCGATGATGGTGGTAGCCGCGAGCAGATTCCGGACGTGAGTTACTGCCAGTACGCAGCCCTCCGAGGAATCCGCCAGGTTCATCAACTGAGTCAGGCGGTAGGAGTAGCGCCCGTAGAACTGATAAAAGGACTCGCCGCTGGGGGCAGCGAGATCCGGTCGCTGGTTGAGTAGATTCAGGAAAGGGAGTACATCGCTCACCCTTTGGCCACCGAATGCGCCCAGATTCCACGGGCGCAGTTCGCTGGTCGCCACCACAGGAGCCTTGACACGGCGGCGCAGGACTTCGGCAGTCTGACGGGCACGGCGCAGGTCCGAGCAATAAACCATGCCGATGGGGTAGTTGGCGAGCATGTCCGCCGTCCTTACGGCCTCCTCCAGTCCCTTGTCGTCCAGGGGCACGTCCAGCCAAGAGCGGAGTCTCTCGTCCCTTCCGGGACTATTCAGTGGAGTATGTCCATGTCTCACCAAAATCAGCTTTCCCATGTTCGTTTTCTCTCTTCGGGCTCCGGAACCGCGATCGTCCGCCGTTCTCGCTGTGAATCCGCTACAAAAGGCAAAACATCAGGGACGCGCTACTCGACCCTTGCTGCCAGCCATGAAGTCTCGGTGGGAGGGAAGGGAGGCTCCCACGACGAACGGCGGCATTTTCCTAGTAACCCTACTAATGTGATAGACATAAAAACATGTCACTGCAAGGCGGGGGCCATTTTGCGAGTTTTGTTACAGGAATGTGAATAAATAACTTACCTGTCGGACGCCTCCTGCGTTCAGAGTTACCAAGTGCAACAATCTGCACTTCATAGGAATAGGCTTGTCATTTCGCGGGGAACGGCTCCTGCGGAAATCCTAGTACGTCCATAGACATAAATTGAGAATCTGATAGTGTTATGGAGTGATGAACATACCATTAAATTTCGATGAAAACCACGAAAGGCGGTAACCTGGGGACGCCGATGCCAAGCCCGGAACCGCGAGCGGCCGAAGGCGATGGGGGCGGGAAAGCGCCAGGGAATCGAGAATGAAATGGCGATGACAGCACGCAGAAATTCACCGGTGTTCGTGATTGGCTGCCACCGCTCTGGCACCGCTCTGCTTTATGACAGCCTGCTCTCAGCCGGCGGATTTCCCCTTTATCACGCCGCTCCTTATGTGCACACGCAGTTGCTTCCGATGTGTGGGGACCCGTCAGTTCCTAAGAATCGTGAGAAGTTGCTGAAGATCTGGCTGCGGAGCAAAGCCTTCCGGCGGACTGGCCTCGCCCCCGAGGACCTTCGCTCGAAGATCCTGCAAGAATGCAGAAGTGGCGGCGACTTTTTGCGAATTACGCTGGGAGAAGTCGCTCGCCGTGCCGGGGTCGAGCGCTGGGCGGTCTACGATTGCGACAACATCATGTATATGCCGGCGGTCAAACGGGAAGTTCCTGACGCTCTGTTTGTGCATGTAGTTCGCGATGGCCGGGATGCCGCGCTGTCGATGAAGAAGCAACACGGTGGCCGTCCCCTGCTGTGGGCGCAAGAACGGGGCCTTTTCGCCTGGGCGCTGCTTTGGCAGTGGACGGTGCGGAAGGGAAGACGCTACGGGCGGAAGTTTCCTGCCGACTACATCGAAGTGCGCTACGAAGATCTGGTTTGCCATCCCGAGAAAACCTTGACGGCTTTGGGAGAGTTTCTGGACCACGACCTCGACTACGACCGCATTCAGAAGGCCGGTATCGGGCGCGTGGCCTCTCCGAACACGGTGTGGAATGAGGAATCGAGCGCGGAGAGTTTCAGCCCGGTCGGGCGATGGAGAACCAAGCTCTCGCCAGCGGAGACTGCCGCACTGGAAGCTTTGATCGGAGACGGTTTGGAGGAATTCGGTTACCCGCTGACGACGCAGGGCGCGAGATCGACTCGCCTGGACGCGAGGCTCAACCTCATGCGCATCCTTTACCCGCTGTATTTCGAGGCCAAAGTGTTCCTGCAGTCGAAGACCCTTCTAGGGCGTCTCGCCAAGGGAACTCGCTTGGAACTCACCGACCCGGTGCACCCATGATGTGAACCTGAGTCTTGCCGCCGCCTGCTAGTACCGTGACCGCGAGATTATTACAACGGTTCGATTTGAGATTGCCGGTGGAGCGCCGGGCGTCCCCGCCCGTCGCTCCATTGTATGACTCGTTACGCGATCACTCTACTAGTTCGACGCCAGCACATCGTCGTTGTAATTCACCAGCGCTCGTTTGGGCATGTCTTTCAGCCCCTTCAGCGGGACTTTCTGATCTACCGTGGTGTTCCCGATGAGGCGCGCCCGGCCCAGGTTCACGGTTTGGCCATCCGCCAGTTCGAGGTAGATGGGCACCAGCATCCGAAACTTATCATCCACGCCGGATTGCGTGACTTTGAAGCCGAATACAACGTCGCCGTTTGCGTCCTGGTCGAAGCTGGAGTCGAACTTGTAGGTGGGCAGGGCGGTGCCGTAGACGTATTCGTTGAAGAACCAGTCCAGCCGATGATTGCCTTCGAGATCCATCTCAGGCGTCATGTGTTTTTCCATCATCGCCTTAAAATCTTCGGTGGTGGCCGCTTTGCCCGAATAAGTCTTCACAAAATCCTGCATGGCGGCTTTGAAATTCTGATCGCCTGTCTTGCGGTCCCACATCATCATGCGCATCATGTGCAGAATGTATGCGCCCTTGGGATAGATGAGCCGACGAGTTACGTCAAATCCTGTACGCGAGTTACTGGCCCGGTATCCCATGGTTAAGGGGCCGGCGTCGATAGCACGAAAACCTTGGGCGTTTCGCTCCAGCAACAGCTCGCGCTCGTCGTTCCAGAATTCGGTGAATTTTTTCGGATTCTTCTCGATCATGCTGATGTAAAGAGATGCGGACATGTCGGCGAAGCCTTCGCTCATCCACTGGTCGCGGCCGGAAGCGAAGCCGACCGTGTGTCCCCACCATTGATGCGCGACTTCATGCGGAGCAACCACTTTCCAATATCCGCGGTCGCCCCAGTCCAGACCTAGCGAGTGGCGAACCGTCGTGTCAAAGTAGTAGCAGATCGGAATCCACACCACTTCCGGCCAAGATTGTCCAAAGTTGCAAGCTGTCTGTTGCGTTAACTGCAAGTGCTTGAACAGCGAAGGACCAAAATAATCGGTGTATAGCTACACCGCCATTTCGCCTTCCGCTAGCGCTTTCTTATTCAGCGAAACGGTGCTCATGGTGCCCAGCGCCACCTCCGCTCCTATGTGGGAGCCTTGCGTCGGCAAATCATCGTTGACGGAATGTTGCAGTGAATTCACCCAGTCCGGGGACTCCTCATTGGCATAGCAGCCCGTGGTGCAAGTCTG
>PMMJ01000532.1 GCA_003162255.1 Acidobacteriaceae bacterium | reverse complement strand
GCCATTTCCAACTATCACTGGGAAATGAAGCTGCGCTCGATTCCGGAGGGTTGTCCGATTGAAGAATTCGTTCCGCTGTGGATGGACGCCAAGTTTTGGCGGCGCATCGGTTCCTGGGCCGACCATGTCAACAGTTGGCTGGCGACGCGCCAGGGGCACGATAGCTTCCTCCTGATGCGCTATGAAGATTTGCAGGCGAATCAGCAGCGCGAACTAACGCGAGTAGCCCGGTTTATGGGCCTCAATCTCGATCCGGAGAGCATCAACCAAGCCATCGAACGAAGTTCCGCCGCGAACATGCGCAAAATGGAGGAGACGCAGGGCAAGAAATGGGTCGCTACATTCCACACCCGCTCCGACAAGCCCTTCGTCCGTAAAGCGTCGTCCGGCGGATGGCGAGTCGTCCTTCCCGAAAAGACCGTCGCCTACATGGAAGCGCGCTGGGGCTCGATCATGAAGCAACTCGGCTATAAGCTGTCCAAAGAAATGGAAATAGAAACTCCGGAAATAACCCACGCGGCGAAGTGAAGACAGCACTTCCTGGAGTTGGAATCAGCCGGCCTGTCGATCCGCTACGTGTTGCTTGACGCAGCCGACACCGTTACAGAGGGCGGGCCATCGAGAGTGCCTGAATTGTCGAAGTGCTCCTCTCGAGTAAGGATAGGACGCACTACCACGGGCCACGGAGCGGCCTCGGGGCCACTGGATGCCAAGTCTGTCACCTGAAGATTCTTAACGGCAAAGCCAAGCGCGCTCTGGAATCGGCCCTTGTCGGAGACGTATAAGCCAATTCCCGAGCCGCCGCCGACGAGTCCGGGCGGGGTCTTTTCCAGATTTCGTGACTGCCACCATTCCGGCTCGAAGAACAAACCGGCGATTTCCATGTGATGGGCTTCGTGAGTGAACAGCATGCGGTGGTCCTGCAAAAGCGGCCACAGGTTTTCGACACACGGTTCCAGGGAGGTCCGCAGGTCCACGTCGCAGAAGACGAACACCACTGGTTCCCTGAACTGAGGCAAGGTTTGGTCGAAGTACCCCTGATGAAAACGGCAGACCGATAAACTGCCGTAGCGCCGAATGTTCTCCGTCACAACTTCGATGGTCCCACACCAGTCGCCCTTTTGAAACGTGCTGATATTACGTATCGAGAGCACCTTGTGGAGTTTTTCCGCCTCCGAGGGTTCGGGCAGGCCGGCAAAGGAGTCGAAGACATGCAATTCACGGCCAACCATCGCGCAAACCAGCGAAAAGTTGACCATGCTCCCGCCTTGGTAACTCCCGCACTCGACCACCACCCCTTTCACGTCCCGGGGGATCTTGAGGATCTCGGTGACCATCACTACGTGGTCGAGAAAGCCGGAAGCGGTTACGATGCGGAAGCGGTTCCGGAACATCGACCAGAGCAAGTGCGCTTTGCGGAAAAAACCAACGCCATACTCAGCCCCGGCTTCGCGGGAAAAGTAAGGCCAAAGATAGACCGGCGCATTCAAAAGCGAAATGCAGCGAAAGACATCGCGCATAAGTCTCTTTTTGAAGGGTGGTCTGGGCATGTTCTTCCCACTCCTGCTAGTCGCTTGGCCTGTCGATAATGTCTAGTAACATTATAGACACAATTGTATAATAAGGCGATGGCTTTCTTTCATTCCACAATCGCACTTTGGCGATGTGATCGCGCAGGGTGCCGCGGTCGCCGAGACCAGCCCGGCCGGCGAATAGGGCAAGGACCTTAAGACGAAGAGCTGGGACGGAGAATGCAAACATTCCAAGGAGCCCCGATTGGCGTTATTTTTCAACAGAGCATTTCGGCATCTATCCCGAGTTTATGACGTGCTGTCTCGCCGTACCCTGATCGAGCGTGAAATCACCATTTTCGACGACGACGTTTTCATCACGTCCTATACGCGTTCCGGCACCACCTGGATGCGTTTTTTGGTCGGCAATTTCGTCAACCCGAATGAGCCCATTACTTTCCTCAACGTGGAGCGTCTTGTTCCCGACATGTACAAGAACGCCGACTGGGTGCTGCGCCGCCTCCCTCGTCCGCGCTTGATCAAAAGCCATGAGGCCTTCGACGCCCGTTACCCCCGGGTCATCTACATTGTGCGCGATCCGCGCGACGTGGCCATTTCCAACTATCACTGGGAGCTGAAGATGCGTTCGATTCGCGAAGGCTGCCCGATTGAGGAATGGGTTCCGGGTTGGATGGACGGCAGTTCTTGGCCTCGTGTCGGGTCCTGGGCCGACAGCGTCAACAGTTGGCTGGCAACGCGCCTGGGACACGACGGCTTCCTTTTTATGCGCTACGAAGATATACACGAAAATCAGCAGCGCGAACTGGCGCGTGTAGCCGAATTCCTGTTGCTGGACCCCGACCCGGAGCGCATCAACCAAGCCATCGAGCGAAGTTCCGCCGCCAACATGCGCAAAATGGAAGAGACGCAGGGCAAGAAATGGGTAGCCACTTCCCGCACCCGCTCCGATAAACCCTACATCCGCGAAGCGTCTTCCGGCGGATGGCGAGACGTTCTCCCGGAAGAGACTGTCGCTTACATGGAAGCCCACTGGGGCCCGCTCATGAAACAACTAGGTTACAAACTCGCCACCGAAACGAAAGAAGAAGCGGCGGAAATAGTCCACGTGGCGCAGTGAAGATGATGCGCCTGAGAACGACGGTAAGAGAGCTAACAGCTACTCTAGAAATTTGCCGGCAGTCCGTCTCCGTCGGCGCGCGTCAGATGCATTCGCGGACGTATCTGTTCAAATGGAGCCAGCAACTCCGCCAGCTTCTTGGAAGCGGCGAAAAGAAAATTCGACGGTCCCGCCAGATAGCCCGCGGCCTTGAACGCCTCGCCCCAGTCCTGGTGACTCTGATTGCTGAGAATCAGGTCGAAGCCCTGGCGCTCCAGTGTCTCGGTAGCGCCGCGTACAACTGAGAATAATTCTCCGGGAGGCGCGAAGCAGTCGACGACCGACCCGACCCGCAGGTTGCCGTATTTTTCGTCCTTGCGGCGCTCGCCGACCACTGACCATCCGATTGCGGCGCCATTGCGCTTCATGACCAGGCGCGTGAGGTGCGTTTCCGCCGGAGGATACAAGATGCGCAAAACTTCGGCATCGCGCACTGCCGTGAACGAGCAACTCGGCCGCGCTTCCTCCCAAAGAGACTGCATGCTCCCGGCGGACTCATTTTGTCCGAAGCTGGCTTCGAAACTCGCGACTTCGCGGCATTCGGCGGCGGGCAAATGTGGCGCTCGCAGAACGCGATAACCCTGGAACAGCTTCGAGCCGGCCCATGCGGCGCCGCTGTAGGCCGCCAGGTCCATCAAGAACTTCCGCGACGGCGACGAGCGCAGGGTCTGCATATTTCTTAGAAAGCGCGAGGGATTGACGACACGAAAGAAGAACGGTACCAGGCAATGCGCCCATCCTAGACGAACCAGCATCCGCGGCAACGGTCGGTCATATCCGCCCATGCCGAGACAGTAGAGCAGCGGCGCGCGCTGCATCGCGTCGCGCAGCAGCAACGTGCCGACGATGGCATGAGCCTTGTTGACGATGCCCTCGGACAGGGGATGGTGATAGTAGCCGAGGGAGCGAATCTCGCCGTCGGGGAAAAAGAATTCCTGAGTTTTGAGTGCGTAACCGCCGCGCACGGTGCCGCCATCGACGGCGACGAAAAATTCGTTGTAGATGCGGGACTCCGCCGT
>PMMJ01000335.1 GCA_003162255.1 Acidobacteriaceae bacterium | reverse complement strand
GGGGCAGGGTCTAATGCCGAACAGCAGCCAGCCCCAGAGCCAGCCGGCGCAACCTGCGCCGAATTCAGGGCAGACGCCACCTCAACAATAGATTCCATAACTCCAGCAACAGAAAAGCCCCGCAAAGCAAGCGGGGCTTGATCTGAAACCAGAAATGTCCAATCGCTCAGCCTAAACGTTAAACGAGGATCCGCAGCCGCAGGTGCTCTTNNAAGGCCATGGAGTATTGAAAGCCGGAGCAACCGCCGCCGACTACGGACAACCGCAATCCCGCGGGCAGGGGCGTCTGCGAGGCCATGATCTCTTTGACCTTGGCAATCGCGGCGGGGGTCAGGACTGGCGCCGCGGTTTTGGGCTGTACATCGGGTACGGTGGTAGTTGCCATCGGTTGATCTCCTTGTGATTGCTCATTATAACAAAGGGTACGACCGGCTCGGCAAGGTTTTCCGAAGCTGGTACTTCTTCCCGAATCTGCCTGTTAGATGCATCAGACGGGAAAGAAGTCGCGCCCCCCTCTTGCCAACGGGTCTATAATCATCCGCAGTAGGGGCCTGTACCCGAACGCCAGCGGATGGCCATACAGTTTTCGCTGGGGCTTAAGGCAACTTCGGGAATTGGCTCGATCTCAGCTCCGAGGTGGCGTATGTCTCCTATGTTCGGGCTGCTTGTCGCGTGGGGTATTCTGACGGGAATACTCATAATNNAAGGATCAAGTGGAGGTTCTGAACAAGATGCGGAAGCTCACACCGATCGTCAAGGTGCTTGGCGCTTTGTCGGGCGCCATGATCCTGGTGATTGCGGGACTGTTCATTTATTTGGGACTCAACGGCGCTACCCGGCTGCAGTAACCGGCAAGCTCGCGCACGCGCGGGAATCCTAGCCAACCCCGCCTTGGGGACAACTCGCAAGCGCGGCGGTGGAGTGTGGCCGCTCGCTGGCGAGGCTGTATCTTGCTGGGCAAAATCCACGATTTGAACATGAGCGCGCAGTTCCCCATTGCGATTGTCGGAGGTGGTCCCGCGGGCGCTCTGGCGGGCGCGCTGCTGGCAGCGGACGGCAGAGAGGTCCTCCTCTTTGACGAAAAGCTCGCATGGGAGAAGCCCTGCGGCGGCGGACTCACCCACAAAGCGCTGCAGCAATATTCGTTTCTGGCGGAGGCGGCGAGCGCGAGCAATCCGGTTGAACACTGCGAGCTGATCAGTCCGTTGGGACAGCGGGCGCGCTTTCACATGCGGTACCCGGTCGCGATCTTCTCCCGACTGGCGCTAAATGGATTATTGCTGGAGCGAGCCCGGCGCGCCGGCGCCGACGTGTGCAACGAGCGCGTAACGCGGATTGCGGGAACCAGCGGAGACTGGCAACTGATCACGCCCCAGGGTGAATACCGAGCGTCTTACCTGGTTCTGGCAACGGGCGCGCGCAATCCGTTCCGCGCGCAGTTCCTCTCGCCGATTTCTCCCAGCGATCTGATGGTCACCGCGGGCTACTTCATCCCCGGCCGCAGTTCTACGATGCAGATTCAGTTTCTGAAAGGGATCACCGGCTACATGTGGGTCTTCCCCCGCACGGATCATGTCTCTGCGGGAATCGCGGGCAAGATGGGCGAGATCTCGACCGCGAAGTTGCGCCGCATTCTGGAACGCTGGCTGGAAGAGCGTTGGCTCGAAGAACATGGGCTCAAAGCGAATGGCCTGCGCTTGGACGGCGCCCGCTTTTATTCGCACATCCTGCCGTCGTTTCGCACTCAGACTTTCGAAACGCTAGAAGTCTGCGGCGAAGGTTGGGCCATGATCGGCGACAGCGCCGGGTTGGTCGACCCAATCACCGGAGAAGGTCTCTACTACGCGCTGCGATCGGCGGAGTTGTGCGCTGGCGCGTTGTTGGCCGGGCGGCCTGACGAGTACCGCGACCGGTTGCAAGAAGATGTGCTTCCCGAGTTGAAGCTGGCGGCACGCGTCTCGCAGCGCTTCTACCGCGGACAGATTTTCGGCGACAGCGTTCTGGAGAAGATGGTGTCTCTCACCGCGCAAAGCACAAGCTTCCGCGATCTGATGAGCGATCTCTTTGCCGGAATTCAAGGCTATCGCGATCTGCGCTCGCGGCTATACCGCATCCTGCCCACGGTGATGGCCGAGGGGCTGGCTGGAACGCTGCGCCGGCCGTGGCACAGCGCTGGTAGCAGCGGCGGCGGATCTGAATTCGTCATCGATCCGCTGGCGGAATAGAGCTTCGGCTCAGGCAGCCTTCGCCTTCATCCCCGCGATATCGTCGAGCAGCACCCTCTCGTGGCCTTCCGGGCTCACCTTTTCGTACACCTTGCGGATTACGCCCTTGGGATCGACCACGAAACTGGTGCGCTCCCAGAACTTCATCCCTTTCCATTCCGCCTGGCCGATGCTGAGCGCGTTCATCAGGCTGGCATCGGTGTCGGAGAGCAAATCGATGGTAAAGGCGAACTTGTTGCAGAAGTTCTTGTGTGAGGCCACGTCGTCGGCACTCACGCCGATGACGCTGATTCCGGCAGCGTCGAAATCGGCCTTGGTCGCCGTAAACGACTTGCCCTGGATGGTGCAGCCGGGCGTGTCGTCCTTCGGATAGAAGTAAACGACGAGCCAGTGTCCGGCGAAGTCGGAAAGCTGGGTGATTTTGCCGTCCTGGTTGGGCAGCGAAAAATTCGGAAAGTGATTGCCACTAGAGAGCATGGAGATAGTCCTTTCGAAGGTTGTGGCTGCAACTACGCGAGCGCGGATATCATCGCCAAGCTCGCTCTTGGCCCCCAGCTATTGGCCCTTAGCAACAATTTGCTCTGCCCTGTGTTCCCCTCCATCCCAGGCTGTTGAAGCCTCACCTCAACCGCGGGGATCACAGAGGACGCAGGGAAAACCTCATGGGGTCCAGCCAAGAGCGAATCGCTGTCGTCAGGCGGCCTGCATCGCTTTTCTGGCGCGCTCTTTCACCTCCTGCGGCGACACGTCTTCAATGTGGGTCGCGATGCCCCATTGATGCCCGAATGGGTCTTGAATGAAACCGGAGCGGTCGCCGTAGAACTGGTCCGTGACCGGCTTCAGTATTTTCGCTCCCTCGGCGGCCGCTTTTGCTACGACGCTGTCGCAATCGGGAAGATAGAGGTACAGGCTCACCGGAGACGCTCCGATGCTCTCGGCGCTGCGTGCGCCCATCTGGGGATTTTCGTCGGCCAGCATGATGCGCGACGTGCCGATCTGCAACTCGGCGTGGCCCACCCGGCCGTTGGGCCCATCCATGCGCTCGATTTCGGTCGCCCCGAAAACCTTCTTGTAGTATTCAATCGCTTTCGCGGCGCCCTTGATGATGAGGTACGGCGTTATTGAACTGTATCCCTTGGGAAGGTAGCTGACTTTGTTCATACGTTCTTCTCCTCTGAGGATGAAGTTGAAGGTTAAGGCCTACGGCAGGCCCCCACAGGCCTCGCTTATCGGATTATGAGAACACAAGTTGGACCCGGACTCAAGCGGGCGGGTAATTGCTGTCAATTTGCTGCCTTTGCTGCCCTCTTTCAGCGGAGGGATGTACGATAATCAGCGTTGCCACGAGGATCTCGCTGGTGCCTGAACTGCCCGACATTGTCGTCTACGTCGATGCCCTCGAAAAACGCATTCTCGGCGAACGGCTCGAGCGTATCCGAATCGCAAGCCCGTTTCTATTGCGTACGGCAGCCCCGCCGGTAGCGGACGCGGAGGGTACGACCGTCGTTCAACTGCGCCGGCTGGGCAAGCGAATTTGCATCGGTTTGAGCAACGACATTTGGCTGGTGCTGCACCTGATGATTGCCGGCCGTCTGCACTGGCGCAAACGCGATGCGAAGGTATCCCCGCCGCGCGGTCTGGCGGCCTTCGACTTCGCCAACGGAACTCTGCTCTGGACGGAGGCAGGCTCACAAAAACGCGCGTCGCTGCACGTGGTAGCCGGAGAAGAGGGGCTCGCGGCGCTCGACCCCGGCGGGCTGGAAGTTCTGGAATCAGATCTGGAACGCTTTACGGCGGTCCTCACATCTGCCAACCACACTCTGAAACGCGCTCTCACCGATCCGCGATTGTTTAGCGGCATCGGCAATGCCTACTCCGATGAGATTCTCTTCGAAGCGCAACTCTCGCCACTCGCGCTGACGCAAAAGCTCAAGCCAGATCAGATCGAGAGGCTGTTTGCGGCGGTCCAAGCCAGTCTGCTCCAGTGGACAGAGCGCTTGCGGCGCGAGGCGGGCAATGATTTTCCCGAGAAAGTCACGGCGTTTCGACCGGGAATGGCCGTGCATGGACGATACAAAGAGTCGTGCCCGCGCTGTCAGGCAAAGATCCAGCGCATACGCTATGCGTCCAACGAAACCAACTACTGTCCGAATTGTCAGACAGGAGGAAAGCTGCTGGCCGATCGCGCCCTGTCGCGACTGCTGCGCGAGGACTGGCCCAAGACTCCGGAAGAAATGGAATTGCTTACGAGGGAGCGGCGGTGATGGGCGCTGGCTCAGTTCCACTTTGGCACGGTAGTTTACTAGGGGTACCCCCTACCCCCCTACCCCCCCACCCCCTTCTTATCGTCTCTGGAATGATGGGGTTAGGGACGCCTACCTCTAAAGATTTGAGAGCAAAGGACTTATTCGCAAAGTATTCCGGGATAAGGAGTTAGCTCGATTTTTCGCTCTATTCTCCTAAGATTCAAGGAAATTCATGGTTTTTGGCGAATGGCTGATGTCCGTTCATTTCCGCAAATAAAGTTATCAAAGAGCCAATAGCAAATGGGGCCGGTGCAGCTTCGAAGACCGTCTCTGGAGACGGACGCACTTCGGCCCTGACTCACAGGTCGATCCCAATTGTCGCCGACGGGCGATTTGATGTCTGTGATGATGCTCACTGGGCGTTTGTGATGAAAAAAGATCAAAGGCCCCGCCCTTCGCTTCGCGATAGGACGGGCCACCCGCCGCAGATTAATTGTGATGAAAAATCTCCGAGGAGTGGGGCGGTGCGCACACCCACACATTCGCAAACAACGCGAATGTGTAGGGCACCCGGCTTACACTCCGCCAACCAAAGAGCGCTTCGGCGTAGACTCAGGGAAATATCATTGGCAGTCGAAGCTATTTAACGTCGATTAGAGAAACTCATGAATGGCATTCTATCGTCGGTAGTGACGGTGCTATCATTCCCCGTTCAAAGTTATGGAATACGATAGTCCACTGTTTATTGCTGCGGTCAAGAAAATCCTACGGGACAGCGTGCAGCACCTCGCTGATGGCATTGAGAACCTGAAAAATGCCGTAAGCGCACATTGGCAGGCCGATGAAAAACGTTATCAAACTAAGCCAATTACCACAGCCGACCTTCGCACTGATGTACCCATACCCATAGAAAACAAAACCAAGAAGACAATACCAGAATGGGTTTGGGTCGTATTCAAAGGCGCACTTGAGATAGCTGGCGTCCTCGCAGTCATTCTCTATACCATTGTTGCTTATAACAATTGGCAAGAGCAGATTGATGCTACGAATTTTGTTGCCCGACAAACCGAGTTGTCGCGCAAGATTTTGAATGAAACTACCAAGCAGACGCGGCGCGAATATAGAGCTTGGATAAAAGTAACTGTCGGTAATGCCTTGTTCACTTATGGAGAGCCGATGGTGATGCCTATCAGGATTGAAAATACCGGGAAAACCGGGCAAAGTTGGGGAACACGTCGGAAACGACGCTTGCGCAGCATACGAAGACATTGACGCAAACTAGCCCTGCCACGGCAAGCAAGCGGAGTGGTTTGGCCCTCTCACGGAGTCTCATCGTGATCCTCCGCGCTGGTTTGTGAAGGTGATAACTCCGTTACTTTTCGCTTTTGTTTCTTGTACTTACGGGGATTTTATGGATTAAAGGCTAGGCGAAGTTTAAGCGAATATTCTTGGGGCAAGGATTGCTCCCTTAGCGGCTGAAGCCGTCGGGACTGAGCGCCTCGATCGCAGCGGTGAACCGCTGCGCCACCCAAAATCAAGTGCAAAGCTGGGCGCTCCGCAGCGTGCGTCGCGGGCTCAAATGCATAGGTCCTTCGCTTCGCTCGGGATGACAAATCTGCGTGGGGCAATGACTAATCTGTGTGGGGGAACGACTAATCTGTGTGGGGGATGACTAATCCTAACTAGAACAAGTTCCAGTTAGTGTGGATATAAGCTAGCTGCCGGTGTAGGCCAGTTCTACTACCGTGCAATCGTCGTTGAGCGGGGTGCCTCCGCAAAAATCGGC
>PMMJ01000503.1 GCA_003162255.1 Acidobacteriaceae bacterium | reverse complement strand
CCTACCTCTAAAGATTTGAGAGCAAAGGACTTATTTGCAAAGTATTACGGGATAAGGACTTAGCTCCTCAAATTGCGCTGAAAATGGGTTTGGGGCAGCTTCGCGGTCCGTCTTGGTTGACGGTCACTGTTCACTGCCCCAAATCAGATTCCTATTATTGCCTCGAGTCGGGATCGATGTCTGTGATTGCGCTCACAGGGTGTTTGTGATGAAAAAGGCCAGCGCTCATGGGATAGGCAAAAAGTCCACAGAGGGATAGGACCGTGGAATCCCGGCTTTCGAAAGGCGTGAAAGGTGCGACACCCGGCATCTCGCCGGCCTGCGGAAATCAAACGGCGTCGCCGCCCGTCGGTGCTGCGACAGAAATAACATAAGCCTCGGTGCTTCCTTCAGCGTTATCCCAGGTGTATAAACAATTGGCCGAGATGTAAGTCTGCCTTGTAAGTCTCCATTTGTTATCGAGATTGATGGATATGCTCAGATCCTCGCGGCATGAACATAGGTCGGCAGGACTGTGCACCAAGTGACCTAACCCGTCAAGAGCGAAGACCCCCCTGGTCTTTGTTGCGCTCCATTCGTGATACAGCTGACACGCACTCTTGAGACCTATAGGCCAAAGCCGATGATGCGTCGACACGTGCCCCGAGCGTCTCCAACCCCCGACTGTTGCGAACCAGTCGGTACGAAGGTCCGGGTCCTCCTTCGTCCTCGGGTTGGGCCTAAAGCTTGACCGCACTACCAAGTAAGGAGGCCCGTCGATGTTGGCCCGACCAGCGTGTCGAATAAAAGCCTCCTTGCTAACTAGGAAGTCCAAACACGCGGAATCGCAGCGCCTCAAGAACTCGGACGGTTGATCTCCTGCAAGGCCATGGAAACGTTCTCGAATTCGATCAATCGGCATAAGCAAGAAGCCGGCAAAGTGATCGCATGCCCTCTCTTCAGCCTCATGTTCAGTTCGGTCGAGGATCCCTATTGCGTGGCGTGGGCCTTGTCCATTGTCTCTGTAGAAGAATGTGTGACCCAGCTCGTGGGCGAGGGAAAAACGCTTCCTTCCTGTGGGGACATCTCTCCTGAGCCTTACCAAATATCCATGCTTGCGCGGGATTAGCACGGCGTCAGTGGCCCCTCGCTCAGGCAGATCCTGGCAAATCTTAAGTCCATTAGCCTGCGCAAGATTAAACACATCGACCGGCAGTGCTGATGGGTCACTGCAGAACTTGATCTTGACAGACTCAGCTGCTCGCTCTGCTGCAACAGGCAGCGAGGACGCAAGGAAAAGATCCAAGAAGTACCGTTCCGTTCTGCTTACCATGTCATTCTTCCGGCCATCTTGTGCTCAGCTAACGGCACTAAGGACCGCCTCAAGGAGTCTCTCTGTGAAGTCTTCTATGTTTTCGGACACCAATTTTTCTCGGGCCGACGGCTGAGCTAGACTCCCTCCCATCCTCAGCGATGCACAGTAATCTTCTACGACTTTTGCTTGCGGCTTCTTTAGTCTCTTCGTGACAGCATTTTCCTGCAAGACGCGCGACAGAACTGCAATATGCAGGAACATGGTCAGCCTTTGTCTCACGTCCCCATTTGCCCGCACGGATGAAAGGAATGTCGAATCGGAACCAACCAGTCCTAACAAGTCGCCAAGCAACGAAGGCGGAATTTCTTTCAGCTCCAACTTCGCGAGAAAATTCTCGACCTTTTGAAAGGCCACGCTTGTGACGACACCCTCGCCCAAATCCAAATCGTGGTGACGCACCTTCCGATACGCTGTCGCTGGAATAATGTCGTAATGCTTACAAAACGCGTCGACAACCGCCTTGCACTTGGTAGGGTCCTCAAATAAACGAGGCGCCACAAAGAGATAGGCTCTCCATAAATCGTCGTAGTAACCCTGCAAGACGTCGAGATCTGCCTGGTACGTAAACTCGCGCTGCACTCGCAGTGGTAAGATCCGATCAACATTAATTTCTAGTCGTGCGTCGACAAGCTTAGACTGCATGCTCAAGGATGGACAATAGACGATAACGTCGCCCTCCTTCGCTCCTGCTGCTGCGGTTAGCTCGCCCTCAAGAAGCTTGCGGCCACGGTTTGTAGGTTTCTCCTTCGGCCCCCTCAGGTCTTCCGCAAAATAGTCCGCAGAGTGCTTGCTCTGGTGAACCAAATCGGTGTCGACGACTAGCAGAGTGCGGTACATCTCCTCTCGACGGTATCGTAGACCGATGTACAACTTTCTTTGCAGTTCAAGGTCAGCGGGATCCATACGCTCTTTGACATTCCCAAGATAGTCGATTAAATCGGAATCAGAAAAATGGACCATATGACGCCTGGGCGGTGCCGGACTACCGTCGGTCCAAGGTGCCGGATAGATCCCCTCATCGCCCTTCGGTTTATTCTCTTCTCCTACCAACTCCACAAGTCGGGCCAACATTGCGCCTGCGGAGGCCTTCTTGTGGTGGTAGAAAACACGCTCCGACATTTCATATCGCTCTCTCATGATATCCAATACAGCGCAGCGGGTTTTGCGCCTTGGAGAGCTTTCTCAAGTTCCTTGTCAAAACCGTGAGGGGGTTGGATACTTTCCTTCCAGCTCAGGATGATGTATAGAAGTTTGCGCAATTCCGTATTGGAGAGTCGTTCGAGCCACGGGGCGCGCTTTTCGGAAAACACGTCAGCTAGGCCGCTGTTAGGATCAAAAAGCATCTCGTAGAGCCTGGCTGCGGCGAGGCCGTCATGACGGTCGTAGATTCCAGCAAACTCATCCTCGAGAGTATGGCCATAGGGCACATGGCTGACATCGTGAATCAGGGCTGCGGCACTGACGACTTCCGTGAGGCCCCTCCAGCGAGACTGGGGAGACTCGAAATCCTTCGGAACACCCGCGTTCAAGGCAAGATGACGGAACTTGCGGGAGAGCGGTTCTCCCGGGTGATCGAGACCCATTCTTTCGTGGTTTTGTACGATCCTGCGAAAAATCGTTCTACAAATAAAATAAGTGCCGACGGAGTGTTGGAAGCGTGTATGAACAGCGCCGCGATACACAATATCGGAAAATCCCAACTGTTTGAGACCCGAAAGACGCTGAAACTCCGGCGAGCCTATTATGGCGACCGCGAATGGACTTAATACTTTGGCTCCGTAGATCGGATCCTGATAAAGTTTACCTATCTCCTTGCCCATAATCCCTCCGTACAGGTAAGCGTCAAGCGGAGAGCTTTGAATAGGCCTGTTCCGCAAAGGCAAGCCTAACACGCGGCGCTTCTGTGATAAAGATCATGTACATCTAGGTGCTAATCATCGATCGGATTGATATGTTCCGCATTAGCTGCAGCCGCTGGTGCTGCCGCAGCTCATGCATTTGTAGCAACTGCCGTTGCGCACCATGATCGATCCGCAGAGGTGGCAACTGGGAGCGTCGCCCATGTCGATCATGCTGGCCAGCGCGTCGGCCGCATGAATGGGGCCGGGCGCTGGTCGTTGGTCGCTGGTCGTTGGGCTCGAACCAATGGAGCCGTTCAGATCGCCGACGCCTTCCGGAGCGGGCGTGCCCAGCGCGCGCGGACGCAGGTTGTCGAACAGCATCTGCTGCTGTCCGCTGAGGAAGCGCAAATGCAGCCAGCGGAAAATGTAATCCATGATCGACTTGGCATAGCCGATCTCAGGATGGCTCGACCATCCGCTGGGCTCAAAGCGAGTGTGCGCAAACTTCTCGCAGAAAAGCTTCAGGGGCACGCCGTGCTGCAGCGAGATGGAGACCGCCAGCGCAAAGCTGTCCATGAGCCCCGATACCGTCGAGCCTTCTTTCGCCATCTTGATGAAGATCTCGCCCGGTTCGCCGTCGGGATACAGGCCGACGATGATGTAACCTTCGTGGCCTCCGATATTGAACTTGTGCGTGACCGACATGCGCTCTTCTTTCAGACGGTGACGCACGGCGCGCGGCGGCGCGTCGAGGTTATCCTCTTCAGCCAGCGCCAGAGCGGCAGCGTTGCGAGCCGCATCGTCCTTGGTGGAGTTCGCCGTCTTGGTGCCAGCCGCGGAAAGTGGCTGCGACTGTTTGCATCCATCGCGATATACCGCTACCGCTTTCAGGCCTAACTTCCAGGCCTGAATGAAAGCTTCGGAAATATCGTCGACCGTCGCCGCATTCGGAAGGTTCACGGTCTTCGAGATCGCTCCAGAGATAAATGGCTGAGCCGCGGCCATCATCTTCAGATGTCCCATGTAGTGAATGGAGCGAGTGCCCTTCGCCGGCTTGAATGAACAATCAAACACCGCCAGATGCTCGTCCTTAACGTGCGGAGCGCCTTCGATGGTGCCGGTCGCATCCACGTAAGAGACGATCGCGTCGGTCTGCTCATGCGTGTAGCCGAGCTTGAAGAGCGCGCCAGGGACAGTGTTGTTGACGATCTTAATCATGCCGCCGCCAACCAGCTTCTTGTACTTGATAAGCGCCAAGTCAGGCTCAATGCCAGTCGTATCGCAATCCATCATGAAACCTATGGTTCCAGTTGGAGCCAGGACGGTTACCTGGGAGTTGCGGTAGCCGTGCTTTTCGCCGTGAGACAAGGCTTCGTCCCAGCATTGCTTCGAGGCTTCGTAGAGAGATGATGGAACGTTTGCCTGGTTGATGTTGTTTACGCTGGCGCGGTGCATTCTTATTACGTCCAAGAACGGCTCGCGGTTGATGTACCAGCCTGGGCACGCTGCTCCGGGCATACTTTCGGCGGTGGTTACTCCCAGTCTGGTTTGGACTGTGTCGGTGATGGGAGTTAGTGGCTCGCACTGCTCGGCTATGCGCGACGATTGCAGATAGGCTTCGCCGCACATGATGGCAGTTACACAGGCGGCATAGTCGCGTCCAGCATTGGAGTCGTAGGGAAGGCCAGCAGCCATTAAGAGCGCGCCCAGGTTGGCATAACCTAATCCCAGCGGGCGATAGTCGTGCGAGTTCTTGCCTATCATTTCCGTGGGATAGCCGGCGTTGTCTACCAGGATTTCTTGCGCTGTGATTACTACGTCTACGGCGTGCCGGTAGGCTTCTACGTCAAATGTGCCGTTGGGCGCGAACTTCAGCAGGTTCAGGCTGGCCAGGTTGCAGGCGGAGTCATCCAGGAACATGTACTCGCTGCAGGGATTGCTGGCATTGATTCTGGCTGTGTTCTTCGAGGTGTGCCAGCGGTTGACGGTCGAGTCGTATTGCATGCCGGGATCGCCGCATTGCCAGGTGGCCTCGGAAATCTTCTGGAGCAGGTCTTTGGCTTTGTAGGTGTTGACTACTCGGCCGTCGACGATTGCTCGGGTGGAGAAATCGGTGTCGCGCATTACGGCTACCATAAAGTCGTCGGTTACGCGGACGGAGTTATTGGCGTTCTGGAAGAAGATAGAGCTGTAGGCGTCGGAGTCGGGATGCGATCCGTCGTATCCCTGGGCTACCAGCGCGTGGGCTTTGGCCTCTTCTTTGCTTTTGCACTCTATGAAGTCGACTATGTCGGGATGGTCGATGTTCAGGATGACCATCTTGGCGGCGCGGCGCGTCTTGCCTCCGGACTTGATGACTCCGGCGAAGGCGTCGAAACCTTTCATGAAGCTGAGCGGGCCGCTGGCGGTGCCACCTCCGCTTAGAACTTCGGTGGAGGAGCGCAGCGGGGAGAGATTGGTGCCGGTGCCAGATCCCCACTTGAAGAGCATGCCTTCGGTCTTGGCCAGGGTGAGGATGGAATCCAGCGAGTCGTGCACCGAGTTAATGAAGCAAGCGGAGCACTGCGGGCGGGTGTATCCGGTGGCGGAGAATTCCACTTGCTGGGTGGTGAAGTTCCAGTGCCAGTTGGTGGCGTCGGACTTGGGCTCCACGCGTTCGCAGCCTACGTTGAACCAGACGGGCGAGTTGAAGGCCACGTGCTGGCGGATGAGCAGGTGGACTAATTCGTCGTGGAAGGTGGCGGCGTCGTCGGCGCTGCGGAAGTATCCGTCTTTCATGCCCCAGTCGCGAATGGTCTCGGCGACTCGGGCTACGAGTTGGCGCACTCCGGTTTCGCGCTCATCGGTACCGATTTGTCCGTGAAGATATTTCGAGGCGACGATGTTGGTCGCGGTCATGGACCAGTCTTTGGGGACCTCGACATTTTTCTGCTCGAAGATCATGCCTCCCTGGGAGTCGGTGATCTGAGCGTCGCGGAGTTCCCACTCCACCTCGCCGTACGGGGAGACACCGGACTTGGTGAAAAGACGGCGGAAGGTCAGGCCTTGGGCCTTCTTCTTAGTAGTGCTGGCAGCGGATTGAGTTTTGATTTGGTCGCGCACTTCGGGCATTTCCTTCTCCTAATTAGATGATGGCAAAAAGCAGTCGATCTTGCGGTTTAGTACGTCATTTTCTCAATCGCGTTGGTGAGCGCGGCGAAACAGATGGCCTATGCTTCCCGGCGCCGAGCCCCTAAAGGGGCGTTTGATTTCGAAGAGCTTACGGGCATCGCTAAAGCGGTACCCTGGTGCGATGCCTGAGTTTTGCCGCCGCATGCAAAGACGGGGCGAGCACCGTCTCTATCCTATGGAGCTGGATCGGCCTGCAGGCTCTTTCGGAAATTGTGCTCCAGGAGTTCGGTGGGCAGGGCTGGCTCAGAGAGGGGTATTGCGAACTTCGGTTCGACGGGCCGGGCCAACTGAGAATCGGCGGCTGGGCATTCGATGCCATGACGGGCAAAAGAGGCGGCAACGAGTTTGATTAAACCTTCCATCGGGGGCTCCTAATAGCGCGACGGAAGCTGGGCCGGTCGGGGGAGCAGCTGCAGCCGCGGAATTTCTGTTCCGTTGATGAAACCCCCCGAGGGGATGCCGGACGGGGCCAAGCCGGGGGGAAGTCACCGCTGATTTCCATCCACTCCGGAGGGATGGTTTCCCGTGAAGGGGGAAAGACGCGAAGTCACCTCGACTTTCAGTCTCGCCCCGGTGCGTTTGCAGTCGTAGCCCCCTTGAGGAGGTCTGCAAAAAAACTGCTCGGGATGCTTAACGTACTCCCGTATATGGTGCCTGTCAAGAGGGAAACACAATATCTTGTAGCCCGAAAGTTGTAAGGGTATCGATTTGGGAAAGAAGCCTGAAGAAGCCAGGCTTCAAAGTTTCAAGGTTTCAGAGTTTCAAGGTCTGAACCCTACGGGAGCCCTTTTTTGAAACCTTGAAACCTTGAAACTCTGAAACCTGGCCTTATGCGGTGGCACGGGCACGAATTTGTGGCGAGGCGCGAGAGGCGGGCCGGACGGGGACGGCGGGAGTTCCATGAGCGGGTGCGAGAGGCACATAGATGTCTTCGAAGAGGGCTTGGCTGGTGATGCGTATTATGCCTTCCGAGGACTCGACGAGGTAGTCGCCGGGGCGGCCGGATTGTTCGCGGCCGAGAGAGTCGGTAAAGACGAGTGGTTCGGAGAGTTGACGAGCGCGCACCAGGAAACGGGTGCGATAGACGGTCCATTGGCTTTCAAGATTCATAAAAACTTTCCTTCACCTCTCAATGCCGATATTCGTTGCTGGCTTTCAGGTCTCGGATTTTGACCGAGCACGGTCGCCGCTCGGGGATACTTGCATCAGGTGGAGCGACTGTACGCGCACTGCGAGGGAGGGTCAATACCACAAGAATTGTGCAACGGTGGAATTCCGGTCCACGAATTAGACGCGATGAAGAGGGATCAAGCAGGGGTCGAGGGGAAACCGCGGTCCGTGCACGAGCAGTGGGGTTTGAGCAGCGGGCGAAGAAATTCGGTCAGCGCGGCTGAGCTTGGCAGCCGGAATTTGCACAAGGGGTGCACAGGTTAGGAACAGTTGCCGGTGCTCAGTTTGCAGCGGTGTTGGAGTGAATTGCGCGGATCACGATGGCGTGAAGGAACGGCCACAACGGATCTGGCGCTGTCCGACGTGCGTGGACCACATTGGCTTGTCCAACTGATTCTCAGTTGTTGCAAATGGATGTTCGATATTTCGAATGGTCTATTATTTAATCCGCATGAGATTGATTCGCAATGAACAGGGAGAGTGCTCCGCTGACGCTAGAGGCACGAGTTGGCATGAGGTTGTGCGTGTCATCGTGGCGCTGTTTGCTGTCGCGAGGCTGCGGCGAGCAGGTGAAGCTTAGATGAAACCGCGACCCGAACTCACGGCTGCCTATTGGACAATCGCGGGGGTTTTCCCGGGCGCGGGACCGGAGTACAGCCCGTATGACTTCCAGGAAAGGGTGGAAGCCGCGGCCCGCGCCGGATTCACCGGCATGGGGATATGGCATGCGGATCTGGACCATATCCTCAAGCGCAGAACCCTGAAGGAGATGAAACAGATCCTCGACGACAACGGAATGCGGTATACGGAGGTTGAGTTTCTGACGGATTGGTTTCTCGACGGTGAGCGGAAGAAAGAGTCCGATGTGCAGAAAAAGAAGCTGCTGGAAGCGGCCGAAGCGTTGCAGGCAAGACAGGTGAAAGTCGGCGATTTTTATGGGCGGGAGTGCTCCATGGCCCGTCTGATCGACTCATTCGCTGCATTGTGCGCGGAAGCGGCTGAACACGGGACGAGGATCGTTTTCGAGCCGATGGCGGTTTCGATGGTCCACACCCTCAAGGACGTGTTGACCATGGTGGAGGGCGCAGGCGCAAAAAATGGCGGCATTATGCTTGATCTCTGGCACGTTCTGAATCTGGGCATCTCTTATGAAGAAGTAGGGCGCATCCCGTTGCAGTATGTGTTTGGAGCCGAGGTCGACGATGGCAGGTTTAAGCTGTCAGCGGGCACACGCCGGGAGCTCATTGTGAATCGCAGGTTCTGCGGCCAAGGGGAATTCGATATCAAGGGCTTTATCGGGTCGGTTGAAAAAACGGGCTACGCCGGTCCCTGGGGCGTTGAGATCTTCTCGGAAGATCTACTGAGCAGTCCTTTGGAAGAGCTGAGCACTTGGGCTTTCAAGACTGCCATGAGCCAGTTTTCTGACGTTCTGGACTAGAGCCGCGCCCCTTCACAAGCAAGGCAAAACCGGATTCTTTCAGAAGCTTGGGGATTTCACCCATCCACCCGGCCACCCCATGGGCCTTTCCGCATTTCCGGATGCTGAACGTCTCGTTGCACGGCCACGCTCGTACCAGGGAGGGGTTACCTCGGTTTCATTAAGGTCGCCTTATCGAACCCTCGGTCCAGTTGACCAGACTTACAATTTGCCTGTTGGGAATCAATAACATCGGTTTGCTCATTGAAGCACGGCAACTACCGGAGGAGGTGGATTGATGAGGAAGGTCTTAGCGTTTTCATTCTTTTTGCTTTTGGTATCTGGCGCGTACGCCCAAACGCCTGCAGCCGGCTCAAATGCAAACGGGCAGCAGGGGAAAGCCAAGGTGGTGTTCTACTATGCCCGGCCAGTCCCTCTTAAGAACTGTCTGGAACAGGCGAGCATTCAAATTGACGGCGTCACCGTCCACCAGATTTTTCAGTGGCACGTGTGGCAGACCGACGTCACGGCCGGAACTCACGTTTTCAGCGATGATAGTCGTAAGGACAAGGGGATAACGGGCTCCGTGGCCCCGGGCCAAACCTATTATTACCAGATGGAATGGCACAAGGGGTTCGGCCTTCCGAAATGCGACAACATCTGGAATAGGTTTGAGGAAATGAAGCCCAGAGAGATCCAGAAGGCGAGCGCGCTACTGGGGAAACCAGGCATAGATGAGACCGCAGCGAGCCAGTCGCCCACGCCCGCGCCGGAAGTTGCGAAAGTCACGGGCCAGAAGTTATTGGTTGAATCGATCCCGGAGAGAGCTGACATCGATGTGGATGGCAGTTTCCGGGGAAACACGCCGTCCGCCGTTGAGCTCGCCGCCGGGCAACATACGGTGGTTGTGAGCAAGAGTGGTTACAAGTCCTGGCAGCGGACAATCAACCTAGCCGGTGGTGACGTCAAAGTGAGCATGGAGTTGGAGAAAAACGCTTCGCAGCAGTGAGGGTCCCAAGGTAGCCCCCGCGTCCAGGCGATACCTCGATCGCCGGCTCTCCGGGGGCTAGAGCCCGCGTTTTTATTGGTCCGGGAGGCACGGCTAAAGAGGCGGCGGACAATTCGATGCTCGATAGCCACCCCTAAAGGGGCGTCTGATTTCGAAGGACTTACGGTAATCGCTAAAGCGATACCCTGATACGAAACCGGAGTTTTTCCGCAGCCTGTAGAGCCGTGCCCTTTCCCAAGAGCCTGCGCAAGCCAAAGTCTTGCATCACTCAGAAAGGGGCAGGCTCATATTTAGTGAGTTATTTCCGCGCACTCTGTCAAGCTCTGCCCTTCCCGAAACGATCTACGAGATAGCCTCCAATTTCAGTTGCAGCCTTTGCCATTGGTGATGGATGTCAGGACGTTGGCAGCGGCGGTGAGGTCGCGGCTGTAACAGTATCCCGAAGAGTTGGACGCGAAATAGTTTTGCGCGCTGGACTGATTCTGGTTGCCGGTGATGGAGAAGCTGGGACTAAAGTCGAGCGCGTCGGTGGTGATAACCCGGTCTTGCAGCAGACTGAAGGATGTGGCCTGATCTTTGTGGCGCGCCTCCTGATCTCTCTCGTAATACTGGTTGATGGTGGTGGTTTGGACTCCGGAGCCGTCGGAGTTATAGGCCACGCTGATGTCGACCTTGAGCGGCCAGTTATGGTTGACAGTGTTGGTGAAATGGCCGCCGGCGTTGATTGTGGTTACTACGGAATGGATGGTGGTGTTCTGGCTGATGTTCTGCTCGTAGAGCACGGGCTGGATTTTGAAGGACTGCAGGTTGGAGAAGTGGATATCCTGGGCGACGGTGGTGGTGACCGGACCGTGAGAGGTGTTGACGTATCCGGAGATTTGGAAGGTGTGGGATGCACGGGTGTTGACGGCTCCGGTGAGGTTGCCGTTTTTTGCGACGTGAATGTTCTCCGTGATGTTGGGCACGGGCACGGCTAGCGTGTTCTCGGTTACGGCTCCGCTGATCTGCGTGGATCCGGAGTCGAGATAGAGCAGGAGCGAGGCAGTGGCGGAGAAATAGCTGTTGGCATTGAAGACGCTCAGGGCTACGGTGTGGGGCTGACCGTCGTCGAGCAGGGACGCAAAGGGCGTCAGGTTGACGCGGTAGGGCTGGAAGTTCATGGTCTGAACGCCGGGGATGGGAATCCACAGAAAGGGATCGATGCCTCCGGTGAAGATCCAGGGATAGACGGGCGCTACGCCGGCGGGAGTGCCGTCGATGGTGACTTCAGACTCGCGGAAGGCGGTGTTACTGCAACTGAAAAGTTCCCCGGCAACGTCGTTGGGGACGCAGGTGTACCAGAATTCGTCGTTGGACTGGCTTTGGGCAAAGACGTCAAAGTAGAGATCGGTGATGTTGGTGGGAAAGGTTAGAGTTTGTTCAAGCAGGCTGGTGGTGTTGTTGAGACCGACGGTGCCTCCGGTGGGACCAGAGGAGAAAGCGATGACCTGATCGGCGGTACGGGGCGGCAGTTGATCCTGCGCCAGCGGGTAGAAGAAGATCTGAGCGGAGCCGTGGAGGACGCCGGTGTAGGTGGAGTTCACGAGGTTGCCGAGATCCACGGTACCGTCTTGCGCCACGGTGAAGATGGAACTGTAGTCGGTGAGGTCGCGCTCGACGTGCCAGTGGCGTGCGTCGCTCGGGTCGGGCTCGGAGGTGGTGCCGAAGTAGATGTTGGTGGGACCGATCCAGATGTTGGCGGTGCGGTCGTATTGGATTCCTTTAGTGACGGAGAAGTTGGCTTCGAGAATTACCTTGGCCCAGGGGCCGGGACAGGCGGCGGGCGGCGTGTAGGTGAAGCTCTGGGCATTGAAGTTGGCGAACTTGAATCCTTTATAGAGCGTGACTACGCAGGGTGTCGTGTGCGGGTGCGGCACCGGCGGGTCGGCGAAGGCGGTATTGCCGGAGCCGATCTTGAGCTGAGCGGCGGCGATGGCGGAGAGCAACACGAGCAGCGAAATGAGCGTGACGGCAAACTTCGAGAGCTGGGGAGTGGTCATTGGGACCTCCAAAGTAATAGGAACAACAAGTTGTAGAGTTAGACGTGACCTGTGCGGCGAGAAGCCGTGGTGGAAAAGGAGTTTAGTCAGCCAGGGGAGCCGCTGTCAAGGCGGGGCCGGGCAGATGGGGCCAGGCAGATGGTAAATTGCAGGAATTTGGGGTGCAGAAATGACGAGGTGTTGTCGAGGGCACGGAGGTTTCGCGTGAGAAAATTCCTATTCGTGTTCGTGGCCGCGGTGGCTGCCTGTACTGGAGGATTCGCCGAGGATCCTGCCGCGGTTCCTGCTCGCGTAGTGGTACTGGGAACGGGGAATCCGAGCGCGGATCCAGAGCGGGGGGGCCCGGCGCTGGCGGTGGTGGTGAACGACCGAGCCTATTTGATCGACTGCGGGCCGGGAGTGGTGCGGAGGGCGGCAGCGGCGGAGAGGAATGGGATTGCGGCGCTCAAGGCTAAGGATTTGAAAATTGTTTTTATCACCCACCTGCATTCGGATCACACCCTGGGGTATCCGGACCTGATTTTTTCGCCTTGGGTGCTGGGGCGGAAAGAGGAGCTGGAGGCTTATGGTCCACATGGGCTGAAGAATATGACTTCGCACATCGAGAAGGCTTGGAAGGAAGATGTGCGGATTCGGCGGAAGGGGCTGGAGCAGGCTAACGCTACCGGATACAGGGTCAACGTGCATGAGATTCAGGCAGGAGTGGTATATCGCGACGCTAACGTTACCGTCACTGCGTTTCCGGTTAAGCATGGGATATGGAAGGAGGCTTACGGATACACGTTCGAGACTCACGGCCGCAAGATTGTTATTTCGGGCGATACTGCTCCCACGGACGAAGTGGTGAAGGCTTGCGATGGGTGCGATGTGTTGCTGCATGAAGTCTTCAATCCGTATGGCGACGAACTCAAGGACGCGCACTGGAAGGAATATTTCCGGACGTTTCATACCTCGCCGGCTGAGTTAGGAGAGATTGCCCGGCGGGCTCGGCCTAAGTTGCTGGTGTTGTATCACCAGTCGTTGGAGAAATTGCCGGAGGCGGATTTGTTGGAGCAGATGAAGAAGGAGTATTCGGGGGAGTGGGTATCGGCGAAGGATTTGGGAGTTTACTAGTATCGGCGACGAAAGCATCAATTCGGCAGACTTCGTAAAGGGTGCTTCATGTTCAGGACACGATTCAAGCACGACATTGTTACTGAGTTTTTGCCTCCAGCTCGATCCAGGAAAATTCAGAAGGCGATCGTCCTTTGCGATGGGATGCCTTCGATTCCACGCAAGCAGCCGTTGGCGGAGTTTCTCTCCGCGAAGGGATATTGGGTGTTTTATCCGCGCTATCGGGGAGCGTGGGAGAGTGGTGGAGATTTCCTGGAACGGTCTCCGCACTTGGACATTCTGGATGTGATTGGCGGGCTGTCGAAAGTGTTCAGAGAGCTGGCGTTTGGGCGGAGATTTCGCTTGTCGTTGGATGAAATATTTGTGATTGGGGGAAGTTTTGGCGGGGCGGCGGCGATCCTTTCGTCGCTCGACCCGCGCGTGAAGAAGGTGGTTGCCAATTGTCCGGTGGTGGATTGGGCGATTCTTCGGCGCGAGCAGAAGAAAGAAACTTCGAATCCGAGCTATGCCGCGTATATTCGCGAAGCGTTCGGGAACGGGTATCGGCTATCGGACAGAAACTGGAATAAACTGCGCGGTGGAAAGTTTTACAACCCCGCCTGTCACGTGCGCGAAGTTACTGCTTCGAAGATCACAATGTTTCATGCGCAGGATGATCCCTATGTTCCGTATCAATCGGTCAAGAAATTTGCGCGGCTTACGGGAGTGCGGCTGAAGTTGTTCCGGCGCGGCGGGCATTTGAGTACCGATCTGATTGTTCGCAGGTATTGGCCGCAGATTCGGGAGTTTTTTAAAAGCTAAGGCAGGTGGGGCGGACGAATGCGTCCGCCC
>PMMJ01000524.1 GCA_003162255.1 Acidobacteriaceae bacterium | reverse complement strand
CGCCGAATTGTGCCAGCACAAGCTGCTCGATCGGGTTATAGAAGAGTCCCCAGCCAGCCCGAATGCTGGTCTTGCCCGAGTTACCCGGACTCCAGGCAATGCCGATGCGGGGAGCAAACGCCTTGTAATAGGTTTGCGTCATGCCGGCAGGAACGCCAGAGTCACCCGGAACCACCAATCCGATCGCGTCTTGCGACGTGCAATCGGTATTCGGGCCGCCACAAGGGTAGACCGTAGAGGATTGGCCGGGGCGAAAAGTCTCGACGTGCTGGGCCTTGTCCGCCAGCGGAGTGTTCAACTCCCATCGAAACCCGTAGTTCAAAGTCAGATTCGGCTTTATCTTCCAGCTATCCTGCGCAAACAGGTAGAGACCATTGTTGCGGACGTATTCGACTTGAGCCGATCCTTCATAGAATGAATCGGGGAGGCCAAGAAGATAGCCAGCGTAAAGATTCTCACTGTTGCATTGCATCGCGACGGGATCATAGTTGTAGCAGGCGACAGGGTCGTTCTGCCCACCGCCGTAATAATCGAAGGTTCCGTTCACGTTGTAGTAATAGAATTGGTTAAACTGCTGGCGGCGAAAGTCCGCGCCAAACTTAAAGGTATGGTTGCCCGAAACCTTGGTCAGGTCATCTGACCACTGAAAAGAATTCCCCACCTGAGGAAGTTCGCCTTCCGAATCGTTGCCCATGGAGAATCCCCCCGAAACGGAGATGAAGGGAAGGCCCTCGCGACCTGCGCCAAGAGACGGATGTATGCCGTAGAGGCTGCCGTTCGGATCGGAGGAACTGTCGCCATAAAAACAAGGCACTGTGCCGGTGACCGTGGTTAACCAAGTGGGAGCCGAAGGGCAGCTCTGTTGCACCAGCGAAGTATTTGCCGGATGCTGGAATGTCTCCTGCCCCTCGCGGTTGTAATTGAAACGGAACTCATTCACCGTGCTGCTGCTGAGGGTCCAGGTGTGGGTAATGTTCCACTGCTGGAAGCGTTCCGCCAGAATGCTGCCAAAGCCGGGGACGTTGGCGCCCGCCAGTTCGAAATTGGAGAAGGGCTGATGCGTCCGGTCGTCATTGAAGTAGTAATAGATGCTCAGGTTTTGCTTGTCATTGATCCGGTGGTCAATTTTAACCGTGAACTGGTCGCCGCGAATGCCCTCGGTGGGGACGGTGCTGATCAGATTAAAGCCGGCTGGAGCACTGGGAATAAGCTGCAGCAGATCAACCGCGGTGGGGTCCATACATGCGAGCGGAATCTGGCCAGTGGGGAAGATGCCGGAGTATGCTGCACCATCCGAAATCGTTCCGCCGCCTATTGCGGTGGTGGCCGCCTGGCAGCCAGGACGATTCGTCAGGATCGCGGAATTGGCCAGGTTCCCGGTAAACGGGGTGGGTACAGTCGAGTTCACATCCTGAAAATTGGCGACAATCTGCCCGTTCACCAGGTTGGTCGGAGATGGGGTTTCCTGAGCTGTAGGCACGGTGACCGCCGGCGACGGCAGTCCTTGACGGATGCGGCGCCCTTCGTAGGAGACAAAGAAGAATGTCTGATCCTTCTTAATGGGGCCGCCCAAAGTACCGCCAAATTGGTTTTGATTGAACTGGGGCTTATCGCAAGCCACTCCTTCTGCGGCCGTAAGACAGTAATTATTGGCATTCAGCGCCTTGTTGCGGAAGAACTCGTAGACATTGCCATGCAGTTGGTTTGTCCCGGACTTGGTAACCACATTGATGACCGAACCCGAGTTGCGTCCATATTCTGCGTCGAAAGTATTAGTGAGTACGCGAAACTCCTCAATGCTGTCCGGCGAAGGCTGAACCGTCGGAAGATTGGCAAAGAGGTCGTTGGCGTCGCCGCCATTGACGCTAAAATTGTTGGAGCGTCCGCGGCCGCCATTCACCGACACCGCACCACTGTTGTCGCTTCCATAAATGAGCGTGTTGCTGGAGCCGACCGTGGACATCACTCCGGGCTGCAGTTGCAGAAGTTGATAAGTGTCGCGAGTGTTGAGTGGCAAGTTCGAGACTTGCCGCGCGTCCATGACCGCGCCGAGTTGCGTGCTGGTGGTATCGACGAGCGGCGCTTCGGAGGTCACTTCGACAATTTCTTTGGTTCCGCCGATCTGCAAAGCCGAGTTGACGGTTACGACCTGGTTGAGATCGACGTTCACGCCGCGCTGCACGTTCTTCTTGAAGCCGGCAAGATCGAACTCGAGGCGATAGGTGCCGACCGGAACCTGGGGAAAGCCGTATTCGCCGCTGGCATTGGTTGTGCTTTCGCTGCTCACGCCCGTGGCTTCGTTGGTGAGCGTGACCTGCACGTTAGAAAGCACTGCGCCGCTGGAATCGGAAACGCGGCCGAGGATGCGGCCGCCCGTGCCCTGCGCGGACAGGAAAGTGGAACAGATCAGGCACAAGCTCACGACGATGAGCCGACAACACAACCGGGACGGGTTTAACGACCGCATGGAACAGATCCTCCAGATTTTGGGGACAATTTTTTGATGAGACCCGATTCGGCTTGCTTGCGATCCAAACCTTGCTATAATCGCGTAAGGTTAGAGATTCCGCAGCTCTCTGTCAAGCGGAAAAAATACACCCCCACGGCGCGGCCAGCAGGCACATTCGGAAATCATGTCGAGCGACGGCAAAACCTATCTCAAAATCGGTGACGTCGCCCGTCTCGTAGGGATTTCTCCGTCGGCGATCCGAGGATGGGAAAGCGTGGGACTTACGCACCCCCATCGCAGCCAGAGCCGGTATCGTCTTTACACCAACGACGATGTGCGCCTGCTGAAAAGAGCGCGCTACCTGCGCCAGGTCCGCGGACTGAACGCGGCCGCCATCGTGCAGACGCTGAAACGCGAAGGCGCCATCAAACCTGCGGCCAGCAACGGCGCCGCGGCTATTGGCCCCCGCTTGCGCCGCTTGCGCACCCAGCGCCGCCTGGGTTTGGCCGAAGTCGCCTCCGCGGCGGGAATCTCGGTGGGCTTCCTGAGCGCACTCGAACGCATGCAGATGAGCGCCTCCATCGGCACACTGCGCAGGCTAGCACGCTACTATCGCATCAACATCCTTGATTTTTTCGATGCGACGGAATTGAATACCCGATTGGTGCGCCCGCCCAAACGCAAGGTGCTCGAAGCCGGTCCCGGCGTGCGCATGGAGTTGCTCGCCTGGGGTGACAAAGTCATGGAGCCACATCTGTTCCGCATCGCGCCCAAGGCGGGCAGCGGCGAATCGTACGCTCACGAAGGCGAGGAGTTCCTGTTCGTTCTGCGCGGAGAACTGAAGATCGCTCTTGACGGCGAGGAGTACCATCTGAAGCGCGGCGACAGCTTTTATTTCGAAAGCGCCACGCCGCATCACTGGAAAAATCCCGGACGGAGCGAGGCCTGGTTGTTGTGGGTCAACACTCCGCCGACCTTCTGAGCATCACTAGAGATCGTAACTATTAGAGATAGTAACTATGCGCCTTCCCCATCCAAGTCTCAGCATCGCGTTCCTGCTGGCATCGCTGTGTTCGATCAAGGCAGTGATGGCGTCGGACGCGGCTTCCCGTCCCGCCGACCTGATTGTTACCAACGCCCGCATCTACACGGTCAATCCCCAGCAGAAGTGGGCCGAAGCGATCGCGGTTCGAGGCGACAAGATTGTCGCGGTCGGCGATCGCAAACAGATCGAAGCGCTGCGCGGCCCGGAGACAAAAGTGATCGATGCCGGCCAGCGGCTCTTATTGCCGGGTTTCACCGATTGCCACATTCATTTCATGGAGGGCTCCCTCGGCCTCACCCGGGTGGATCTGAACGACGCGACCACTGTCGCTGAAATTCAGAAGCGCGTGAAAGCTTACGCCGACGCCCATCCCGCCCGGCCTAGCGACGCGTGGATTCAAGGCATGGGCTGGACCTATCCCACGTTCGCGCCCTCCGGTCTTCCGGACAAAAAGATACTCGACGATGTCGTGCCCGATCGTCCCGTGTATCTGGTTGCCTTCGACGGCCATAGTTCGTGGGCGAACAGCAAGGCGCTCGCCCTGGCGGGCATTGATCGCAACACGCCCGATCCGCCCAACGGAAAAATTGTGCGCGACGAAAACGGNNAAAACGGCGATGCCACGGGAGCGTTGAAAGAAGCAGCGGGCGATTTAGTCGGATCGAAAACTCCCGTGCCCACGCGCGCCGAACGCCTTGATGCGCTGCGTAAAGGCATACACGAAGCCAACCGCGTGGGTCTGGTGCGCGTGCACAGTGCCGGCCAGGACTTCGAATATCTTGATCTCTACAACGAATTGCGCAACCGTGGCGAGTTGACGCTGCGTTTTTACGTCGCGTACTTTCTCGACCCTCCCGGCCTGACGCCGCAATCCACGGCGCTCATTGAAAACGCCCGCCGGCAATATAACGACGTCTGGATCGCGGGCGGCGCCGTGAAGACCATGCTCGACGGCGTGGTTGAGGCCCATACTGCGGCCATGCTCGCGCCCTACACCGACGATCCGACTCAGAGCGGCAAACTCTTCTGGGACCCGGACAGGTACAAAGCCACCATCGCCGATCTCGACGCGCGCGGCCTTCAGATTTTCACGCACGCCATCGGCGACAAAGCTGTACGCCTCGCGCTCGACGCCTACCAGAACGCCGCCGAAGTGAATCACACCAAGGACGCCCGCCCGCGCATCGAGCACATCGAGACCATTGCTGCCGCCGACATCGATCGCTTCGGCAAACTCGGCGTCGTTGCCAGCATGCAGCCGCTGCATTCCTATCCCGACGACGACACGCTCAACATATGGGCGCGCAACATTGGTCCCGACCGTGCCTCGCGCGCCTGGGTCTGGCGCAGCATTCAGCATAAGGGCGGAGCCGTTGCCTTCGGCAGCGACTGGCCGGTGGTCACGCTGAATCCCTGGCCGGGCGTGCAGACAGCACTCACCCGTCAAACGTCGGAAGGCAATCCAGTCGGCGGGTTCATTCCGCAGCAGCGCTTGAGCCTCGAAGACACCATCCGCGGCTACACGCTGGGCGCGGCCTTCGCCGGACACCGCGAAAAAACCGAGGGCTCGCTCGAACCGGGCAAGCTCGCCGACTTCATCTTGCTCGATCGCGACCTGTTCCAGATCGAGCCCTCGGAAATCGGCCAGACCGAAGTCCTGATTACCGTAATCGGCGGCAGAGTCGTTTACCAGTCGCCGAATTGGAAGGATCACGACTCAACCGATAAGAGCCCGGCTGACAAGAAATGAAGGAGAACAAATAAATGACGCGCAAATCGATATTCGCGCTGTTTGCCGTGTTGCTCGTCGTATTCTGCGGATCGTGCGCCAGGAAGACTCCCACGCTAAACCTGCTGGTGTGGGAAGGCTATGCTGATCCTTCCTACGTCAAGGCTTTCGAAGAGCAGAATCACTGCAAGGTATCGGCCTCCTACATGGGATCGAGCGACGAACTAGTCGCCAAACTGCGCGGTGGCAGCGCGGGTAACTACGACGTGATTTCTCCGTCGAGCGATGTGGCGACCATGATTGCGACCTCCGGTCTCGCCGCCCCGCTCGATCTCGGCAAACTGCCCAGCTACAGCCAGCTTTCACCGCAACTCACCGCGCTCTCGCTGGTCCGCGTAAAGGGAGACGTCTACGGCGTGCCCTTCATGTGGGGGCCAGATCCGATGATTTACGACACCACCGCATTCCCGCAGCCTCCCGAAAGCTGGAACGTCATGTGGGACCCGAAGCTGAAGGGAAAAGTTTCCGTCTGGGACGATCTTTCCACCGTCTACATGGCGGCGCAGGTACTCGGCTACGATAAGCCCGATCCTGCTCATTTATATAATATGAGCGACCAGGAACTCGACGCCGTTAAGAAGAAGTTAGTGGAGTTGAAGCCGAACATTCGCAAGATGTGGTCGACGGGCGGAGAACTCACCAACCTTTTCCAGAACCACGAAGTGGTGATTGCCATGGGCTGGCCGTTGATGACCAACCAGTTGCGCAAAAGCAATTTCCCGGTGGGCGAAACCATCCCCAAGGAAAACACCACCGGCTGGATCGATCACCTCATGATCACCGCCGGCAGCGAAAACAAGGATCTAGCCTACAAGTTTCTCGAGTTCATGATCCAGGCGCAGACGCAGAAAAAAGTCACCGACGTGACCGGATACACGCCAGCGAATCCGCGGGCCGCACAATACATGACGCCAGAAGAGCAAAAAGGCCTGCACCTCGACGACGTAGACAACTACCAGAAGCGCCTTTATTTCTGGCAGAATGTTCCGCGCCGCGCCAAGTACAACGAGATCTGGAACGAAGTAAAAGCAACGCAGTAGTGGTTGTGGCAAGGCAAGTGTCGTCGCAGGCGACCTCGCCCGCGTGTATGCAGTTCCAAACAGACCGCCATGGCAACAACGTCAGAACCCGCAGCCACAACCAGCAGCCAGCCAAGCTCCGCCTCGCTGCTCTCCATCCGTTCCGTAGCCAAGCACTTTGGCAAGAACGTCGTGCTGCGCGACATCTCGCTCGAAATCGCCGAAGGCGAATTCCTCACCATCTTGGGCGAGAGCGGCTCGGGGAAAACTACTCTGCTGCGCATTCTCGCCGGCTTCGAGCAGTCCACCTCGGGAGAAGTCTGGATGTCAGGCGAGCGCCTTGACACTGAGCCTCCCTATCGCCGCCGTGTGAATACCGTCTTCCAGAGTTACGCGCTCTTCCCGCACATGACCGTCGAACAAAACGTTGGCTATGGTTTGTCCATCGCCAAACGTCCCGCCGCGGAAATTCAGTCGCGCTTGGCGGAAGCGCTGGCCAAGGTCAAGATGTCCGCCTACGCCAAGTCAAAGCCCTCGAAGATCAGCGGCGGACAGCAGCAGCGCATCGCGCTCGCCCGCGCCCTGGTGAATCGCCCACGCCTGCTGCTGCTCGATGAGCCGCTCTCCGCGCTCGACGCCAACCTGCGCCGCCAGATGCAGGTCGAACTCAAAGCGCTGCAGCGCGAAGTGGGCATCACTTTTATTTTTGTTACCCACGACCAGGAAGAAGCGATGGTGATGTCCGATCGCATCGCCTTGTTGCGCTCCGGAGAACTCGAACAGGTTGCCAGCCCGCGTGAAATCTACAACCGGCCCGCAACCTCCTACACCGCGCAATTCATCGGACACACCAATTTGTTGGATGCCGACGTTCGCCAGGGCACGGCCATCTGCAGCGCGTTGAAGTGGCCCACCGCGATGCCCGATGGCGCGGCTCTGTTCTCGCTGCGTCCAGAGTGCATTCGCCCGGCAAGCACAACATCTGCGACGGTCGCTCTACCGACGAAAAGCGCGACGGTTCGTTTCACCGCCAAACTGCGCGACCAAGCTTTTCACGGCGCCACCGATCTTCTGCGCGTCGAGTCCGATGGCGGACTGATCCTTACCATTCGCACCGCCAGCCGCGATCTGCCCAATTCCGAAGCCCGGCTTGAGTTCGAATTCTCTGCCGCCGACGCCATCCCAGTTCGCGCCACCAGCCTCGCATCCAATTCGGAGGAGCGGCACTGATGTTCTCCCGCGCCTACCGCACCGCCGTCACCGTCCCGCCGCTGGTATGGGTCGCCGTGTTTCTGCTCGTGCCCTACCTGCTGATGTTTTGCTACAGCTTCTGGTCGGTCTCCGATTCGGGCACCATTGTTCATTCCTGGAATCTCGATAACTACAAAGAACTCCTGACCAAGCCCGTTTACTGGCAGACGCTGCTGCGTTCGATGTGGATCGCCGCTCGCGTCATGTTCTTTTCCATGCTGCTCGGCTATCCGCTGGCTTACTTCCTCTCGTTCCACGCCGGAGGCAGAAAAGATCTCTACTATCAGCTAGTAATCATCCCGCTCTGGGTGAGTTACTTGGTCCGTGCCTACGCGTGGAAGACGATTCTCGGCACTGATGGCGTCTTGAACACGCTGCTGCAGTACGTGCACGCGACTCGTCACCCGCTGGATTTCCTCCTCTATAGCCCGTTCGCCGTCGTGCTTACATTGACGCACATCTATACGCCGTTCACGTTTCTGCCGATCTACGCGTCGCTGGAACACATTCCACGCAACTTGGTCGAAGCCTCGCACGATCTTGGAGCGACGCCCCAGCAAACTTTCTGGCGCGTGATCTTCCCGCTCTCCATTCCCGGAGTCCTAGCCGGGGCAACCTTCGCCTTCGTCCTAAGCCTGGGAGATTTCCTGGCGCCGCTCTTACTAGGTGGTCCCAGCGGCATCATGATTTCAAACATAGTAGTAAGTCTCTTCGGAGCCGCCTATAACTGGCCGCTCGGCGCCTCCATCTCGCTCTGCATGTTGGCGATTGTGATCGGCCTGCTGTTTTTCTCCGAGCGCCTGGAGAAGAAGTGGAGTTTCTCATGAGCGCGTCTTCTTCAGGCCAAGGCTCGCTGGTCAAAGGTCCGCGCTGGCTGACCGCTCACGCCCTGGCCGTATTTGCCTTCCTCTATCTGCCCATCGCCATCCTCATCCTCTATTCCTTCAACGGACAGGGCGTAGGAGGCTTCCCGCCCCGCGACCTCACACTCAACTGGTATCGCATCCTATTCAACGATGGCCCCATCTGGGATTCGGTCCTAAACAGCCTGATGGTAGCCTTCGCGGCCATGCTGATCGCTCTAGTCTTCGGAATCCCCGCCGCGCTAGCGCTAGATCGCGCGCAATTTCCCGGCAAGGCTCTGTTCCGCCGTCTGGTGCTTCTGCCGCTGATTCTGCCCGGCATCATCACCGGCCTCTCGCTGCTGATGCTGTTCCGAGTGGCGGACGTAAAACTAAGCCTGTTCACCATAGTCCTCGGACACGGCACCGCGCTAATCTCCGTAGCCACGACCGAAGTCTTCGCCGGATTGCAGAAACTGAACCGCGCGCAGGAAGAAGCTTCGCTGGACTTAGGCGCGACTTACTGGCAGACGTTCTGGCGCATCACGGTTCCCAACCTTAAGCTCTCCATCATCGGAGCGGCGCTCTTGATCTTTACCCTTTCCATGGACGAAATCGCTGTCAGCTTCTTCCTGATCGGTCGCGACAACACGCTTCCGCTAGAAATCTGGGGAAGGTTGCGGCGCGGAATTACTCCAGAGATCAACGCCATCTCGACGATCATCTTCGTGTTTTCGCTGATTGCGATTGTGGTCTGGTATCGCCTGCGAACGCGGGCGGAAGTAACTCCAGAAATCGGCGCGGAGTTGGTCGAGACTGCGGACCACTAGTGTCGAGTCGAGTAAATCCGCAAGCCACTTCTAGAGCGGATTTAGTGTCGTTGCCCGCAGAACGCGTAGGGACGACCGCCCTCGGCCGTCCAAGCCGAGGGCAACTCGGGTTAATAATCTACCAGTAAACATGTAATGTAAGCAATGGAATGGACGCCCCCGTCAAAGAGGCATCGAGTGTGCCAGAGTGGAAAGTGCAAGACCAACCACTACGAATGAGGGGGAGCGTCCGAGATGAAGGTTACGACGATCGGTATTGATCTGGCAAAGAACGTAATTCAGGTTCACGGGGTCGATGAGAGAGGCAAGGTTGTACTGCGAAGACAGCTGCGGCGAGGTCAGGTGATGGATTTCTTTGCGCAACGGCCCGGCTGTTTGGTGGGCATGGAAGCCTGCGGCAGCGCTCATGCGTGGGCACGCCGTCTGATGAAGTTGGGCTACACGGTGAAACTGATGGCACCCCAGTTTGTGAAGCCTTATGTGAAGACGAACAAGAACGATGCCGCTGATGCGGAGGCCATTTGCGAAGCGGTGACTAGGCCGAACATGCGGTTCGTGCCGGTGAAGAGCGAGGAGCAGCAGGCGGTGCTCTCGTTGCATCGGGCGCGGCAGGGTTTTGTGCGGCAGCGCACGGCGCAGGCGAACCAGATTCGTGGATTACTGGCGGAATTTGGAATCGTCATCCCGCAAGGGATTCGGCATATCGCAAGGCACTTGCCCGAGATTTTGGAAGATGCAGAAAACACATTGCCCGGAGCGTTCCGCCAGTTGCTGCGGCAACTTGGGGAACATCTGAAAACTCTGGATGAGTTGGTGCGCGCCATGGAAGTACAGATTCAGCAGTGGCATGGTACGAACGAAGCCAGCCAAAGAGTGAGCGCGGTGGCCGGGGTGGGCGCGCTCACGGCGAGTGCGATGGTGGCATCGGTGGGCGATGCCCGGAACTTTAGCAGCGGCCGACAGCTTGCGGCCTGGCTTGGGCTGGTGCCTCGGCAACACTCGACCGGCGGCAAGTCGAAGTTACTGGGTATCAGCAAACGCGGTGATGTCTACCTGAGGACGCTGCTGATTCATGGTGCGCGTTCGGTGATTGCCGCCGCCGGGCGCAGGAAACAATCCACGGTTGGCCAGCCGGCGGTGCAGCCGAGAGCCGACCGATGGCTCGAAGCTTTGATCGCGCGGAGAAATCGGAACATCGCTGCCGTCGCTCTGGCCAACAAGAACGCACGCATCATCTGGGCACTGTTAGCGCGCGGAGATCACTATCAAGCTTTCCACCCTCTGGTTGCGGCCTGAGGACTCTTATAAAAAAGATGAGGAGGAACGAAAGGGAGGATCGGAAGTCCAGTAGTGAAGAGGGAGGGAAGCAGTAAACGCAACATCCAGCCCACGAGTTTGCCCAGGCGATCATGACGTGATGGCGAAACGGTCGAGACCGTGGTTGGCAAAACCCTAGTCGGACGCGGCACTTCAAGTGCGTGTAAGCGATCGAGGAGTCAACCATCGTATTCCATCAGGGCCCGCAGCCTGAGAAGGCTGCATCGAACAGGCCGAATGTACGGCAGCATCTCACCGCTTAATCATCATCGAATGAAGGCTTGGCAAAGCGGGGGCGTCCATGTACGTCCAGACGCCTGACGGTAAAATCCGGATGTGCGGAAAGAACTCCCCGACGCGTCCTTCGCGGCCCTTCGGCTCCGCCGAGACTACACTTCGTGCCGTCCCCGCTCCGCTCAAGATGACAGACTGCACTAGGTTCCGCCCCCCCCTCCCGTCCAAGTGGTTGATTTAACG
>PMMJ01000451.1 GCA_003162255.1 Acidobacteriaceae bacterium | reverse complement strand
AGATCCGCGACCATCTCCCGCGCCAAATCCGCTGGAGTTACCTGGACGTGGACGCGCACCGGCTGCCGCTTGCGCAGGCGATGGAGTTTGTCGTAGCAGCGAACCCGGAGAGTCTGTCCATGGGCCGCCTCGTAGCTATGCTCGAGCGCGGTGATTTCGCCGTCGAACAAGCAGGCAGAACTCGATGGCAAGGTCAGGCGCACACTGGAGCCAGCACTCAGGTCTTGAAGATCGGGGATCGGATCGCGCTGGACAACAAAGGTCAGCTCACATAGGCTGGGCTGAGACAACCGGTGTTGGACCCGCACCTCCTCCAAAGTTGCGGCTGCAGTTGCAGCCAGCGATTCACCATCCAATTCAACCTCGAGCTGAGGAATGCTCGCGACGAGAGTCATGCGTTGTCTCCCACGGACGAAGCCGGCGGAATCATCACTAGATCGCCGGCGGAAACCTTCCACGGGTCGTCAATTTTGTTGAAAGCTGCGATTAATCTCCACCATGCGGGATTGCCATAATAAGAGGCAGCGATCTCATCCAGTCGCTCAGCACTGCTTCCCTCGTCTTCGTCCGTTTCGCCGGCTCCTTTGGTTTGGTGGAAACGAAGCTCGTCGGGCGGGACGTCGACTTCATCGGGCAAGTCCTCCAGCGACAAATCATCGTCCAAAGGTTCGACCTCCGCACGAGTGGGATCATCCGCTCTCACGAATCGCATCCGCAACCAGGAACGCTGCGGAGCTCCGTTCAGGGTGAAATACTCCAGCCGCTCCGCGACCGCTGATACAACGCCGAGAACATTCCACGCTTTTCCCCAGACGAACCGCACCAGCGGCACCTGACCGTAGCCGTCGTCGCCAACACTCCCTTCGGCCAACGCGGTGAGCGGGCGAGTCAAATCTCGGACATCCTCGGTCGTAGGGGTGGAACCGGCGATGTTGACGTCGAATAAAAGATCGAGCAGAATCTCGGTCGTCCCGCCACCGGTGTAAAGAAAAGGGTCGTCCTTCAAAGCGGCGCCGGTCAAAGGGCCGGAACTCGATTGCCGCGGCTTCACACCTGCCAGGCGTCGAACTATCACGCTAGCGGGGTTTAGCAGGCACGGGATTCGCTCGCCAGTTTTCTCCACCAGAAAGGCGACTCGCTCCATTAGCGGCCTCCTCGCTGCTCACGGTCGAGCGTCTGGAGGCGCTCCGCGCTACGCAAGAACTGGACCGAATCCACTGACGCGCTCGGTGGATCTTCGGGCAATGCGGGCCAGAGATCGCCTCGCTCGGGCTCTGGCCACCGGGCGGAATCGAGCACCCAGGGATCGATCGGTTGAGTTGCAAGCGGCTCATTCTGGCGGCGTGAGGTCGGGATAGGGTCGGCCATGACGCTTTCCCATGCTTGGTCCCTAGGTTGCCGAACGCTCGCGCGTAAGGGCGGCCTCGTGTCCAGGTTCGGCCCCCATCCCGGACGCCTCTTTGCATGCTCGCGGGAACGCAGCCCAACCGGGGACGGAACGCCGCGACCGGATGGCTGATCAGCATTGAGAAATGTCGTGGGCGGGCGTGATGACACATGGTCCACTGCAGCACTGGAGCTCTCAGCCGTGGCCTCGATGGAATTCGCCGCCTCATTCGGTGCTTCCCCTGTCTTCCGGAATACCGGACCTTCACCATTATTCTCACGCCCGGTGAAAGGCGACAGTGCTTGGATTCTCTGTCGCACACGCTCACGCCAACCTGAGGACGAAGGCTCTTCGCCGCTGATCTTCTCCACCGTTGCCGGTTCAGATTGGATCGCGGCCGATTGCAATTGTCGACGGAGTTGCGGCGGAGCTTCCGCCGCGTGTTCGGGCATGATCGGTGTGCCGACAACCAGGGGCTCGCGCCGTCCTGGGGACGGAGCCGACGAGTCCTCGGGCGATTGCAATCCGATCTCCTCTTCTCCCCCTTCTCCCTTCGTGAATTCACTCGGTCTTAACCATCGGTGCAGTTGAAGCCACGAGTTTGTGCGCACCGGAGTCGTAGAGGATGGAAGCGCCCCTTTAATTGTCCGCTTACCCGGCACCGCAGCAGATGCCTCGCCCGAACGTAACGAAGATGTGGGCGCTAACGTTTCCCGCTGCACGTCTTGGCTACCGATTGCCGGCTCGTGAGCGGTCGACGAGTGTGTTCCGCCCGGTCCTACCGCGCGTAATAACTCCGGGGCACCTTCTCGGACGCGTCTCAACCAATCCTCCGGCGGGCCCGGTGGATGCAGCGCGTTCCAGGGAGACACTTCCTCCTGTTCCCCGTCTCTGACGGCAGGTCCGATGTCGTGCTGGTCTCGCGCAATCGCCTCCGCGGAAATACCGCCTGATAGCGCCATCGGCCCGGGCATCCGCCCTTGGCCAGAGTGATTCTCTCCAGTCTCGGCCAGAAGACCATCAAGCCAATCGCGCAATCTGCGGGCAAGGCCTTTCAACCTCGGGTGCTTCCGATAATTCGGCTGGATCTCACTGACGTTCCAAGGTTTCATAGACCAATTCCAACGATTCGATCGCAACCATGCTGCTCATCGCATCCAGAGCCGCTCCATTCCAAGAACAGGGCCAGGCATCGTGCAGGGTCCAGCGTAGCTTCTCCTCGATGCCTTCCGGGCCAAGCATCACGATGTGAACCGTTCTGCGCTCAACCGCACCCGTCACCGCCTTCTGCATCCAGTCCCACAGATCGCGGGACTGGGTGAGACCATAGCGCAGGGTAACCGAGGCATATTCGACGTGACCCGGCAGACGATGTACAACCTGGTTGTTGCCGCCCTCCCGATAGGAAATGGCATCCACCTTCACCCCAATGTTGCTGCACTGCGTGAAGTGTCCTTCTGGCACGTCGGGAATAAACAAGAGCTTGAAGTTGTAGTCGCGAAACGGTTCTGCAAAGCTCCCCGGTTGCGCTCCCGACTGGGCTTTGGGTGCTTTCTCAGCAGCTGGCATGGAATCTCTCCTTACAATTCAATTTGTTAGAGCGCTTCGACCTGTGCTTCGCCGGCGTTTTGCCCGATCTTGAAAATAATGAATTCAGCAGGCTTTACGGGTGCGACCCCGATGACGGTGACGAGTTGCCCCAAGTCGATGCTCTCCTGTGGATTCGTCTCCTCGTCGCATTTCACGAAGAAGGCTTCCTCGGGTGTGGCGCCCATTAGAGCTCCATCGCGATACACATTGCTCAGGAACCTGGAAACCTCGGCCTTCACCGACTTCCACAAAGTCCGGTCATTTGGCTCGAACACGACCCAGCGAGTATTGCGCTTGATGGATTGCTCAATCATGATGAGCAGGCGGCGCACATTAACGTAGCGCCACTCGCTGGATTCCTCGGCCAACGTGCGCGCCCCCCAGACCAGCATGCCTTCGGTCGAGAAGAATCGAATGCAATTGATTCCCTTGGAATTCAAGTCTCCCTGCTCTGCGCTGGTTACGCGGTAGGTGAGATTGAGAGCGCCTGCGACTGGCTCATTTGCCGGAGCTTTGTGCACGCCACGTTTTCCGTCGGTGCGCGCCCAGATTCCGGCGATATGCCCCGAGGGTGAAATCGCTACCGGGGGCAGATTGGGATTCAGGGCGTCGGCCACGACGATATTCGGAAAGTAGGCAGTGCTGAAGCCGCTCGGAGAAAGGCGTGGACGGGCGCTGGCAGCGCCGACTCCTGCCGGCTTTGAACTAGTATCCGGTGTACCGGAGTTCCCTGCCCCTTTTGGAGGCGCCACGGTTTCGACTGTCTTCAACAGTTCCGTATTCTTGACGTCAGGCAAGTCGAGAATGCAAACGCGGTCGGTGAGCGCCTCGCAATGCGACACCAGGGCTTCGTGAGATGTGGCATCGATACGGCCCGGGGCCGCGATGATTGACACCTCGTCATTCTCTTCGAGGAGCTTCAGTCCCGTGCGCGGCCGGTCGTTCCCCGCGATGGCGTCGCTGTCGGCAACATTCACGATGAAGCAGCGGCTGCCGCCGTTTAAGAAGAATCCGTTCACGGCATGGGAAAGCGCAGTACTGTTCAGGTTGTCCGCAGCGGCAAACTCGGTGCGGAACTGCGACCAGTTGTTGACGGCCACGGCTTCGCCAGGATGGGCGGCAGCGTCGGGGGCTTGTCCCACGAAGGCGGCCCTGCTGGTGGAGATAGGAGTAATTGTTTTTCGTCCGGCTTGCTCCTCAATATAAACACCGGGGGTCTGGTAGAACGGCATCTCATCCCTCCAATGGACTGAAACGTATGATCAGCGGTGCCCCGCTGTCGGGGTGGTTCTCTTCACTGCAGACTGGAAGTTCGTATCCTTTTGCCTTAACGAGGAGTTGCTTGGTTCCCGCTGCCGGTACACTCGGAAAAGAGAATCTCCCCTTGTAATCGGTGCCGGTAGCGAGGTTCAGGTCCGGCATTTCGACGCGGCAATCGGAAAGGGGCATGTCCTCAGGCCCCAGCAGCAGGCCGTGGAAGCCGACGATGGGCGACGACTGGATTTTAAGCGGCTGACGCACAAGCTTCGCTTGCGGCTGGGGCCGCTCCTGCCGCAACGGTACGCGCAAAACGAATGACGGCCGCGGAGGCACGGTGAGGGCCGTCCATAGGGTCAATGGAACCGGTTCCTGCTCCACCTGAAAATCACTGTTCTCCATGGCAGCGAACATTAGATCCACCAACATTTGATGGGCATCTTCCGGCTTGTCAGACCAGGCCGTGACCAGGTATCTCAAAGCGAGTTGCAGAGGCGGCCGCCGGCTAGTGCTCGGTGGAGGCGATTGGATAAGCTCCAACAAATACAGCCCGACACCCCGGCCCGTTGGACGTACGCCGGGAGCCTCCAGCGACAAGTCCGCTCCCTGGATTACGCTGCCAACCCAGTCCTTCAGTCGTCCATCGGACTCAACTGCCATGGTGGTAGATCCGTCTACAGAACTCTCAAACTTACTTCAAAAACAACATCTATCTCGTCTTGGTGCGCGGAAGCGGAGGGCTCGGGCGCGGAGTGCCCGGAGTCGGAGGGCTCGGGCCTTTAGGCGGATTCGAGCTTCCCATACCCCTTGGAGTACTCGGATCGCCCAGGAACGCATCCAGTACATCCTTGTACGCAGGATTCAAGTTCTGATAAGCGGGTTCCTTGGTCGCCAATCCCAGCAGCGCTGCGATATTCGGTGAAGTCGACACCGTGAGCGTGACGATCGCATCGCCGTGCACCAAAGAGGTAGCGGGCGGTTCCTGTTGCTCGACTTTGGCTTTCGCGAAGATATTCATAGTTGGCTTCTGCACGAAAGCGACTTTCAGCCCAAGCCCTTGCAAAGTACTCACTGCGTCCGTCAGGTTGCCGCCGGTCAGGTTCGGAACCGTTACCGGCAGGGCTACGACCAAGTCCACAGCGGAGTTTGCAGAGACCTGTTGGCCAGCCGCCGGCGATTGCGACACAACGTACGCTCCGGTACCTGAAGAGCCGCTGATGTTGCCGGGCTTCAGATTCCCAGCCGCAAGCGTCTTCTGCGCCTGATCCAGGTCTTGTTGTGAGACATCTGGAACGACAACCTTCTTGGCGCAGCCGGTCAAGACGCACGTTCCCGCAGCCATTACCAGCAACAGGAGGAGCCGGCCCGACAGCGGTGAACTAACCCCGTGACATCGATCGTCGGGATGGCCGCCTCGTTTGGAATTTCCCCGCTCACGAACCTGGCGACGAAGGCGATTTGGCGCAAGAAGCTGCGTGCCTTTCGAAGTGCAGTTCCCGGAACCGATCATGATCTCCCCCTTTTGCGCTGTCGCGAGAGTCCAGCCTAAAGCGGATCGACGAAGGTCGTGGACCTCCCTCGAACCACCTGGAAGCACACTCACCACACAATCAAACCAATGCCGACTTAGGAAGAACCCCGTTAGATCTGGCGATCAGGAAAAACGTGCCCGCAATATTAGACGAAGATAGTTCCTGACACAAGAGGGAACTGCCGGATTTCTGTCTGTTGCCAATGGAGTTGTCAGAAGCCGGGTGCACCCAAAACCCCGCGCGTTATCGCATAGAACGATTTCCATGGCTAAATCCCTTCTCCGCGGCTTTGCGGAGCCGCTGCCATCGGGCAGCCGGGATGGGGGCACAGGAAACCGGTCATCCTCGCGGAATCTTTGAGGCCTGAATACTCGAAGATGTCCCGGAAAGAAGCTCGTTCCCGGCCACAATCGTGCGCTTAGGAGACTTTCTGCCCTTCAGTGTTTTCTTCAGAGCAGCCTCGCCGGATGGCACGCCCAATCTCCGCGTTGATCTCGCCTCCGATGAGGAATGCCAGCCCGGTGACGTACAACCAAACCACAAGAATCATCAGCGTTCCAAGAGATCCGTATGTTTCCGTGTATGTGTTGAAGAAATGCAGATAGACACGGAATCCCGCGGAAGCAGCCAGCCAAAGAAACGCCCCGAACATTGAACCGGGCGTGCCCCAGTACCAGCGGCGTCTTCCCAGGCTTGGTCCGCAGTAATAGATCAGCGAAAACGACAGAATCACGAAGAACGCGGCGGCTGGCCATTGCAGCGCCTTCCAGACAATCACAATGGTGGACATCAAGTGAAATCTTGCGCCGATCCAATCGACAAAGTGCTCGCCCGCCAGCACCATGAACAGCGCGTTGAGCAGGAGAATCGAAATCGCGATTGTCAGTCCGAGCGCGATGGCCCGCATTTTGAACCAGGAACGAGATTCGCGCACGCGATAGGCCGCGTTCAGTGTAGAAATCATGGAACTCACGCCACCAGAGGCAAACCATATGGCAAGAACGATGCCCAATGTGAGCTTGTCGTTGGCGGCGGTCGTGGCCAGCTCGACGGTGATTTCCTGCAACAGTTGGAATGCCCCGGGCGGAAGGAAATCCGCGAAGTAAGAGAGCAGGCTGCTTTGTAGCTGGAAGCTGCGCGACGCGAACAAGCCAAATAAGGCGATGATGAACAGCAGTAGCGGAAAGAGGGCAAGTAAGAAATTGAAAGCTAGCTCAGAAGCGCGCCCGAGAAGATCATCTTCGTTGATCCCATGCACTACCTTGCTTGTCAGCTCCCAGAAGGTGAGGCCCCCCAGTTTCCAAATCGATTCGAGTTGTTGCTCGGTTCTGGGCCGGGGAGGTGCCATAGAGTTTATCCCCCGAGAAGAGTTCAGGCATTGTAGCGCACTGGACAAATCCAGCAACTCTCTTGATCCTGAATCCGAACAGAGCTAGCGTCGGGCTGTGCTGACGATTCATGCCAGGACTAGCAGCGTCACCTTCGGCAGAGCGATTACTACGACCTGAATCGGACTGTCGAAGGCCGGCGGTATGGACTTCTCAATCTTGAAATCGGACGCGCTTCCGACAGTGCGAGGCGCCTCAACGGCATTCGAAGTTCTTCGCGTCATCCGTATCGCCCTGTCCCTTGTAGTGGGCGTGCTTCGGATAAGGGCAGAGCGGTCGGCTGCGTCCTGGGAACGCCTTGCCGGTCGCGATTACTGACGTAGGGGCAGTTCCCTTTTCCACCCAGTTGACCATGGCACCCAAAAAATCAAACTGATCCAGGCCGGGGCCTCCGCCGCAGTGCGCCATGCCGGGAACAAAATAGAACTGGCTCCACTTAGAGACGGCTTCGAGTCCGCCGTTCGCAGCCGACATATCCTGGTAGTAGTCGAACGTGTCGAGCGGGGAGAACCAGGGATCGCTGTCACCGTGGTAGAAGATCAGCTTCCCTGCATGTCCAGAAAAAGTTGTCAGTTTGGTGGACATCGAGTCCACGAGCGGCTGAATATCCGCGAGCGCTTCCTTCTCGACATCGACTTCCATTGCGATGGTTGGGGGTCCGAAAATGCCAGGCCCTGGCGAGAGANNTCCCGCCGATGGGACCGCTAGCCGTGATGCCTGTGTCATACAGGAAGCCGGGGTAAACCTGAACTCCGCCTGAGCTCTTTGGGCCGGCAACGGCTTTCTTGATCGCAGCGACTTTCTCCGGACTCAGGCACGATTCGCTCTTCCCTTCCTTGCACGTCAGCGCTGCGGGGTCGAAATCGCACCCAAGCGGATCCGAGATGATGCCGTCGGCCACTCCGTCTTTCGCATCGCACTTTTGCAGCAGTGCATCCGTGATCAGCTTACGGTCGGCGTCGCTGATGGCCTGCGCGATGATTGGTTTGCCATCTGCATCTTTCGGAGCGATCTGATTGAACGCGACGGGGATCCATTTACCGATGGCCAGGTTCGAAAGTCCGGTGCGCATGGCAGGATCACCCGAGATGATACCGTCAAAAGCCGCGGGATAGCGCTGCGAAAGAATCATGCCTTCGCGGCCCCCTGTGGAGCATCCGGAGAAATAGGAAAAGGTTGCCGGTTTTCCGTAGTACTGCGCGATGAGTTGCTTGGCGAGCGTGGCGACCTGAGCATTAGCGAGATACGCAAAGTCCAGATACGCTTGCTCATCCTTCATGAAATCGAAGTCGAATGGTCCACGATGGCTCTTATGGCCTGTATCCGTACTAACCACCGCGAACCCGCGCACCAGTGCGGGCGTGTCTCCTGAAGCATTCAGACCAAGCGGGGCCATCACCACTCCGTTTCCGCCACCCCCACCTTGCATCAGGAAATCGCCGTTCCATTTGTCCGGCATGGCTAGCGCAAAATTGATTCCAAACTCCTCGCCGCCAACTCCGGTACGGCGATTGATTACGCCCTCGACGCGGCAATATGCGGGAAGCGGCGCGCTGTGACCCGGCCCCCATGGATTCGGCTCCGTGGTCCCGGCAGCAATCGGTGCAGCCTTTGAAATCTCGACGTTTGCAGCTTTGAAGTGCATCAGGCCGGCGCATGCGTTTGATTGCTGAGCGGATACAGAAGTGCTCAGCGCAAGCACCGGCCACACCATGGTCCGCCAAAATTGCGAATGCATGTTGTCCTCACGTTCTTAGCGAATGAAGTACTGATTATCGCAGACCCGACAGCAGACGAATTTGTGTAAGCTATTGCTTTGCTGAATGGAGTTCTTGAAATCATGATTCCTAGAAAACCTCTCATCGGTCTCATCGCGGTTGGACTTCTGCTTTCGCTGGCCCACAGCGCTTCAGCCCAGAATCCCCCCAAGCCGGCACTCAAGCCTCTGCCGTTCGTGAGCACGATCTTCGGCGACAACATGGTGCTACAGCGCGGCAAGAAAAACACCATCTGGGGCTGGTCAGAACCTGGCGACAAGGTTCGGATCGAAATTGCAGGCGAGCACGCATCCGGCGTAGCTGGGCCGGATCGCCGCTGGCAGGTGAAGATTCAGCCGCCGGCTGTGGGCGGCCCTTACACGATCAAGATCACCGGTCATGAAACTGTCGAACTTCACAACGTGTTGGTTGGAGATGTCTGGCTGTGTGGAGGCCAATCCAACATGCAGGTGCCGCTCCGCTCTGCACGAAATGGCGATGAGGAAGTCAAGTCCGCCAACTACCCGGAGATCCGCTTCTTCTCGGTTGCGCCGCACTCTGCCTACCACCACACGGATGTTTTGGAGGGATACTGGAAAGTGGTTTCCCCCGAAACGGCAGATCGCGTTTCGGCGATCGCGTATTACTTCGCACGCAAGGTCCAGCAGGAAATTCATGTTCCGATCGGTCTGGTCGTAGATGCCCTCGGCGGAACTCCCGCTGAAGCCTGGACCAGCGCTACCGCGCTTCGTCCACTGAAGGACTTCGATGTCCCATTGGCAGAACTCGAAAAACTAGCCGCGATGGGCGCGCCCGAATATGGGAACTATGTCATGCACTGGTATGACCAGTATGACGCCGGGATTAAAGGAAACTGGGCGGCTCCGGATGTCGATGATTCAACCTGGAAATCCGTTGACATCCCCGGCGGATTCTCCGAGTTGGGCGTGCCTGACACGCCCGCAGTGGCTTGGTTCCGGAAAGAAATCGTCGTACCGGACCCGCTTCCGCCGGGGGGCGCGTCGTTGTTCCTGGGCTCGATTGAACGCATGGATACCGCATACATCAACGGAACGCAAGTTGGCGCTTCCGCGTGGGTCGAGAATCCACGCGTCTATTTCATTCCGGATGGTCTACTGAAACCGGGCAAGAACGTCGTGGCGATTCGTGTCCTGAAGACCAAGCCGCAAGGCGGATTTCTCGGCAAGCCCGAAGAGTTGCGGCTCGAACTGGGAGACAAGACGAGCATTGCTCTCGCCGGCAAATGGAAAGGCCAACTAAGTGTCGATGCTCACCCGCCGCATCCGTTGCCGATTGGGTACGAGAACTGGCCCGTGATGCCGTCCGTGCTTTATGAAGGAATGCTGGCTCCCCTTGCTCCTCTTTCGATCACGGGTGCGCTATGGTACCAGGGCGAGCAGAACTCAGAACGGGGATTCCAATACCGCAGAATCCTCCCCGCGATGATTGCAGATTGGCGAAAGCTCTTCGGACAGGGCGACTTTCCTTTCTACATTGTCAGCTTGCCGACCTTCCGGCAGCGCAGCGAGACTCCCACCGACGACACGTGGGCAGAAACACGGGAGTCGCAGGCCCTCACAGCCGCCAGCGTTTCCAATTCGTGTCTGGCAGTAACGATCGACACAGGGGATCCCGACAATCTCCATCCCAAGGATAAGCAGCCCGTAGGGGAGCGCCTCGCCCTATGCGCACTGGCAAAACACTATGGCAAGAAGGTTGTTTATTCCGGTCCAACGCTCGCTTCCGTCGAACGCCTTCCCGGCTCGATTCGATTGCACTTTGCACACACGGATGGCGGCTTGGTCGTGAAGGGTGCCAAGGCGGAAGAGTTCACGATCGCTGGAGAGGACCGGAAATGGTATTGGGCCGACGCACGCATCGAGGGAGACACCGTCGTTGTCTCATCCTCTTCGGTACCGAATCCCAAAGAGGTGCGCTATGCCTGGCAGTCGAATCCGGCTGCAACCCTCTTCAACGGAGCTGGATTGCCAGTCGGCCCGTTCCGGACCGATACATGGCCGGGCATAACTGAGGGCCAAAGACCTTACTAAACAGTAGTAATCCGCGGCATGTCCTGCGAGTGAACGCAAGTTCAGTTCAAGTGGGAAGCGATTGTCAACGCAGGTGAGGGGGCAGTATTCCACATCAGCGCGTAGCCCATGCGCGACAAGAGCAACGGAATTGCAATATCGGGCCCCGGCTGCTCGACTTGCGAACGTCCGCTCCGCTACTCCGGCAACGTCCTGGTTCCTTTCACTTGAAACGTTCCCGAGACCGCCGGTGATTCGGTATTCGGCTGGCCACCCCCAATCGAGACGGAATACTTGCCTTCCGCAACGATCGGTTCACCCGCTTCGCTGACCATATTCAAGTCGCGATCTCTCAGTTCGAAGTGGACTGTCTGCGATTCGCCTGGCTTCAGATGAACGCGCTTGAATCCACGCAGCGCGCGCAATGGCGCACCCGCCACGTTCGGGGNNAACGTCGTGTAGCTCAGGCCGTATCCAAACGGATAAAGGGGCTTGCCTTCGAAATAGCGATAAGTACGCCCCTTCATTGCGTAATCTTCGAACGACGGCAACTGCCCGACGCCGGTGTAGAACGTAACTGGAAGGCGCCCGGCAGGATTGTTTTTGCCGGAAAGAGTCTCCGCGATTGCCGCGCCGCCTTCCTCGCCCGCATACCAGGGCTCGAGAATCGCATTGGCGTGTTCCGCGGCCCAGTTCACGGCGAGCGCGCTGCCGTTGGCGAGCACAAGAACGACAGGCTTTCCAGTCGCAGCCACAGCTTCGAGCAACTCCTCTTCGGGTTTCGGCAGATCGATATTCGTGCGGTCGCCACCCTTGAACCCTTCCTCGCTGACCGGCATTTCTTCGCCTTCGAG
>PMMJ01000444.1:5510-9448 GCA_003162255.1 Acidobacteriaceae bacterium | reverse complement strand
TTGATCGCCGCCGCAACGACTTTGAGTTGCTCGCGCGCCGCGGGACGGTAAACGTCGACCGAGACAAGCAGTGGACGGTGTCCACCATTCTTCAGCCAGTTGGCAAGCTTGCCCGAGGTCGTGGTTTTGCCGGAGCCCTGCAGNNATGAGCTGTTTGACAACCTTGAAGTTGACGTCGGCCTCAAGCAGCGCCAGACGAATTTGTTTCAGCGCCTCGGAGATGTTCTCTTCGGTGAGGACGGCCTGTCCGCGAAGAGACTTGAAGGCGCGTTGGAGTTTTTCCTGGAGATTCTCGAACATAAGCGTAAGCAGCTATTTTAGCAGCCGCAGCGAAGCGGGCGTCGTTGGTCGATTGTCGCTGGTCGTTCGCGGTTCGTCGTTCGCAAAACCCTTGGTGTCATCCTGAGCGAAGCGAAGGACCTATGCAGTTTGCCCGCGTCCCAGAAGATGAGGATTTGGTAATAGCCGGATCTAGCCGCGGTCAGCGGCGGCTTCGCGTATCAGAGACACTTAAGCTCTCTACTCGATCTTCGGCCGCACGATTTCGAAACGCTCGGTGGTTCGCGTGTACTGGATGCCGCCCATGCGTCCGATTAGATCGAGCGAGTTGCGGTCCAGGCGGCCTTCTTTCAGATGCCGGTCGTCGACGTGGATCGAAACGATTTCACCAATCACCAGGCTGCCGCCCTCGGGGCCGGGATTGAAATCGAGAATCTGATGGAGCTTGCATTCAAAGCTCACGGGAGATTCCGCCACGCGCCGTGGCCGCACGAGTTTCGATGGCGCCGATGCGAGTTTCGCCACTTCGAATTCACTGATGCTTGCGTCGTAGTCGCCGCTGGTCAGGTTCATGGCCTCGGCCAGTTTGTAGGTGACCACGTTGATGACGAATTCCTTGGTCTCGCGAATATTCCGCAGCGTGTCTTTTGGTTGGCCAGCGGCTGCCGCTGCTTCCGATTTCTTCGGCGCTCGCATTGCCGGAGCGAACGCCAGCAGCGGAGGCTTGGCGCATACCGCGTTGAAAAACGAAAAGGGCGCGAGGTTGGGTTGTCCGGAAGCACTGAGGCTCGATACCCACGCGATCGGCCTCGGCGCCACGGCGCTGATCAGAATGTTATAGATCTCACGGTGCGCAAGTTGAGAAGGGAGGACGTCCATAGCGTCAAGTATATCGAAGCACTTTATCAGCGGTTCCCGGTGAATACTTCCTTGGCGGCGACCACGGTGTTGCAGTGGATGGTGATTGTGTCTTCGAGTTTTAGCGCGTAGCCGCCGGCGAGCGTGACCATCACGGGGATGCCGCGAGCTTTGGCGGCGCGGAAGACGAGTTCATCGCGCCTCTTCAATCCGTCGATGGTCAGCGACAGGCCGCCGAGTTGGTCTTCGCGATAAGGATCGGCTCCCGCGAGGTAGCAGAGCAACTCGGGTTCGAACTGGCGCAGGCCGGAGTTGAGCGCGCTGTCGAGCCACGCGAGATAGTCGTCGTCGCCAGTTTCGTCGGGAAGATCGATATCGATCGACGAGGGAGGTTTCCACGCCGGGTAGTTATTTTCCTGGTGGAGCGAAATGGTGAAGACGTCACCGGCGTGGCTGCTACGCATCTTGGCTCGGGCCGGGCGCGATGGACGCATGGCCGCGGTGGGCGCTGACGGCAGCGGCTCGCTGGCCGTACGCGTGCCAGCAAAAATCGCGGCGGTGCCATTGCCGTGATGCACGTCGCAATCGACGGTCATGGCATTGCGAATCTTGCCGTCGCGCTGCATGCGGCGGATAGCGATGGCCACGTCGTGGATCACGCAGAAGCCTTCGCCATGGTCGGGAAACGCATGATGGAACCCTCCGCCAATGCTGAAAGCGGCGCCGTCGTTGAGGGCATAATCGGCCGCTAAAATGGAGCCACCGGCTGCGAGCCAGAAGGCGCGTACCAACTCCGGCGAGTACGGGACTTCGAACTCCAACTCTTCGCGTGCGCTGAGCGTGCCCGTCTTCAATTTTTCGACGTATTGCGGAGTGTGCACGAGCAGCACGTCCTGGTCGGTTGCGGGAAGAGGAACTACGAAATCGGAGGGCGCCGCAACTCCGGACGCGAGCAAACGTTCATGAATGCGATTGTATTTTTCGGCGGGAAAAACATGGGCGCCGATGGGCAGATAATAGTCGTCGCTGTAGACGAGCTTGAAGGGCAGCATTCAGCACTCAGCATTCAGCGCTCAGCGCATCGAGAGCCGAAAACCTCATATCATACGCGATTGCGCCAGGTTTGGAACGTTGTTCGCTGTTCGTCGTTCGCCGCTCAGAAGCCGCAATTTGCTCTTCGTCTCCGGCTCCCGATCCGCGACAACTGTTAAACTTGGGCGGTTGCCTCCTAAAAAGAAATCGCTGCCGCAAGAGAGTGCCGCGCCTCGGCCTCAGCCTGCTTCCGGTCATGCTGAGGGTAAGGGCCGGATCTTCCTCATCGATACGATGTCTTTTATTTTTCGCGCCTATCACGCGATGGCGCGGCAGCGGCCGATGTCCACCAAGACGGGGGTTCCGACGGCGGCGACGTATGTTTTCGTCAACATGCTGCGGAAGCTGCGAGATGATTTTTCGCCCGAGTATCTGGCGGCGGTGTTTGATGTGGGCGCGCCCACAATCCGCAATCAGCAGGCGGAAGCGATCACCACGATCCGCAAGTTCGACATCAAGACGCAGACCTTCAAAGAAGCGCAATACGGCGGCTATAAGGCGAACCGCACCGAGATGCCGCCGGACCTGGTGCAGCAAATTCCTTATATTCGGCGGGCGCTGGAGGGATATCGCATCCCGATTTTGCAGCTCGAAGGTTACGAAGCCGACGATGTGATCGGGACGCTTGCACGAAAAGCGGCGGCGGAATCGCATCCGGTATTTGTCGTGTCGAGCGACAAAGACATGCTGCANNTGCGCGGCGACGCGGTGGACAACATTCCGGGAGCGCCGGGAATCGGCGACAAGGGATCGGTCGAACTCATTCAGCGTTTTGGCAGTGTGGAACAGGCGCTGGAACACGCGGCAGAGGTGGAGAAGAAGACGTATCGGGAATCGCTGCAGAACAATCGCGACAACATTCTTTACAGCAAACAACTGGTGACGATTGATTGCGATGTCGCGGTCGAGTTGGATGTGGCGGCGATGAAAGCGGGCGAACCAGACGTTGAATCTTTGCGCGCGCTGTTTGCCGAACTCGAATTTACTTCACTACTGAAAGAATTGCTTCCCGTGGTTGAAGTGAAGGAGGGCGACTACCGGGAGATCGCGTCGAAGGCTGAGTTCGAAGATTATTTGAGAGGCCTGGGCGAGGGCGCGCCGCTCGCACTGGCAATTCCGACGGAGCACACCGAGAGCATTTACGCCGAGGGCGCTGTGGAAGATGAGGAGCCGCAGCCGGCTCAGTCAGGACTTCTCGCTTTGCAGCCCGCGAATGCGGAGGATCAGAGTGCCGCTGCAAAACGTATTGCTGTTTCGAATGCGCCGGGTGCTGGAGCGATGATTGCGCTTGAAGACAGGGCGCTCGCCGATCGAGTGAAAAGCGCGCTCGAAGATGCCGCGGTGCCGAAAACGGTACACGATCTCAAACTGGCGCTGCACTATTTTCTCGAGCAGGGAATTGCGTTGGCGGGAGTGAAACATGATTCGATGCTGTATTCCTACCTGCTCGATCCAACCTATTCATCGCATTCATTGCCGGAGGTTGCGCTGCGGAGATTCAATTTGAAGATGAGCGGCAACCTGGCGGAAGCGGCGGACGTGACGGGAAGGCTGGCAAGCGCGCTCCGCATAGAAATCGACGAGCAGGGATTGACGTCGGTGTACGAGGAGATCGATGCGCCGCTCGTGCCCGTGCTGGCGCGCATGGAAGACGCGGGAGTGAAGGTCGATCCAGCGGTGCTGGGCGAGATGTCGGTGAAGTTGCAGCG
>PMMJ01000444.1:0-5486 GCA_003162255.1 Acidobacteriaceae bacterium | reverse complement strand
TGAAGTCGACTTATGTGGATGCATTGCCCGCGCTAATTCGCAGCCAGAGCGGGCGCGTGCATACGACGTTTGGGCAGACCGGGACGGCGACGGGGAGGCTGTCGTCGGCGAATCCGAACCTGCAGAATATTCCGATTCGCACNNGCGGATTATTCGCAGATCGAACTGCGGCTGCTGGCACATTTTTCGAAAGACAAGCTGCTGGTGGAAGCGTTTCGGCGCGGCGACGACATTCACACGCTGACCGCATCGCAGGTGTTTGGCGTTCCGCCACTGATGGTGACGCCCGAACACCGGCGGCAGGCGAAGGTGGTGAACTTTGGGATTGTCTATGGGTTGTCGGCGTTTGGGCTGTCGCAGCAGTTAGGCATTGAGCCAGGGGAGGCCAGGAAATTCATCGACGCGTATTTTGAAAAATATGCGGGAGTGCGGGCGTTCATCGATGCAACGATCGAGCAGACGAGGCGCGATCAGAAAGTGAAGACGCTGTTCGGGCGCATTCGGCCGATCCCCGACATCAACAGCAAAAACGCCACCCAGCGCGGGTTCGCGGAGCGCACGGCGGTGAACACTCCTCTGCAGGGAACGGCCGCCGACCTGATCAAGCTGGCGATGATTCGGATTGATAAGGAAATCCGCAAGCGCGGGCTGAAGTCGCGAATGACTCTGCAGGTGCACGATGAACTCGTCTTCGAAGTGCCGGAGAGTGAAGTGGATGTAATGAGGCCGCTGGTGCGGGAGCACATGGAGGAAGGGTATTCGCTCGCGGTTCCGCTGCGGGTGGAAATTGGAGTGGGGACGAACTGGCGTGATATGGAATAGGAGGATGCATCGAGGCAGGCGTGTGATTAAGTCCGAGACGGACGGAAACTGAGGGAAACTCCGATCAAGTGTCTGATCAAGTGTCGGCAGAAAGCGTAAACCACAGGGTACACAGGGGTGCACGGGGGCCCCCAGGGACTGAATCAGAACTTCCTGAGAAGACTATTCCAGCGTTTCCGTTGCACTGTTCCGCTATACTCGGAGGAACGAATCTTGCAAGCGCCGTGCTCGGTGTTGATTCAAGCCGGTTGCTTCCAGCCGCATGACAAGGATTTCTGATCTTGCGGAGGCAATCTGATGAGTGCAGTTCCATCGACGGTGTTCGACGAAACTCCACAGCGCCTTTTTCCCCGAACCCCGATCAACGTACCCGTCGACTTGATCGCATTGCGATCCGGAATCCCCGAAAATTTACCTGGGCGCTGCACCGACCTCAGCGAAGCCGGTGTGGGCGCGGTGGTGGCCGGAGAACTGGCTGCGGGCCAACCGGTCGCGGTCGAACTGCGGCTTCCGAATGTGGGCTTGCCAGTTCGCGCGCGCGCATTGGTTCGTTATCAGTCGCGGTTCCGTTGCGGGCTTGAGTTTGTGGGGCTGTCGGCGGAGCAGCGGGAGATGATCCGGTATTGGGTTTACCGCTCCGCGGCGCAACCAGAGGATTCCCGGGATCTCAAGAAAGAAGATCTCAAGAAGGAAGAGAAAGCTGGGGCGGCAAAGGCGAAGGCAACCGTGGTCGCCGCGCAGCAGACGGTTGCGCCAAGGCGCAGAATTCGCATTGGGCAACGCGGATTTTATCTAATGATTGGCTGCATGCTGGCGCTGGCCGGTCTGGGATGGTGGCAGTGGCAGACGTCCTGGAACGAACTGGAAACGCGCGCACCGGTTGCGGAGTCCAGGTTGCGCGTCTCTCCCGAAACCATGGACAAGCGGATTGTCACGAAGGTCGACCCGATTTATCCCGAGCCTGCGCGAGCTGCTGGGACCGAAGGGATGGTCGTGCTGGATGCAGTGATTGCGCCGGATGGCAGCGTGAAAAGTTTGCGGCCTGTGTCCGGGCCTGATCCGTTGGTGCAGTCGGCGACTGAGGCTGTGCGCTCCTGGAAGTTTGAGCCGTACCTGTCGAGCGGCAAGGCGGTTGAAGTCGAGACTACGATTGCGGTCGAGTTTCGGCTGAATTGACAACGGCCCTACTCGAATTTCTCAGCCTGCTGGAAGGGCACGCCGCGCTGGTCTTTTGCAGAGACGATCGCGGAGACGGCCGGTTCGCCGTCGAGTTGCCAGTCGATACTCAACGCCGGATCATTCCACGCCATCGTGCGTTCGTGCTCGGGCGCATAAAAGTCGGTGGCCTTGTAGAGAACATGGGCGGTCTGGGATACGACTCGGAAGCCGTGAGCAAATCCGCGTGGAATCCATAAAATATGTTTGTTCTCGCCGGAAAGTTTGAAGGATTCCCATTTTCCGAAGGTGGGAGAGCTGCGGCGGAGATCGAGCGCGACATCAAGAATCTCGCCGGTGATGGCGCGGATGAGTTTTCCCTGGGGTTGGCGAATCTGGTAGTGCAAGCCGCGGACGACATTTCTTTCGGAGTAGGAATGATTGTCCTGCACGAAAGGTTCCGGGATGCCGAGCTCGGCAAACGTGCGCTGGTTGTAGCTTTCCAGAAAGAAGCCGCGGTCGTCGCCGAAGACGCGCGGTTCGAGAAGCAGAACTCCGGGCAAGTTAGTGGCGATTGTTTTCATTGGAATTCTCATCCATAATGGCGCGTCCAGAGTTGCTATGGCCGCGGCAACTGCCGAGCTGCGCTCGTCCCCACACGAGCATCAGAAGACGCGCTCTCGCAGTAATTGCAGCAAGTAGGCGCCGTATGCATTGTTGCGCATCGGCTGCGCCTGCGCTTCCAGTTGCGCGGCGGTGATGTAGCCGGAGCGATAGGCGATTTCTTCGGGGCAAGCGACCATGAGGCCTTGCCGCTTTTGCAGCGTCTGAATGAATAAAGAGGCTTCCATCAGGGCCTCGTGCGTGCCGGTGTCGAGCCAGGCCGTGCCTCGTCCCATTACGCAAACGTTGAGTTGCTTCCGCTCCAGATATGCGCGGTTGACGTCGGTGATTTCAAGTTCGCCGCGGGCAGAAGGCTTGAGGCTCGCGGCAATTTCGACGACCTGCCGATCGTAAAAATAAAGTCCGGTGACCGCGTAACGGGATTTCGGGTGTTTCGGTTTCTCCTCAATGCTGAGTGCCTTCCCCTGTGGATCGAACTCGACGACGCCGTAGCGCTCGGGATCATTGACGGGGTACGCAAAAACGCGGGCTCCTTTTGACTGGAGCGTAGCGGAGCGCAATTCTTTGACAAGGTCGTGTCCGTAGAAAATGTTGTCGCCGAGCACGAGCGCGCAACCGCTGGAGACGATGAATTCCTTACCGATCAGAAATGCCTGGGCAATGCCGGCGGGCTTCGGTTGCAGCGCGTACTCAAAGTGCACGCCGAACCGCGAGCCATCGCCGAGCAAGTGCTGAAAGCGAGGCAGATCCTCGGGCGTCGAGATGAGCAGAATTTCGCGGATGCCGGCCAGCATCAGCGTGGAGAGCGGATAGTACACCATCGGTTTGTCGTACACCGGCAGCAGGCTCTTGGGAAGTACGTGGGTGACGGGATAGAGGCGCGTGCCCGATCCTCCCGCGAGAATGATGCCCTTGTAATTTGGCTGCGCGGGCTTCGTTTCGGTTTTCGTTTTCGTCATGTCGAGTTTCAGCTCAGTCTTCTGTCGCGGCTTTCCATATCAGCTTTCCGTATCAACGCTCGGTGGCGTAATTTTTCGCCATCCATTGCCGATAGCTGCCGCTGGTCACGTCGCGGACCCAGTCTTCGTGTTCGAGATACCAGCGCACGGTTTTGTGTATTCCGCTCTCGAATGTCTCCAGCGGGCGCCAGTTCAGTTCGCGCTCGATTTTGCGTGTGTCCATCGCGTAGCGGCGGTCGTGGCCGGGGCGGTCTTTGACGAACGTGATGAGCTTGCTGTGGGGAACGGCGGGGTCGTTCGGGCGCAGTTCGTCCAGCAGTCCACAGATGGCGCCAATAATCTCCAGGTTCTTCTTTTCACTTCGCCCGCCTATGTTGTAGGTTTCTCCTGCGCGGCCGTTTGAAAGCACGGTGCGAATGGCGCGGCAGTGATCCTCGACGTAGAGCCAATCGCGAACGTTCTTGCCGTCGCCATATACCGGGAGAGGCTTGCCGGCGCATGCATTCAGGATGATCAGCGGGATCAGTTTTTCGGGAAACTGGTGTGGTCCGTAATTATTGGAGCAGTTAGTGGTCAGAACGGGAAGGCCGTAGGTATGGTGATAGGCGCGGACCAGATGATCGGAAGCCGCCTTGGACGCCGAATACGGGCTGTTGGGCGCGTAGGGAGTGATCTCGCTGAAGGCAGGGTCGCTGGGGCCGAGCGATCCGTAGACTTCGTCGGTGGAGACGTGGAGGAAACGAAACGAGGCGCGATCGAGTTCAGGAAGCGCCGACCAGTAGGCTCGCGCTTCTTCGAGCAGGCTGAAGGTGCCGTTGACGTTGGTGCGGACGAAATCGTCGGGGCCGTGGATGGAGCGGTCGACGTGGCTTTCAGCGGCGAAGTGAACGATGGCGCGGGGCTGTTCGCGACCCAGTAAGTCGCGCAAGAAATCGCGATCGACGATGTCGCCCTGCGCGAAGCGATAGCGGGGATGGGCTTCGACGGCGCGCAGGTTGTTGAGATTGCCAGCGTAGGTGAGCTTGTCGAGATTCAGGATGCGCGCGGGTTCAGAGGCAATCGATTGGAGAACGAAGTTCGAGCCGATGAAGCCGGCGCCGCCGGTTACGAGGATGAGATCTTCCATGCTGGATGTACGGTGTCGCAACCCACCCAAGCAGAGCTTTGGGCGGGTCACCCGCTTCCGATTCTAATTGAAGGCAGACCCTAAGTCGTGCCCGGTTTCGCGTCCGGGCATGTTGGGGAAACTCTGATCGAGTGTCGGCAGAAAGCATAGACCACGGGATACACAGGGGTGCACGGAGGAACCCAGGGACTTAATCAGAACTTCCTTAGATCAGGCGGGCACGGTCGGGCTGGGGACGACAGCTTCGGTGTCGAAGACCGCCGCCAAGCCATGAATCACGGACGCCAGGCGCACGGCCGCGAGGATCGATTCCTCCGACATGCCTTTACCGCGGAGAATCTGCTCGTGAGAATCGACGCAGAGCCCGCAGCCATTGATGGCCGAGACGGCAGTACACCAGAGTTCAAAATCGACTGACTCGATGCCGTGGTTGCGCAAAACGTTCATGCGCAGGCGCGCCGGCAGAGTGGCATATTTTGGATTTTTCGCCAGGTGCTGGAAGCGGTAATAGATATTGTTCATGCCCATGACGGCGGCGGCGCTCTTGGCCGCTTCCAGAGCCTGCGGCGAGAGGTGTGAAGCCGCTTCCGTGAGCAAGGCCTGAATCACTTGCGGGTTGCGGGAGGCTACGGCGGATGCGGCCACGGTGCCCCAGATCTGTTGCTCGTTCAGTTCTTGTTGCTGCAGTAGCGTTGACAAATTCAGTTTCAGATCCTTCGCGTACGAAGGCACGGTATCGAGAAGTTCATTCAGAGTCATAGGTTGCATTGAGTCATTGAATCATTGAGACATTGACTCAA
>PMMJ01000467.1 GCA_003162255.1 Acidobacteriaceae bacterium | reverse complement strand
AAGACGGTCCGGCCGTTCTTGTCCCGAGCGTAGCCCAGGTCGTGAGCGGCAAAAGCTCGGTCGTAAAGACGGGCGTCATTCGTGACGACGGCCCCGCCCTCTCCGCTGGTCATATTCTTGTTCATCTGAAAGCTAAATATTCCCATATCCCCGAATGTCCCGACCTTCTTCCCTTTGACACTTCCCCCCGCGCACTGAGCGCAGTCCTCGAGAAGAAACAATCCCCGCTCGCGGGCTACCTTGAGAAGTTCGGTAATGTTTGCGGGCGCACCACTCATGTGGACTGCGATGATTCCTGTTGTTCGCGGGGTAATGGACTTCTGGACCGCAGCGGGATCGAGACAGAAAGTTTCATCGATGTCAGCCAACACCGGAATTGCACCAAGATTTACTACCGCTGCGACGACCGAGACCCACATGTAGGCGGGAACAATCACCTCCTGTCCGGGCCCGACACCGAGTGCGGAGAGCGCAGTATGCAGAGCGCCGGTGCCACTATTTACGGCGACTGCGTGATCCACGCCAAGGAACGATGCGAACTCAGACTCAAAGCCTTCCACTTCTCCTTGCAGATCGATACCGTAGTAGCGGAATGGCGAGCGACTTTTCAATACACGCAATGCAGCTTCGACTTCTTCCTCGTCCATGTAGTGGACGCCTGGAAATTCCAGGGGCAGAGGCTCGGTTCGGACTGGCTGTCCGCCATCGATCGCTAATTTCTCTTCTGTGGCTTCGAGATTGTCATGCGTCAGTTTCATTGTGGGTCCCCCTGTGATTGATTTGTGCATCTCCCTTCACTGTCGTGCTCCTCACTTGCCGAGCGCATTCTGGCTGGTCTGAGCTTTAATGCTCTCGCTATTCCACAATGCGGTAGTGATCGAAATCGCCGGCAACTTCAGGCGGAGCACCTGTTCATTGAATTTCACACTCATTTCCACGTCTTCGTGTTTGCTGTTCATAACTTCAGTTACGATCTTGCCATCCGGCGCTTTGAACGCCATGACCCGCACTCCCTCGAGGGATCCGGTGGTCTTCACGCGAATGGCACCAGGGCGAACAAACTTGCTGAAGTGCGCGAGGTAATAGTAGAGGCCCGTGTAGGTGACCTTCTTCGAATGCCGATCAATGATCACCACCGGATGCTGAACGTTTGGGTCTGGGTTTCCATGAATTTCCGACACGGACCATGGGCCGCCCTTCTCGTCCAAGATCATGTTCCAGTAGATCCAGGCGGACGTATAGGCTTCGAGATCGTTGAAGATCTGATTGCCCCAGTAATCACCGTCCTCAAAATCAAAGCGAGGAAGGCGCATGGACTTAGGGGTGCCGGCATCGTACGCGTAGCACACTTCCGTCATCCATAGAGGCAGGTCTGGATATTGACGATGCAAGTTCAGGATTTTGTCCCAGTCTTTATCGTCATATCCATGATAAGGCGCGACTGAGACGTACTGACGCGCCGCAGGATCATCCAGCACCAACGGATAATTGCGAGCTGCGTCCTCCCGGTTGGGCGCTTCACTCAACATGATGCGCGTGCGAATGCCTTGTTTTCTGAACAGCGGCCCCACATAGTCTCTCAGTAGCGCGTCGATCTCATTGTATGGAATTTTGGTGTAGATATCGGGCTCATTGAACAGGCTCAGATAGTCGACAAATACGCCCTGTTGTTCGTACTCCTGGAGATAACGGAGATAGTAACGAGCCAGTGCATCGTAATATTGTGGATTCACGTCCTGGTTCTTGTTCACATCGAATAACATCCAGTCCGGGGGATAATCCATCGGAGCTTGCAAAACAAACTTACCGTAGCGGCGTGCCAGCTTGATGAAAGTGATCAGTCCATTTGGTCCCAGGTCGCGTTTTATGGAGAAGTGCGTCATGGCGGCGTCGCCCCGCACATCGTTATAGCTGTAAAATGGCCCCGCTGACATGAAGTCCGTAGAGGCGATCACAGTCTTCATCGCGGAGAAGCCCGCGCCTTTCTCGGGATCGAAGAGCGCCCTCAAAACAGATTCGCGCTCGCGGGGAGGCAAACTGTTGAGACAAATGAGGCCTGCTTCTAGGAATGATGCACCAAAGCCGTCGATCTCCTGGTAAGCGACGTCGTCATTGATTTCGAAGTTCGCAGTCGAGGAGTTTCGATCCTGCTCGAAGCGAAGAGCCGGCTTCGGACTAATGCGGTCTCCTGCCTCCGAGGACACAAACCGCTGGACGTCCTGCGCGACCGTTGCTATGCAGGTCACCAAGAGGAAGATCACAAGGATAACGCCGAGACATCCTCTACTCTTCTCCCCCGCCTCAAAGCTCTTCATGTACAAACCCCCTGTCAACAACCCATGTCAAGTTGACGATGACTGCAGTCTGCAAACCAGGAGCGGAAGCGCAACGGACTTTTCTTTTTTGAGGTGCGTGCGCTTCCGTCCTTCTAGACAACGACTAGAGTACGGCTCTCATCGGTATCCGCTATTGAACAGATTGCAAGTGCGACTTCGCGAAAGTCCCGTAGTTCGCCCATGCCGTGAAAGCATTCTTGAGAAGATCGGGACCGTTGCTGCAAGTGGGATAGTCAACGTCGTTGAATGCCCAGAACCAATAGCCAACCTTTGGAGATCTGGCATCAGCCCATGCCGTCAAAGTTTGCTCACTTCCAGACCCACACCCGCCGCCACTGATCGTATCGAATTCGCCCGTCTCGTCAACGATGACTGGGTACCCGGCACTCTGGATTCCACCGAACACTGTGGTCCAGCAGGAGGAGGTCTCGCAGTCAAGGCCGTCGAAATAGATATGGACACCTGCAATGATCTGGCCATCGGGATCGCTAGGCACATAGGAAAGCCAGTTGTTAAGTTGATTCGAGTAATCCAGGCCCGCAATGATAATAGGATTGGTCGCACCAACGGTCTCTCGAATAGTGTTTACAACACTCTGCGTTCCGAGCACCGTCCAGGTCTTCCCATGTACTTTAGGAGTCGTACAACCCCCACTGAGATAGCACGACCAGGAGGTAATGTACGGTTCGTTGGTGAGGTTGAAAATCACAGACGGATTGTTCTTAAAATTAGTCGCTACCGACTGCCAAAATGCGCCGGAATGCGTGGTATCCATTGCGGGGAAGGAATCGTCCTTGGGTTTTGTCGTTCCCCCCGCTCCAAAGTGAAGATCGATCTCCACGATCAGCCCCGATGCATTGGCAAGATTTACGAAGCTGTTAATCGGTCCAATATAGTTTGCGCCGCTGGTTGCCGCAGGCACGCCGTTAATCGCAAGCCAGCAATCTTCGTTGAGCGGCAGACGGACTACGTTTGCGTGCCAGGCAAGCATTGCGTTAATCGTTGCCTGGTACGCCCCGGTGGTTTCTGCACTGGGAATCGTGTCCCAAACGGAGTCGCCGGCCATGCACTCATATTCCGATCCTGTAATATTGACTCCACGGAGGACAACGTCTTGGTTTGCAGTGACGCTCTGACCGCCTAGTGTCCCCGCGGTGGTTGTTACTATTTGGTTCCCGACAACTTTGATGCCAGGAGCCGCTCCTGCGAATGCCTGCACGTAGGTGAGAGCTATAAACAAGCCCAGCACCCCAGCCAATCTAGAAAGGTTTGTACCGCCGGTGGAACGTTCGTGCCCTGTCTTCTTCATTGAGAATCTCCTTGTGGCAGACCGAGTTGACACATGATTCCTTCGCTCATGTGATCGCACATGCACGCAGACGACTTACCTAGAAAACAAACTTAAGAGCCACTTGGCCGATTCGAGCGGGCGCGGAGCTGGCGACGAATCCGAACAATCCCGTATCGTCGATGTTGCCATCCGGAGCATTGAACTGGGTGTGGTTGAACACATTGAAGAACTCGAACCGGAACTGAAACGACTTCGACTCCGTCAAATGGAAGTCCTTCAGCAACGCCATGTCAAAGTTGTTAATTCCAGGCCCATAAAAGAAGCGGCGCCTGGCGTTGCCTAACTGCCCAAGGTTTTCCAGGCTGAATAGCGAAGTGTTGAAATACGGCGCGCAGTTTGGATTGTTGATGCATTTGCGGGGGTCGGAGATGTGCAATGGCCCCGGCGTATAGTTCGGCTCGTCGACAGTATTCGAGTTCGGTCCAGTATTGGCGGTGCCTAGCAGCGAATTGTCGTCGTTCTCCATCAGCGTCACAGGCAGGCCGGTGGTGAAGCGAGTGATTCCACTTAGGACCCAGCCCTTGCTTCCGCGACGTCCGCGAAAAACCTTGTCGAAAGGCAACTGGTAGCTATAGCTCAACACGAAGTTGTGGGTCATGTCGAAGGCCGAAAGAGATTTGCTGAGACTTGGATTGAAGGGATTGACTTGCTCGCCCAAGCCGGAAGACATGTCCAAAGACTTACTGTAGGTGTATCCAGCGAGCAGTTCGAGCCGTCCGCTCGTGTGTCGCAGCGTGGCCTGTAGGGCGTTGTAGCTGGAATTGCCAATGTTCGCGTACCACCCAAGACTGCCAAACGCCCCACCTAGCGCACGGACATCGCCAGTCTCGGACTGTGGGCCGCACTGGGGAGTTGCGAGGCAGAGCGCTGGGTTACTCGGATTGGCTTCGCGGTCAACCAGCAAATGTCTCCCTTGAGCTCCAACGTAATTCACCGTCAGGACCGTGTTCGCGCCAAGCTGGCGTTGCAGTGAAAGTTGAAACTGCTGCGTAGAAGGCAGACCGTTGGTGTGCAGATACGTCGGGGCACTGCTAATTGGCTCGTACGCGTTTACCCAATCGATGTTGTTGTCTGGGTGCTGAGCGCTAACGCCCGCTGGCGGCAACGGAGCCGGGAAACGCTGCCCCTCAGAATTTCCGCTGGCACGGTCCACGAATGGTGTGCTGAATTGGGGAGATACCGGGCTAACCCAGTAGAGTCCGAAGGGGGGGTCGCCTATCACCAGAGCATTGGTCAGCTCTTCGATGGCCGTGTAGTAAATGCCATACCCAGCTCGGATGCTCGAGTTGCCCGGACCACCCAATAGTTTTCGCCAGAACCCACCTTGGGCTTTGGGGGAATATGCAAAACCGATGCGCGGGCCGAAATTCCTGTAGCGGGTCGGAGCAACGGTAGACGGAATTCCAGGATCGCCGGGAACTACCCATCCTAGCGGAGCGCCAGGGTAGAGGACGGACTGTTCCCCGGGCACAAGCGCCTCCACCTGATTGTTTTGCTCGTACCACGGCATACTGAATTCCCAGCGGAGGCCGTAGTTCACCGTGAAGTTGGATTTCGCGCGCCAACTGTCTTGTGCGTAGAGACCAAGATACCTGCTGCGAGAGTGCATGGGTTCCTGTTCACCCTGCTGGTAATCCGTGGGAGCCCCGATAAGGAAATCGGCAAAGTCATTCCCCGTCTCCGATCCCGTGAAAGAAAAGACGCCGTTGTTAGCGCCGAAATTGTGCACTGTGATCTGGTCGTAGTGGGAGTTCGCTCCAACTTTGATCGTGTGCCTGCCAGACACCCGGGAGAAATTGTCCTGCCACTGAAAAGTATTGTTAGTCTGCAGAAACCAGGTGTTGGGCACTCCTATGGTGAACTCGTTAAATGTGACTGCCGGGACCCCTTGCAATTGGGGCGCTAAGGGGACGATGCCGGTAAACCCGAACGAGGCAAGGGTGGGGCCCAGCCCCTCTTTCGGCAGGGTGGGAGCAAACACATTCCGCAGGTAGCTGAAGCGGAATTCGTTGAAGGCAGTCCCTCCAGACAGGGCCTTGGTGTCGCTCAAATTCAGTAATTGTGCGCGCCCGGTAGTGGTGGCCGCAAACCCCGGCACGGTGGCGCCTTGTGAAGGATAAGGGGCATCCAGGTTGTAATCGTCGAAGAAATAGTAAGCGGAGAGGTCGCCCCAATGCGTGGTTGCATCCACGCGAATCCCGAACTTGTCGTCGCGCAAGACTTGGTTGAAGGCCGATGCGGAGAAGAATCCGGTGGACGGGTTGGGTGAGGGAATGTACTTCAAAAGAGCGCTAGCGGGCGTGGAAAAGCTGGATTGAGGGATAACAGCGCCCGGAAAAACGCACTGTGAGGTGGTCGTGCAGTCGCTACCAAAAGGAGTTTCAGTTACGGGGTTGTTCGTCGTCGCAGTGTAGTAGTACGGTTCCGCGGCACTGACTGGATATCCCAACTGCGTCCCGAGAACGCTCGCCCAGTTGCTTGCACCGCTAGCGGTACTGTTCACGGTGGACGCAACTGTAACTCCATTGCCGTCGATGGTAGTGAACGAACCCGGCGCCGTGGGGTCCGCGAGAGCCGAGAAATCGCCACCCCGCTCCTGTGCCGACGGCACCGTAATCAGCCCGGTATCCTGCCCGATAGTTTGGCGCGTGCCTTGATAGTCCAGGAAATAGAAGACTTTGTTGTGAACAATTGGCCCGCCAACTGTGCCCCCGAACTGACTTTGATGGAAGGCTCCGCGCGTAGGAGAAAAGAAATTGCGGGCATCCAGGTCAGTGTTTCGTAGGAACTCGAAGAGATCGCCATGTACGCTGTTTGTACCGGACTTCGTGACGGCGTTAATCTGTCCGCCACTGTAGTTGCCGTATTCCGCGTCAAAGTTGCTGGTAAGGATTCGGAATTCGGCAATGGAATCGAGGTTGGGAATGACGGCGGCGCCATTGTTGGTTCCTTCTTCAACATTGCCTCCGTTTACCATGAAACCATTCGCGGTTTCCCGTCCCCCGCTGACCGACAAGCTACCCGAGTTGAGGCCGCCAGAAGGCGATGTAGGGCTGTATTGCCCCGAAGAAATCGGCACGACTCCGGGTTGAAGTGCGAACAGGTCCGTATAGCTGCGACCATTAAGCGGAATCGTCGTCATCTTCGAGCTTCCGATGACTTCGCCTAATTGCGTGTTCTCGGTTTCCACGTGGTCCGCGGAACTTGAAACCACAACAACGTTTTCCGAGACGCCTCCCACCTGGAGCGTCACATCCAGACGCAGCTCGGCATTTACTTCGATGGCTATGCCAGTTTGCTGGTAGCTTCGGAAGCCACCACTTTGAATCTTCAGATCGTAGTGTCCGGGCGGCAGGGAAAGAAAAGAGTAGCGGCCATCGGAATCGGATTTCACATTTTGCTCGACCCCGGTTTCGGTGTTACGCGCAGTCACCTCCGCTCCCGCAATCACCGCGCCGCTGTTGTCCGTGACGATCCCCGAAATGCTCCCGGTCACGCCAGCGTTCGCGAGTTGTGGACTGAACAAGCAGCACAACCCAGTGAGCAGCATCGACAAGACAATGAAACGCAAATGAGTCGTTTGGGATCGATGGACGAGACCTGTTCTGACCATCACGGCAGCTCGTTTAGGTGGCATAGCTCTCCGGGTTTAGGCTTAAGGCCCTGACAAGATCTCTTAGACTTATTTCATATACTGAAGTAATATAGCCAGTTGACGCCCAACACTTACGCGTCTTACTTCAACTATGTCAAGAACTATTTGCGACCGATTCCGTCCTGCATCGGATTGCGCGACCTACAAAGCCTCGATTCTTGTTAGCGGAGTATTGCGTAATTTACTTTGGAAAGGTTGGTTTGTATCGAGGCGCAACTCTAACAGTCTAAAAGGGGTAGGGAGAGCCAAGCAAACTGAGCAGCTTTCCCAGGAAAGGGTATAAATCCGTGAACACGAGGAGTCTAAGAAGGTCCCCGGTTCGAAATCCAGAATCCAAATCGTTCAAAAATGAATTAAGTGTTCTACGACTTGTTCACGCGAAACGAGACATTTCGCGAATTGAATTATCAAAAGAGACTGGCCTTAGCGCAGCCTCGATTACCGCCATCGTGCAAAATTTGATCGACAAACGACTGGTTATCGAATCCGGACACAACTCGAGTGCTTTTGGACGAAAGCCGGTTTCTCTCAGCCTTCGTGAGGATGCTGGATTCCTTGTGGGAGTGGACCTGGGATCGTTCTACACGAGAGTAGTCATCACAGATGTTCGAGGCACTCTGGTCTACAAGCGGGAATTAAAGACCGGAATGGCCGATGGCCGCGATCTTGTTCTCTCGAGAACGTTGAAGGCGATTCACAAAGCGATCGATGATTCCGGAAAGCCGAGGAATGCCTTTAAAGGGATCGGAATTGGGCATTCGGGTGTGATCGATGTAAGTAAAGGCTTGGTATTATCCTTCCCTCGCCCCGGTCAGATGGCCGAATGGAAAAATGTCCCGCTCAGAGACATCCTGGAGCGTGAATTTGGTGTGGCCTGCCTGCTTGAGGACAGCGTACGAGCGATCGCGACAGCGGAGAAGCATTTTGGACTCGGAACAGGCTTGAACGATTTCATATATGTTGACGTAGGAATGGGAATTGGAGCAGCGATTTTTATCGATGGTAAACTCTACCGCGGACCTGGTGGCAGCGCCGGCGAATTCGGTCATATGACAGTCGATGAACACGGCCCGCTTTGTTGCTGTGGCAATTATGGATGCTTGGAGACGCTGGCCTCTTGCGCAGCCATTATTCAATCGGTGAAAAGCGCTATCGAAAAGGGTGTGGATTCGAAAGTTCGAGAGTTGGCGCAAGGAGATCTGAACCGGATCAGTATTGAGATGATCGGACAAGCTGCCATGCAAAATGACGGCCTGTCCTTTCGCGTTTTGCATGAGGCAGTGTCACATATTGCTATAGCTCTGGCTGACGTCGTGAACCTACTGAATCCGCACGTTCTCATTTTTGGAGGAGCTTTGTTTCGTTCTGAGCCTGAACTATTCCTGGAACCTTTGAAACGCACCATAAAGCAACGTGCGCTGGAAAAATCAGCGAATGAAGTCCAACTCAAAATCTCGACTTTGGGGAGCGAAGCGGGCGCCCTCGGAGCCGGAAGATTGATTTCCGAAATTGTGGTCGAAAGACTTCACCAAGAGGCCTGAACAGAGGGTTTACTTCCAGAAAGAAGACCGATAGAGCGCCGTTCGGCGCCGGATGGAAACTCGACTCCAATACCATCGCCGGGCCAAAAAACCAACGCGGAGAAATGATCGACGTGAACTGCAGGGCAGTCAAGCGATTGCGTAGAGCATCGGGAACTCAAGCAAATCGCAGATCAGTGACAGGGCAGCGTTCTAACCGGACGCGGAGGCGGTCGGTTATCTGAGTTATTGAAGGCCTTTCACACGATTCCGAGGAGATACGTCGCAACCCTTCTGCGATACGCTCAGGAGATAAATTCCGGTGTTGCCGAGCGGCCAAAACCCGAGCCGTGACCAGTACGATCTCAGCTTCCGAATGGCCTCGCCTTTGCTTACATTGGGTAACGCAAGTCTTTTCAATGCTTCTTGATCGTCCGCGACGGACGGAGTGAACTGTAGCGGCCAAGGCTTGCACGCCACCAGCCCGCACCCGGTACCAAAAATGTCGATCGTACGGTAAATTGCAGACTCGGCGAACCTCAGTCCCCGATACTCCGAATAGATCGCGACGCAGTCGATGATCAGTAGATCGAGGTCAACCACTTCGAACTCATTTTGTATTTCTTCTTTCGGATAGCCGGTTTCCACGTCGAAAAGATGTTCCCAGTATTCTGAGATGTCGCTAGAGATGCCATCTCCGAGCCTTTCCGCACTGATGCCGTGGTCTAGGGCCTCGCCGAACTGAACGAGTGAGGCGCTAATTTTCCCTGCCTCCTCATCTCCACGGTTTTCTGGCTCGGCAATAATCCTTCCAGCAATGGAGTGGACAAAGTCATCCTCGACCGAGTCGTGCAATGCGGCACGGACTACGAACTCGATACTCGCAACGACATTCTCATCGGAGACAGTTCCTTGACGCTCCTCAGCCAATGCTTTGGTCGGTTTCATTTCCCGTTACCCCGCTTTCCTGAGCTTCCTATGCACCCGGTGCACGACACTTTCTGGGATTCGGAGCGTGGTATAGCCTCGCTTAAACCGTGTTTCACCGTTCTCCCACTTGATTACCCCAGGTTCGTCGGTGAAAATACGCCGGATTGTTCGTTCGCTTAAGCCCCACAATTCAGCGACTTCGCTCACGCAGTAGTGTTTTTCAAATGCCACACTGGCCGGCATCGCTGGCTTGCTTGGAGGAGCGTAGCTGGGCTGGGGAGAGGGTTCTGTTGCCATAGCACACCGTGTTTGATGTATGTAGTACGGGATTGAAATTTCGTCAAACGGACGATTTACCAGACGCCCGAGACTTCTGCGCTAGGCGTGCGAAAGGGGAATGGGGATATTTCATGCTATTTTCGGCAATTAGCCTGTCTCTGGTGTCGGTAGGCACGATTTGGCTGTGACCACGAAATGGGTGGTAACAGGTACGCCGCACATGAATAGCGGAACTGTTACCCAGGAGAAGGTACTAAGAACGCGCGGCGCGCCTCACGACTTTGCCCGA
>PMMJ01000436.1 GCA_003162255.1 Acidobacteriaceae bacterium | reverse complement strand
GACTTGCACCACGGGCTGCTAGACCTGTGGAAATCAAACGGCACCACTACCGGAAATGGTGATCGATAGATCGATAGGGGGTCGGCCATGCAGTCGTTATCCTATAGAAAGCGCACGACAAAGGTTAGCACGGCTCATCGCGACAGGTTTTTGAAACCGGGCGGGGTAAAGTGTGCACAATGTCGGTCAGATGACCGATTTGTAAATAGCCTTAACCATACTCTCGATGAAGTCAAAGGCATCTTCAACAAGAGCAGCGCTGATCGGCCACTGATTGCCGGGGTTGGTCGGGTCCATATCCGCCTCATGGGCGATTTTATTTCGGCGATCAACGATCACGATCAAACGTGCCTTGACGGCGGAGGCTTCCGAGCCGATCTCGTTCGCCACCTCTTGCCAGAGCTTAACGGTTGAAACCAGACGGATCGCGTCCGCGATCTTGTCGGGATGCTGAAAACTTAGCCACGAGTGCGCCTCTCTAACGGCCTCATCCAACCAATCGTCCTGGGTAAGATCGGCGAAGCCAGAACGGACGGCAACAATTGGCACCTTGAAGGATAGGTTCGCGTCCGTAGCGGCCCGCTTTCCTCTGTGGACTTCAAGCATGCCCAACCGAACGAATTCGTGCACAAAATAATCAAGGGCACTAACTGCCAAAACGAGGGCCGCCCGATGGATGTCCGAAACGTCGATAGCAGGTGTGGTGAGTGCACCGATGGATGCTGCTACGCCGGAAAGTGTCCGAGCACGCGCAAGATTAGTTTCGAACTGATCAAGCGCGGCTTTCATTTCGTGAGCGTTTCCACCTGCTCAGCCAGATTGGAAAATACACCCTCAAACTCTTGACGCTTTGCCCTGTCGCCTTCTAGCACTGTTCCCACATGGCCGAGCTGTTCGTCGGTTAGGGCGAACACAGGCGTCCTATGGTCTTGAGACTTTGTTATGAGGGTATTGAAGTCTGCGATCTGAGCGAGGCAGTAGTTGGGCAGAAGTCCCGGTACTGCCTGGTAAGTATTATCCGGCAAAACCATCCCTAGTGGCCTCAGCGTCTTCACAAGTTGGTTTGCTACTCTATCGTTGATCGAGTCGATCCACTTCTGAAAGCCAACTGTAGCCGATCCCTTCCGAGGCCGGTATTTTTGAATGATGCTGCCGATAAACTTGGGATTGGTTGCAGGGTAAGGGTAGGCGGCACTTTTCAAAGTCTCATTCTGCCGCGCGCGTTCAGCCCAGGTATGCCAACGTGGGATGACAGTCGAGAGGGACTCAATGGCCATCACCGAGAAGAAATCGGGCGAGGTCGGGACAATGAAGAAATCGCTAGTCATCAAGAGATTTTGGTTGATGGAACTTAGGCTGGGGTTCATATCCACCAACACGAAATCGGCATTGTATTTGTTGGCCGTAACATCGAGTAGGTAAGAGATCGAACCGGGCAAATTCTGCAATGTCTGGATGGAGCCTGAAAGCTCTTGAGCGATGCCCAAGGTCACTTCATATTCTGATAGACGGATGTGTCCCGGTAAAAGAAATAGCCGATCGCATCCTTGAACGGCAACACACTCAACCGGCTCGATCGCTCGTGGTTGCGACTCGAATGCGGGCGCGAGTCCCGTTCTTATGTTTCGGTTGCCGCCCTCGGCTTCATAGAACTTCTCGAATTCGGTTTCACCCTTGAAGCCCAAAATCAAGCCGCTCAGATTGCACTGGGGATCAGCATCGACCAACACGACCCGATGGCCCTTTGAGGCGAGCATCCAACCAAGGTGAAAGGTGGTCGTGGTTTTACTAACGCCGCCCTTGTGGTTGAACATCGCGATTCGCTTATGCATGTGTTCATTCTCCAAACTATTCAACGGTACGCCAACATCAGCATAGCGGAAACTGGTCCCGTGCCCAACGAGTTTTGCGAAGAGTCAGACGGTAAGCGCCCGGTAAGGCCTGAATGAGCCGCGTGTCCGCGCCCTGGTCGGCGAGGGCGAAGCCGCAAGCTTGGCGGAGCACATGGGAATGGGCAAGAAGGGGCAGGGACGCATCTGAGCTGTATTTTCGGAGGGCAAGGTTGAGGGTCGAGCGGTGCAACGGCTTGCGTGGCAGCAACGGCCCCGCTGGAGTTTAGGCAGGATAGCGAACTCCCTCCCTTCGTCATCTTTACCAAGTTCACACGCATCGGTGCCCCTATCCGCAAAACGGGCGGGCGTTCGCCCGGAACTCCACCACCAGCAAGGACGGTTTCGAAGCAAGACAAGTAGAGGGGGAACCATTCGCTGGTTCCAGCGCATCGTCCTCCTCGCTTCGCTATACTTCCTTCAGGCGAGATTTTCTGTTGACAAGCAATAATGCGATAGGTATCGTATATTTGAGAAATAAACGCACCACCTCAGAAGTCGCAAAAATCGTGGGAATTCACTTAGCCACGCTGCAGCGGTGGATCGCGCAAGGAAAGGTGAAGGCTCCTCAGCCGACTCTGATTGGTGCCGTCGGTTATCGCCTTTGGTCGCAGGACGACATTGCCAAGCTGAAGGAAGTGAAGAAGGCGATCTACTGCAAAGGCAGAGGACGAAAAAGTAACCCGAAGTTGTGAAAGAACGGGACGTACCGGTGCTAGAACACCAGCACGCCCCTGACCAACCGTCGCACCGGAGGTGCAACGATGGCTGCAATAGAAGTTAACTGGTTCCTTTTCTGCACGCAAGCTTCGCACCGCGTGCGTTCTCCAGAAAGAATAGAGCCGTCTCATCTGTTCGAACATTCCCCGCCGTACGTATAGCCCACACGATTGTTGTCTCTGTTTGATCAGCTCATTCATATCGCCGGGATACGTGTGTCCGTGCGTCTCAGGTATTTCTTGTTCCGACAGTTCGCAATGAAGGAGGAGTGCGATGCAAAAGGTCCATCTCTACGAAGCAATTCTTTTGGTGAATCGAGGGATAGACGATGCAGTCCGGGGACTGGAACGGCTCAAACGCGCCAAGGACTCGGGCTTGAACGCGGCGTACTTCGACGAAAAACTGACCCTGTTTGAAATGCACCGCGCTGAGCTCAACGGCTGCTTCTGCAACAACGTCGAGGGCTACGAGCGTCGGGACGAAGGTCGTTTTGCTAAAAGACACCGCGAACACGAAAAGAGAATGTTGGATGAAGTGCGGGTCTATCAGGACGTGCAGGCGATTGAGGAAAGCCGACGCCTGGAGGGAAAAGCGCCCAGGGTGCGGTTCCTCAGTAGCGAAGAGCAACAGGCATGGGAGCAGCAGTACCCGAAACCGCCCAGCGACCTTACGAGCGAAGTACAGCGTCGCAAGGGAGAACAGGGATGAATCTCCGCCTCTTTCAGGAACTCGTGGAGTTGAACCTGGCGTTTGAGCAGGTTCTTCAACGTCTCCAACGCATGGAGAAGATGCGGCTCTTCCACGGTGACATAATCCGCTATGCCCGTGCGGACGTGGAAAGCGCACGCGTGGATGCCAACCGGGAATTCTTCGACAACTTCGACGACATTGTCGAGAACGACGCAGTTTGGGCCTACAAGTTCCAACGCGAATACAACCGGAAGATCAAAGACCCGGACGACATCTATCTCGAACTCAAGGACTCCGAGGAGAGGCGCAAGAAAAAGGGATTACCTCCGCGCCTGGTAATCCTGCCCGGCTGGGACATGTCCGACGAAGAACGTTACGACGAGGAGCAAGCGAAAAAGCGAAAGCGTGCTGGGAACAAACGTAAGAAAACAGCGAAGAAAGGTGAATCGGGCCACTCGAAGCCATCACGACGCGGAACAGGCCAACCACAAACCAAAGCCAGGCCGACGCCGAAAAAGGGGGACGACCAATGACGAAACGGAAAGCACCGGAGACGCAAGAGGCACGGTTACCCTCCTACGGAAGCCGCTATCCCGGTGTCCACGGTAAGACAGTGGATTGGGCCGAGCACGCTTTTGAGGAAGGCATGCTCTATGTCCGCGTCCGCTTTACCGACAAGACTGAGCTGTGCTGGGTTCTTCAGACGGCTCATCTGATCCTCGAAGCAGACCTGAGCGACTGGAAAACCGGGGACTGCAAGCAACTGAAACTATTCGTAGAGAATGAAACCGATTGGCGTGCGTGATGGGCCGCAATATCGAGTGGAAGACACGAAAGAGACTTTCAAACACGCTAAGGGCATGGCGAAACTAACTATTAGATCGCGCGATAGAGCGTGGTTCAGGGATCAGGCTTTGATCCGTGCCGGTAGCCGCTCGTGTCGCGCACATGAAATGCGGCCTTCTCGTAGAACCGATGCGCAGCTTCAGGCCGGGGCATATCGCTTGATCAAGATGCTCCGTGCTTGCACTCGCGTTTTCGCCACGTCATAGGCGAGCTGCATCCGGAGAAGGTATCCATGTCAGGGCCGAACGCCTTTTCGATGCGCAGGGCCATTTCCGGCGTCAGCGCGGCCTTGCCGTGCAGAAGATCGGAGAGCGTAGCGCGGCGCACTCTCAAAATCTCCGCCGCCTCCGACACGGGTTCAGTTCTCCAGTGAAGAACTTTCTGAGACCGACTGCAGTTCGCGAAAAATGTCCGCGTGGTGCTGGCCAAGGTAGCGGGCAACACGGGCATTGCAGAGCAACTTCGCGAGGTAGCCGCGCGCTAGGACCAAATTAAGGACCTGATTTCCATGAGATTCCTCAATCAGCCCTAAATCGCGCTGCAAGACTTCCATCTCTTTTTCCATCTTCGCGACCTGTTCCGGGGTCAGGCCCTCGACTACTTTGTGTTTGTCAGGATCGACAAGCATGTCGGAGCGGGTGGCTGCCAGAAGAGCCTTTGTATAGGGCACCGAGAAGTTCCCCGTCGCCACCAACAGGTCGGCTACCTCAATCTGGCGCATTGGCTTTAGCTTTCGTAGAAAGGAGAATGCTCCTAGCGACACATGCTTATTCTTGAGGATCTCGATGGCCTCCTTGCAGATACCATTCAACAGGTCTCGCTTCTGTCGGATGATAGCCACATCCACTTTCAGCACCTTGGCGATCCGTTCTTCCGAGACGCCGTGCCGAATCGCTTTCAGGATCATATTGTGTTCTTGAATTGTGGCCATCCGGTTTACACGCCGATTGTATGTGTAGGTTTCATCGTCAGTCGCGATTAGGCAGCGCGCATGAGTTTCGCCGATCTGCCTCAGGACCTCAAGCCGCACGTGGCCATCCAGCAATAAATACGTGTCTGACTGGCCGTTGTGTGGGAACACGATCAGGGGCTCAATGATGCCGACTTCGCGCACGGAAGAAAGGACTTGCTGGTACTTTTGGCTGGACCGCATGACAGGGTTTACTTGCTTGAGTGGCAAGATGTTTGTGATCGGCACCACCACCCCCTGGGGATTAAACGCGATGGAAACCTGCTTAGCCATATTCAAGCCCTTTCGGTGATCTGAATCCTTTCTGCAAGGTAAGCGGGTAGCGACTCCAGTCCTTCAGCACGCAACAACGTGATGAAGTTCTCATCACGGAAGAGATTTCTTAGCGCGGATACGATGAACAGCAACCGGTGCTCCGTCAGCTGCGACTTCTTCACCAGGAGCTTTTGTCGGTCGGCTTCTTGACGATAAACACGAACCAGCGACTCTGCTGACTGCAAGCCGTTATTTCTACGTCGGACACCTGGGGTCGCACGTTTGCCGTTGGCTTTGCGCAGTTCTATGATGCGGCGAACGGTGAGCAGTTTGCGGCCCCGTAGAGTCTGATCTTCGTAGGCCTGGCAGAGGGCTCGCTGAATGCCGTCCTCGTCCGCGTTCGCGATCTGCATCGCCACCGACAACGGTATCCGGCCTTTGTCGACGGCATGAAGAAGACGTTCTTCGCCGTTTTTCAACAGATGTGCGATTCCCACAACATAGCTCTTCGCCACATCAATTTTTTTGGCAATCTCAGTTGTGTTGTAACCTCGCGACTTCAGGCTGTCGATCTCCCGGAGCAACTCCAGTGGACGGATTTGGCGCCTAGCAATGTTTTCTACCAGGCTCATTAAGAAACATTCCTCCCTCGATGCTTCCTTCACAATTGCGGGAATCTCAACTTGGCCGAGGGCCATGAAGGCCTCAAGGCGACCTTGGCCGCACACCAGATCGTATGGTTTACCATCTATGGGCTCGATCCGACGAGCGACGGTAATGGGCCTCTTGAGACCGAGGCTGGAAATATTGGCCACGATGCCTTGGAAAACCAGCTTGTTCCGGCTTCGCGGATTGAGGACATTTATTTGATCTATGGGGATCATCTGAACGGTCGGAGCGGTATCGTTCATGCGGCCCCCGGTATCCGTGCGCGCTCGGCCATGCCAAAAAAGAAATCGAGGGTGACAAAACGATATGTATCCACACTTACCGCGTTGTCTTCGGCGAGCAATAGCTTTTCAAAAGTCATGTCGAGACTTGGCAGGAGATAGTAGTCGAGCGGGCTCTGGTTGTCGGCGGCCATTCGGACTGCAACGGTGATGTCTGGGTTCAAACCGGCATCGATGCGAATTAACCATCGAAACGCTCCTGAGTCTCTTTGGCGGCATCGGGCGATAACGACAGCTGCGGTGAATTCATCATTCACCACCAACAAATCAGTGGTGGGGTCACTACTCACAGCGCCTCCGAGTTGGCGAATATTGTCAATGACATCAGCGATGATCTTCGGATACATCAGGCGCAGTTGACGGTTTGTTTCGATGAACTCGTAGTCGCGTTCGGGAGCGTACCCGATCAACCCGTATGCCCGGATCAGGCTGCTAAACCGGCTGCGATAGACCGTACTGGACGCCATGCCGTCAGTCTCGTCGATCAAAAGACCAGAGAGACAGCCCGTGCGCTCCAGCAACCTGCGAAGTTGGTCCAGTAGTTCGTCATTGGTGTATTTGCGACTGCGTTCGCGAATGATGGTCTGCGCCCTTGTGAACAGGTCTGCTGGAACAATGGACTCGAATGCCGCATCGCTACGAATCCACATCTCAGGCGGGTTTAGAACGCGCTTTTTCTTCAGCTTGAAGGACATTCTGTTGTAGATGTTGTTGCCAACGTACTTCTCGTTCGTCAAGATCTGGTGAATCGTGCCTTGAGTCCAGGCCCGTCCCAAATCTGTGGTAATGCCGCGTTCGTTCAACATCTTGGCGAGTCTCGATTCGAGCATTTTTTCTTCCACGAACATGCGGTACATCCAACGAACGATCTCCACTTCCTCGGGCGGCCCTGGAACGAGAATGACGCGGTCTGTCTGTATGCTCTTTTGCTCTCCCCGGTTGAGCACTCCCTTGTGTTGGCCGCTCACGTCACGCAGCATCCGGCGAAACCCAAACCCTGGCGAGCCACCCTGACGAAATCCGAGTTCGATAAGGCGACATTGCCCGATAAAAACCTTGGCGGAAAGCTCGCGGCTGTACTCACCAGCCATGGCCCGCTTCACACCCTTAACGATTGTCGAAATGGGGCTGCCGTCATTCTCAAATTGCTCAGCGCAATAGTGCACATCGATCTTTGCGCGTCGGCAAATGTACTCGTAATAGGCGCTCTCGTCCGCATCCTGGAAGCGTCCCCAACGGCTGACATCGTAGACAAGAATTGCGTTAAAGTCAGCTTGGCCATTCTCTACATCATGGATCAACTTTTTTAGAGCATCTCGACCGTCAATTCGAAGGCCGCTCTTGCCGGCGTCTGTGTAGGTCCGCGCAATGCTCATGCCTCGGCCCTCGGCGTATTGCTGGATGACCTTCCGTTGGTTCTCAGTAGAGTACTGTTGGTGTTCGGTCGACATGCGGACGTATTCCACGACGCGGGTCGCGCCAGTACCGGATGGACACGATGAAGCCTGCTGTCGTCCCGTTTCTTCCATTGGGGGCAGTCATCTGAAGTGCGGATTTCACGCGATGGGAGCTGGGGCGACCTTAAGAGTCACTGCTGCTCTTGCGGACCGCTAGCCAGTGCGGTCACCCGCAGGGGACCGCCTTTAACGCCCAATGCTGGATTCTCCAGACATTAGTAGTTATATGACAAGCGGCGAACCAGGTTCAAAGAGATGTTCTTTACTGCCTGACCCTAGCCTGAGGAGCACGGAATCCCAAGCACGATGATGATTTTGGCGGAAGCAAGGTTGTTCTTTTCACATAACCCATCTGGAGAGACAAGCCAAATGCTTGTATCCAGCGACCGAAGATCGACAGCCGAGTTGTTCTTTACCAATTTCAAGAGTTGATTTAGTTCAGATGTTAAGCGCGAGTTTTTTGCATTACGACGGTCACCGGCTCGCCGGTCTGCCCAATAGCGCTTCATATAGTGGGGGTTTTTCTCGCGCCACTTTTGCTGACTGTCGCGGCATTGCTCTCGATAAACGGGATCTTCAACGAGTTTTTCCCGATGGTAGTCTGTGCGGCGGCGACGCTGACAATCTCCTGAGCTGCAGACTTTTTGATCCGGGTGGTACCTAGACGGTTGGAATTTATGAATGCAGTACCTACACACTTTTTCTTCCATGCTAACTGTGTAAATCTTCGCATGGAATCTTCGCTTCCAGGGGAGGAGCGTGTTTCCTCGTTCTCCAGGATCGCCGTGTGCGCGTAGAAATAGTAGCCTTGCTATTGGCAAAGATCCCGCTCCAAGTCAAGCTCCTCAAGCATCCTTCGGACCTCCGCAATCCTCGGGTATCGACACACCGGATAGCGCGGCGCCAGTGTTCCGGGAAACTGCAAACGAGGGGAGAATTCATTTCCCTCTTCCCGCACCAGATCGAGGCCGTATCCGCCTTCTTCCAAGGAGGGCAAGGCCGGCTGTACCGCAAGCTCAAAATCCTCGTCGTCTGTCTCCGCAGGCACCTTCTCTCGCAGGGGTTTTCGGTGATTCGACGCCTGGAAGCGTGGCGCTTTGGGCGCGGAGGTCTGATCGCACAATGGGACCCAGCCGATGCGTTCCCGATTGAGGGGGGAATGAGCCGCCGATCCGCCCCGCGATCCTAGTCTCTTCAGCCGCTCTTTCCGTTCGCGGTTCGCCGTCCTTTGCGCTCCCGATCCGCGGCCTAATCCTGATGCGAGTAGCGGCCTTTTGCGGTGCCGTTGTGTCGCTGACTGGCTGCCCGGAATGGTGGCGATTGCGGGGCGCAGAGCGGGGGCGGAAGGCCGATGCGGGGCGGGTTGCGGCGGGATGGATTGTAGAAACGGTGAAAGTCAAAACAGGGCGGTGCTTCGCACCGGGGGTATAGAGACACGTCATCCCCGATTGGGAGCTGCACAGCTACCTTTGGGAGCTTATTGGTTACCACAGAAAACAAAGCAGTTGCAGGACGGCGGGAACTAATGGGTTCCCGCCGGGCGCTGTAGCGCGCTCAGCGCGTAGACGTGTTGATCCGCCGAGGGTTGCGCGTAGATGCGGAATCGGGGCCGTTGCCGCCGCGTGTGCTGCTGTCCGGTGTGCTTCCGGGCTTTGTCCGGCGTCTGTCCGGTAGTGGACTGAGGCCCGAAGGGCTACTCTCGCGGCAAACTCCGAGCAAAGTTCGCGATGGAATACGACCAGGACAATGGGCGGTTTTGATGACTGTGAACGGCGCGTGCGGCAATCTCGCAAGCTGTCCGAGAAACACTCACAAAAACGAACCGGCAGCGCGTCAGCAGTAGACTTCGCGGCGACAGGAACCGAGCCATTCCGAAGCGGGAAGAGGGTACGGGCGCGGATCACGACCCGTCAAGCCCCGTTCCGCCAAGAGCGCGGAACGCCTTACGGCTGCGCTTCGCTCCGGGGCGTTGACAGGCCGCGCCCACGCCCGTAAAGGCCCTCCCGCTATGTTCGGAATGCCTCTCTCTGCCCCAGCGGGGCAAACTTTTCAAGGCAGCAATTCGAGTCCCGCGAACAACTAATTAGCACCCGCCCGACGTAACAAAAGTATGCCTTGCCGACGTGCGCGAACAGCTAATAGTCTGCGCAAAATTGTAGTGTATGACGAGTCGATCAAGCAACAGAAAGCCTAACGAGTTACTGGTGATATTGCGCGCCAATTCCGGTGCTCATACACCGGCGAAAGAGCCACGTTTCCCCTTGGCTTTCCTCGGTGTTCAAGGCGGTGGATTGTACCCACTTTGGCCGCGCTCTTCACCTTTCCGGCAACCCTGTTTGTGACTTGGTATAGGAGGGTATTGCCGCTGCGTCAGCGGTAATATCCGCTCGCTTTTCAAGAGGCAAAACCACCCGATTCGACGCCCGAGTAGAGTGGCTGTTCAAGACGGCTCCAAGCCAGAAACGCAACGCCGATAATTGATGGCATATGGCCCCGGCAACGGGACGTAGAGCTTGGCTCCAATCCTCGGTTCAATTGTGCCGGTGCTCGCACTGTAAGGACAACTTGGCGGGCATCAAATTGAGGCCTTTACGACACTCGCAGAGGTTGCTGTCGCCTTCGGATTTCCAGCGGAATTGGAAGGCGGATCAGTACGGCATCTGTGGGTAATTGTGCTGGCAAAATGGCCACTTCTAGTTGGCCCAAAAGCTCCTGCCAACCTGGGCCAAATGGACTCGCCGAGTCCACCGCAATGTTGAAGCCACTCGCCCCCTTTCAGCGGGTGGAATCGGCCCGCGATAGCACACGGGATACGGCGATTATCTCGCCACTCTCACTAGCAGTTCAGCCGGCGGATTCGGCTCCGCACCAGAGGTAAAAACACCATCTTTTACCATCTTTCAGCTTTTCAAAAATAGCCCGTCAAGAGGCATACCAACTGTCCCGGATCGCCGAGGCAAATGACTTGGGATAAGAAGGCCGAACAGCCGAGACAAATCGCAGTCATCGAGTGAGCTAATCGGCGGTCCAATCGCAAGAGATCTGATCCCAATTGACAGCGCTCATATGTTTCATTTGCGCGACCTCACACTACGACTTCGACGGCTGCCAAGCGACGCCCATGAAGCGCAAGCAAGTGTGCTTGATAAGATGGTATAACTTGTCTTCAATTCACATTCTTCCTCGTCAGCTATTCTCTGTCTATCTGCCTCTACTTAGCTTCGCGAATGACATGCTTTCCTGCTTCCAATCAGCAGCGTTAATAGATGCCAATGTCCAGCGTTTAAGATGTGCTCTTACCCACGATCAACACTGCCGTTGAGCATGCTGTCACGCTGCCGACTCGGATCGTTATTGTAAATCAACTAACTAGCGCAAAGGCGAGATAAGTACCGAAACATACGTTTTCCACATAGAACGACCTTGAATAATACAGCAACAAATAATAAAACAGTGGGCATCTCTCGCAAGGCTTAGTTAGTCTAAGTCAGAAAACAGGAGCCGAAATATTACCGCGCTTGTTGCAGAGTTGAATCGCATGTTGACCATCTCCAAAGCATTATCGCCAGGGCAGGCGCGGACCTACCATGCGTGCGAGTTTGTGTCGGAGAAGCAGAACTACTGGAGCCGTGACGCGCAGGTGCATAGCGAGTGGCAGGGAAGGCTTGCCGAAGAGTGGGGACTGCGTGATTCCGTTGGTGCCGAGCAATTCGCTCGATTGAGCGAAGGCCAGCATCCTGAAAACGGCGCGCAACTCGTCAAGCACCAGCCTGCAAAGACCTACGACAACGAGTACGGCAAGGAAATCACCAGCGTCGAACATCGCGCCGGATGGGATGCGACATTTTCCGCTCCGAAATCCGTTTCTCTCACCGCGCTTGTGGGCGGCGATGAGCACGTGCGCCATGCGCACCGTGAGAGTGTCCGCGTAGCACTTTGCGAATTGGAGCGGTATACGCAAGCGCGCATCGGCAATATCCACGCGCCGGAGACGACGGCCAAGTTCATTGCCGCCACCTTCGAGCATGACACTGCTCGCCCGGTGGATGGGTATGCTGCGCCGCAACTTCATACTCATGCCGTCATTTTCAATATGACCGAGCGCGAGAACGGCCAGACGCGGGCGCTACAAGAGCGCAGCCTTTTCCAATCGCAGCAGTATGCGACCAGCGTGTATCGTTCCGAGCTTGCCATTCGCCTGCAAAGGTTGGGCTATGAGGTCGAACGCGGCACGCACGGACAGCCGGAGATCAAAGGCTACACGCAGGAATATCTGGATGCGTCCAGTCCAAGGCGAGAACAGATCAAGCGACACTTGCAGGAAATTGGACGAGAAGGCGCAGGCGCGGCGCAGGTTGCTGCGCATCGCACGCGGGACAGCAAGGAGATTCGTTCACCAGAAGAGGTATTACAGCGGCACCGCGAATTGGCTGCACGGCACGGCCATCAGGCGGATCGCGTTGTAGCCCAGGCACGCGAACATACGCAGCTCCACACACCCCGCTCGGACAAGACTGAACAGCAGACCGAACGACAGGCCGTTACCTATGCCCGGAATCATGTCTTTGAGCGCTCTGCCGTGCAGGATCAGCGAAGCATCTTGCAGGCGGCAATCAGCCGCAGCATGGCGCAAGCAACCTACGAACAAGTACGGCACGAGTTTGCGCAGCGCGTCCAGCGCGGGGAATTCGTTGCCGTTGGCCCCATGGAAGGGCGCGCTGCACCGATGTACACAACCGCTGAGATGATCCGCATGGAGCAGGAGATCATCGGACACATGCAGAACGGTAATCGGCGCAGCTATAACGATCCGATGCTGGTCACGCCTTCGCTGCGGATTGCAACAGAGGACCGTCATACAGAGTTGAGTCCGGCGCAGCGCGAGGTGGTCGATGACATCTTTGTGAGCCGCGAGAAGATTGTCGGCTTGGATGGAATCGCTGGTACCGGCAAGACAACGACTTTGGCGGTGATCCGGGAAGGAGTGGAGGCGGAAGGCTACAAGGTCGAGGGTTTTGCTCCCACCTCACGCGCTGCACAGAAGCTGGCCGAGGCGAGCATAGAGACCTCGACTCTGCAACGCCATCTTGCGCAGGGAGAGCAGCCGGACACAGGTGAGAAGAAGTTCTATGTGCTCGACGAGTCTTCGCTTGCCTCGACGCGCCAGATGCACGAGTTCATCGAACGGCTTCATGCGGGAGACCGGGTTCTGCTGGTAGGCGACACGCGGCAACATGAGGCCGTCGAAGCGGGCCGTCCTTTCGCGCAACTTCAGGAAGCTGGAATGCGGACGGTGAGACTCGAAGAGATTGTGCGACAGAAGGACCCGGAACTGAAGCAGGCTGTTGAGCAGTTGGCGCGTGGTCAGGTTGGCGCGGCCATCGACAGCCTTGACCGGCAAGGCCGCGTGCATGAAGTGAAAGGGCATGAGGAGCGCATCGCGGCCATCGCGCGCGAGTATGCCAAATCGCCGGAAAGTACGTTGGTCGTTTCGCCCGACAATCTGTCGCGCACGGAAATCAATCAGCGCATTCATGCAGAGTTGCAATCGCGCGGAAGCGTCAGCAGGGAAGAACACCAGGTCCAAACGCTTGTACCGCGTCAGGAGATGACCGGAGCGGATCGCAGTTGGGCACAGCAATACCGAGTTGACGACATTCTGCGCTATTCGCGCGGTTCGCGGGAGACCGGCATTGCGAAGGGCGAATACACGCGCGTCAAGAGCATCGACGCGCAAAACAATCGGCTCACGGTGCTGCACGTGGATGGGAGTGAAACGACCTACGACCCTCGTCGCCAGATGGGCGTCTCGGTGTATCGCGAGCAGGAGAAGGCATTCTCGGTTGGAGACCGTATCCAATTCACCGCGCCCAATCATGAGCTGAAGATTGCGAACCGTGAACTGGGTACAGTGGAAAACATCGCGCCGGACGGCGCGATGCGGTTGAAGCTTGATAACGGGCACAACATGGACTACCAACCCCAGGGTCATCCACACATCGACCACGGCTACGCCGTAACCAGCTATTCGAGCCAGGGACAAACGGCCGACCGCGTACTCATTCACGTGGATACGGAGCTTGCCGCGAGAGACTTGCTCAATAGCCGCATGGCGTATGTCTCGGTTTCGCGTGGACAGTGGGACGCGCAGATTTTTACAAACAACCGTCAGAAACTGCCGCAGGCTCTCGGCCACGACGTTTCGCACCAGAGCGCACACAAGCCGGAACAGGCGATTGCGCCATTGCAGCATCAGGAGGCTGCCAGGTCACAACAGCCAGGGCAGGATCTGGGTATGGGTATGGGTTTGGGCTTCTGATCTTGAACAGGAATCGACGATAGTTTCACGTGGGAAGGCAATGATGAGCGCAGAGTCACTTGGTAAAAAACCAATCCAGAACACCAGCCAGGCGGCACTTGCTCTGGAGCGGCGTTATTTGGCCGATAGCTTCGCCGAAAAGCACTATCGCGTTAGCGACCTCGCGGAACTTTGGGGTTTGGGCCGGGAGACGGTGCGAAAGCTCGTCAAGGACGATCCGGGCGTCATCAAAATCAGGATGGGACGCAAGCGGGCGCACACGGTTTACAGCGTGCCGGAATCCGCTGTGCGGCGCATTCATACGCGGTTGCTGATGGGAGCCTAAATAGGATGGTGAAATTCTCCCTGTCACCCCTTCGCGGGTTTCGGCATAGCAATAACATTCGGCTTTGGTTTCGGCTTCGTATCGAAAGCCGCTCTGAGTATCGCCGTCAATCGCTCCTGACGCTCGGGAATCCACGCGGCATAATGTTTCCTGACGATCTGCTCGGTATTGCCCAGCAACTCCGCCACGTCGCGCACGGTCACGCCGGGGCGCTCCAAAAGAATTCTTGCGAAAGTATGCCGGAAACGGTGCGGCGTCGGCTTGTCTTTCCACGGGCCGCACAGATTCCAGAGTTTATTCAGCTTGCGCCGCCACAAATCGGTGATGACGTTCATATCCGTCGTGCTGTGCTCCCCGAAAATGTACGGGCCTGTTTCCAGAGCGCGGGCGCGAATGCGTTCCTGCAACCATTCGGGAACCCATGTGTAAACGTGGGTGTGCGCCTTGGTGGTCCTGAGCTGGATCGTGCCGTCGGGCCTCATGCGGTCCACATGGAACGTGCTCACATCTGAAATACGCAAGCCCGTATAAACCGACACCGAAATAAAATCCGCGATGTCCTGCCCCGTCCATCTGCTTCTGTGCAGAGCGTAAGGGCCTTGCGTCTTTNNTCGTCGCCTTTGACAATTGGATTTCGCGTTTGCCGTACTTTGTGTCGCAGGCGTCATACATGCGGCGTAACTCCACGTCGCTGAACGGCAATTTCTGGTCGCTGCGCGGGTCGTTATACTGACCGCGCTGGTTCCTGACCATGCGTGCCGGGTTGCGCTTCACCCATTCGTTCGCATGGCAGAATTCAAAGAAGGCTCTGACAACGCTCATGTTTTTAGCGGCGGTGCTCGGCAACACGCCCCATGACGCCCGAAACTCCCGCACGTCGATAGGCGTCCACTGGTCGATAGCGGCATAGCCCTCGGCATCCGAGAAGCCCCGTAATTGGTTCAGGACGAATTTATAGTTCCTTTGGGTGCTTGGGGCCGTGTGTTCCTCAAACTCTGCTGTATAGGCCGCTATTGCACGAATTACGCTAATCCGCTCGGGTTCGGGGTTGGTGGCAGGAAGGCTTAGAGGCGCCTCAATCTTGTCCTGACCGTACCATGAGCCGGACTGTTGCCACAAAGCAACAAGGGCCTTGGCTTCGTCCCAATCGGCGGTGCCTGTCTGCCTGCGATTGAACGTGCCGCCAAGCGTGCCGGATACGTGGATCAGGCAACCGCATTTTTTCCAGCCGCGCCGTCCTTCTTCAAACTGGCCGGTGCGGGTGTCTTCGTGGTGGCAGCCTTCACATTCCGTGCGGTGGCGTCGATAAAGGTTGAGAGCCATGCAACGTTAGATGCACGTTGCACGCCATTGCACGCTGGAATAAAGCGGTACTCGTAAGTTATTGAAAATAAACTGGCGGAGAGAGTGGGATTC
>PMMJ01000557.1 GCA_003162255.1 Acidobacteriaceae bacterium | reverse complement strand
CCGTATTCGCCTCCACGCGTCAGCTTCATTCACACTCCTCCTGCTCGGATGGCCTTGAGGACAAATGAGGTCAAGTAATATCTAGTATAGCATGGTTAGGCAATCAGCATACCAAGAGGTTTGTTTTGAGACGTTCTGGAGATTTATCCCAAATATGTATGATTTCCAATCGTTACAAAGTTGCCTCCCGGCGTAGATTGGGTCGGCCTTGGCTTGAGAAGTGGGACATTTCCTGTCTTCGGTGCCCAAGTAGTGTGGTAAATGACTCAAAACCCCTCCGCTTCCGTTCAACCAGGCCCTCAGTTCAGAATACGATTCGAAGGATCAATCGGGCGGCAAATACAGCCAAGGCGATCGCGAGAATGCGGCGAATTGGTTCGCCGCGCATCCGGCGGGAAAGAATCGCGCCACCCTGCGCGCCGATAAGGACTCCCGCGCCCATGCTCGCCGCCACCGAAAGGTCGACCTGGCCCTGACTGAGAAACGTGAGACATCCGGCGAGACTCGTGATGGCCAGGACGAAGTGGGACGTCGCGGTGGCGGCGTGGACCGGGATGCCGAGAACCACGATCAGAAACGGAACATGAACGATGCCGCCCCCCACGCCGAAGACGCTGGAAAGGATCCCAACCAAAGCACTGAGGAGCATCCCGAGTCGCATCACCGGCGAACGGAGCGATTGCAGGCCCGCCCCCGTCACGTTTCGGGCTGCGGAGCGACGGAAGAGGAGTTGCTGTCCGCGAAGCAGAAAGGCGGCGATGAACAACAGGAACAATCCGAAGAGGACGGAGAACCATTTCGAGTTGAGGTATTGCACCAGCCAGGCGCCCAGGAGTGCCCCCGGGATGGTCGCCGCGGCAAACGCCGTGCCCATCCTATACAGCACTCGACCTTGCGCCATGTAGGCGATGCTGCCCGACAGAGCGTTCAGAAAGACGACGGCCAGCGAGGTTCCGACGGCCTGTTGAGGAGGGAAGCCGTATCCAAGCAGCAGGATGGGAACGATCATCCAACCTCCGCCCGCGCCGATCAGGGTCCCCAAGGCCCCGATCCCCAGCCCCAGCCCGAAGAGAATCGCCGTCGCCATCTTCGCACCTCTCCGTGCTCCCTCGCGTCGGAGCCCGACACCAACCCACCCCCACTGCATACCTCGGATGAACCGGCCGCGTCAACACTCATCCGCCGACTCTTCTTCTTGCCCACGCCCCTCTTTCACCATGACACTGGTTGCTGGGTCGGGATAGTTTTGGCGTTGATCGAAGTTCCCCAGACATAGGAGGTGAAGCGAGATTCACGAGCGCTCGACAGGGTGGGCATGGCCGCACCATTCGATAAACGGAAACCGGGAGGGGGCACAGGTCGCCTCGGGACACGAGAATGGAGGACAGGGTCATGGCAGAAGGACGACGGATCGGACTGCTCGGGTGGATCCTCATCGGCTTTGTGGTCGGGGGTACCCTTCGGCATCTTCTTTAAAGACGCCAGCATCTCGCTGAGCTGGATGGGCGACCTCTTCCTCCGACTCCTCAAGATGCTCATCGTCCCCCTGGTGTTCTTCTCGCTGGTGACCGGCACGGCGTCCATCAGCGATCCCATCAAGCTCGGCCGTGTGGGCGTGAAGATCATGGTCCTCTACCTGGCCACGACGGCCATCGCCGTCACCATCGGCCTGATCGTAGCCTTGATCCTGAATCCGGCGGCCGGGATGAAGCTGGCACCGGTCGCGGGGTTCAAAGCACCCACGGTGCCCGCCTTGAAAGAGGTCCTGCGGAATCTTGTCCCTACCAACCCCTTCGACTCGCTGGCCAAGGGTGACATCCTGCCGGTCATCGCCTTTGCCATGTTCTTCGGCGTCGCTGCCGCCTTGGCGGGCGACAAGGGGAAGGCGATCGTGGGGGCGATCGAGGCCGCGGGCGAGGCGATGTACAAGTTGACCACGATCATCATGTGGTATGCGCCCCTCGGCGTCTTCTCCCTCATCGCCACCACGGTGGCGAAGCAAGGGCCGCAGGTGCTCCTGCCCTTCATCAACCTGATCCTTACCTGCTACCTGGCGTACTTCCTCCACGTGGCCCTCATCTACACGTCCATCGTCAAGTTCTTGGCCAAGGTCAACCCGTTCAAGTTCTTCAAGGGGNNATGCGGGTCTCCGAAGAGAAGCTGGGCCTGCCGCGAAACCTCATCAGCTTCACGTTGCCGCTGGGAGCCACGGTGAACATGGACGGGACCGCCATCTACCAGGGGATCGCCGCCCTGATCATGCTGGCCATGGTGCTCCAAGGCGTGGGTTTGCCAATTGAAGGCGTGGGCCTCATCGCCGGGATCGACGTCATCCTGGACATGGGCCGCACCTGCCTGAACGTGACCGGCGATGTCGCGTGCACCACGGCCGTCGCCTATTCGGAAGGCGAGTTCTCCCCGCAGACGATCAACAGCCTGTAGGGGGCGGAGTCTTCGGATGGGAGTCCTGTTTTCCACCGCCCCCGGCGCCATCCGCCGGGGGCGGTTCGTTTGCCGGAAGCCGAACGCCCAAGCGAGGCATGGCCGATCCGAAAGGGGGCGCCACAAGACTCTCACAGGCCCCCTCTTCGCCTTGACAACTGTCCGCGGTACATGACAAGATTATATTATTGGAGCGCGGCATCTGATGCGGTCAGATGATGCTGTCTTAACGCTATGGATTCCATGACAAACATCATCGATCTTGCGATGCTGGTCGACGGCATGGTCATCCAATAGCGGAAGAAGCAAGCGGTGAAGATGTCAGAGGTATCCCTGGCCGTAGTGTAGCGCCGCGAGAGAAAGGGCCATGCAAAGCACGAGGATCATCGGTGTCTTGGGCGGGATGGGGCCGGCGGCCACCGCGGATTTTTACCAAAAGATCATCCGCGCCACACCTGCCAAGGGGGACCAGGATCATCTCAAGGTCCTAATCTATAGTAACCCCCAGATTCCCGACCGCACGGCCGCTATCCAGGGCGAAGGTCCCGATCCACTGCCTGCCCTGGTGGCCAGCGCCGAAGTGCTCGTCAAGGCCGGCGCCGCTTTTCTTGTCATCCCCTGCATCACGGCCCACCATTTCTACGATCGGTTGCAGCGGGCCGTACCGGTCCCCATCTTGCACATTATCGGGGAGACCGCAACGGCCCTCGCGGCCGAACGCCCCGAGGTCCGCCGGCTCGGCCTCCTAGCCACGAGCGGCACGGTGAAGACCCGTCTGTTCGAGTCCTACTTCGGACCTCGAGGCCTCACCGTCTTGACCCCCGATCCCGAGGTGCAATCCGGCCTCGTCATGCAGGCAATCTATGCAGTCAAGGCTGGGGATACCTCCGAAGCCCCACGCCGTCTGATGCGGGAGGCGGCGGAGCACCTCATCCTGCGCGGAGCCGAAGTCGTCTGCGCGGGCTGCACCGAGGTCCCGCTCATCCTCCAAGATGGCGATCTCAGCGCGCCCGTCGTGGACCCCACCTGGGTGCTGGCCCAGGCGGCCGTCCGCCTGGCCTTGGCCGAGGATCATCCCCTCGCGCCGGTTCTTCGAGCAGTGGCCGGTGGCCCCCATGTGGCAGCGGCTCGAGTCGTACCAGAAGTTCGCCGCCACGATCGAGCGGTACTGGGACGCCATCGCGGCCTACTGCCACCCCGAGAACAAGGTGGCCCTCGGCTTCGTGGAGGGTTTGAACAACAAGATCCGTGTGCTTCAACGCCGTGCCTATGGCCTACGGGATGAGGAGCACCTGCGCCTGAAAGTGCTCACGTGCATGCTGCCGGAACTCTGAAATCGTCACAATCTACCCACACGTTTGGGAGAAGAGCCNNATTATTTACGCAGGAGTCAATAATGTATCCGATTAATATAGGTACGGTGTCTCCCAGACATCCAGTTTGGTGCCAAGCCCCATCTCGGAAGCCTTCAAGTAAATCTCATAGCTCCAGGCCACGTCGTAAACAGGCATACCGCCCATGCCAAAGAGAATCTTTTCATCATTGCTCTTTCGGCCGGCCTTCGTGCCGGAAGCAATTTCACCCAGATTGGTGATGCTCGAGGGGTCCATCTTGCCATCGTGGATCCAATCAAGATAGTAGGTGCCGATCAATCCCATTATAGAACTAAATGGATAGTCCAGTTCTTCCTGCCAGGCTTCGTACATCTTCCAGTTATCGATTACAAGGGTTGCACGGTTCAGCACGAAGTCTTCATCCATACGGATGCTGGCGGGCAGGGATACAAATACGCCGGGCTTAAGCCAATCTTCCTTAATGTAGGGATAGTCTTCTCCGGATGTGGCTACGTTTACAACGTCAGCCTCACGTACAGCAGTTTCGATACTATCAACGATTTCGACCTTCTTGATCTGCGGACAATTTTCTTTGATATAGGTTGCAAGCTTTTCAGATGCGGCAGGGAACAAGTCATAAATCTTTACAGTATCCAGCTTGCTGCAGACATCTGCCAAGGCTGTGAACGAGGTGCGGCTGATGACACCGGCACCAATTAAAGCGCAAATCCTGGAATCGGGGCGTGCCAGGTATTTCGCTCCTACACCGGGGATAGCGCCGGTACGGACGGCACTTATCAGATTGGCAGACATGAAAGCCAGCGGAGCACCGGTATCCGCATTGTTCAGAGCGGTCATAAGGATGGAACGGGGCAAGCCCTTTTTCAAATTATCGCGGTTAGAACCGTACCATTTTTCGCCGGCGACGTTGAAGCGTCCGCCCAGATAAGCAATCATAGCCATAAAGCGGCGGTCCGGACCATTCTTAGGCATGTTTGGGAATTCAGGTTCATTGGGGAAAGAAATCATTATCCCATGAGAATTATGGTTCTTTCCGCCCATGACATAGTCGCCTTTTCCCATAAGGTCAAAAACTTCGGTCATCACCTCAATGCAATGATGCATATCGGTAACACCGGCTTTAATCATTTCCGCCTCATTCAAATAGAGAAAATCAACTTTAGAACTGCGCATAATTTATTCCTCCAATTATAAAATTTATTTGTAAACGGTTGCATCAATTCAGCCGCCAGGTATGTTGCAAAAATAATCCATTTTTTATTCTGCCGGTATTGAATTGAGTGACCTATGCTTGTCCTTTAGCTGAAAGAACAGCCGTTTCCACGACCTACAAGATGGCAGGCAACAAAGTGATTCGGCTCTGCTTCAATCAGACCAGGTTCTTCCTTCGAGCAAATCGGCATAGCGTAATTACAACGGTTGGCAAAACGGCAAATCGGTTCGGGATTAATGGGGGATGTAATCTCCCCGCGCAGTAGGAGCCTTTCCGGCCGGTTGTGGATCCTGGGTACGGGAATCGCCGAAAGAAGCGCCTGTGTATAGGGGTGCAGAGGATTTGCGAAAAGCGTCTCTGAGGGTGCCTTTTCAATCAGACGGCCCAGATACATAACCACAATATCATCAGAGAAATGACTGACCACTGCAAGGTTATGGGTTATAAAGATGTAGGTCAATCCCATTTCCCGCTGAATTTTCTTCATCAGGTTCAGAATCTGCGCTTGAATGGAAACATCCAAAGCAGAAACCGGCTCATCGCAGATGATGAACTTCGGATTCATGGCCAGCGCACGGGCAATCCCGATACGCTGGCGGCGGCCGCCATCCAGTTCATGAGGGTAGGTGTTGACAAGGCGCTCGGCCAAACCAACGGTATCCATCAACTCCATGACGCGCATGAATCGCTTGTCCGGATCTGGAATCATATTGGCTAGAATGATGGGTTCTTCAATAGTTTGTGTAATGGTTTTGCGGGGGTTCAAAGAAGAAAACGGATCCTGAAAAATCAGCTGCATATTCCTTCGCATATGCCGCATTTCCTGCTTGTTCAGTTTCAGTATGTCGACACCATCGAAAATGACACTCCCGCTTGTCGGTTCTACGAGCCTCAGAATTGCACGGCCAATAGTCGTTTTGCCACATCCTGATTCGCCCACGATACCCAGCGTTTCCCCTTTTTCCAGATTAAAGCTCACACCATCGACCGCATGGAGCATTCCCTTAGGTACTTTATAATATTTTTTAAGGTCCTTGACCTCCAATAATACGTTACTCAAAGTAATACCTCCTTAAAGCATGCTCTCATTCGTGTCTTTGTATAGATGGCATTCTACGCAATGGGTTTCGCTGAGCCATTTGTTCTCAGGCAGAGACTGGGGGCAGACCTCCATTACATAATCACAGCGGGGATGGAACGGACACCCCGATGGCAGGTTCGTGGGATCAGGCATCAATCCTTTAATGGGCATGAGCTCGGAACGTCTGACCCCAATATCGGGCAGAGCACCAAACAAGCCCTTGGTGTATGGATGCCGCATATGGTCAAAGATATCTTCCAACGTGCCATGCTCTATAATTCGCCCGGCATAAGCGATGGAAACCTCATCGCACACTTCGGCTACAATACCAAGATCGTGTGTGATCATGAGCATGGACATATGATATGTTTGCCGCAGTTCGTTGATCAGTTTGAGCACTTGCGCCTGAATGGTCACATCCAATGCAGTCGTGGGCTCGTCGGCAATGAGCAGATCCGGACTGCATGCCAGTGCTATTGCAATATCCACACGCTGCTTCATACCACCGGAGAATTGGTACGGATACTCATTGGAGCGCTCGCTTGGAATACCCACCAGCTCCAGCATCTCTTTGGCCTGTTTGAGCGCCTGATGTTTGCTAACCTTGCGATGAATCTCGATGCTTTCGGCAATCTGATGGCCAACCGTATGAACCGGGTTCAGCGAAGTCATAGGATCCTGAAAGATCATCGCAACCTTATCACCGCGCATAACCTCCAACTCATGTTCGCTCATCGATAGAACACTCCGGCCCTCTAATAATACCTCACCTGAAAGAATTTTCCCCTGCGGTTCCGGGACCAGATTGAGAATAGATAGCGCAGTGGTAGTCTTTCCTGCGCCGGTCTCGCCTACCAGACCAAGGGTCTTGCCGGCTTTAATTATAATATTCACACCGTTAACAGCTTTTACCACTTCTTCATCACTAATATAGTGAATCACAAGATTCTTTATCTCGAGTGTGTTTTCCTGTTCGTTTATCTTTTTGATTTCCATATTTATGCTCCTACTATTTCAACCTGGGATCCAGCGCATCACGCAACCCGTCGCCCAAGAGGTTCAGCGAAAGGATCGTCAGGAAAATCGCCAGGCCCGGTGCCATAACTATATAGGCGTGGTCACGCATGTAAACACGGCCGGATGCAAGCATATTCCCCCACTCAGGGATAGGGGCCTGAATGCCAAGGCCGATGAAACTCAGTGCGGCAATAGTCAATATTGCACTTGCAACATACAGTGTCACTTGGACCATAATGGGGCCGAAGCAGTTGATCAAAACATGATTTGTAATGATCTGGGTGTTGGTTGCCCCAATGGTTCTTGCCGCCTCCACATACTCCACGCCTCTCACCGTCATCACGGCTGAACGCACTACACGCGAAAACTTCGGCGTGAAGGCGAGCCCGATAGCGACAGTCAAATTCACCAGGTTCGTGCCGAATGCAGCCACAATCGCCAGCGCCAGCAGCACATCAGGCAGGCATAAAAACACATCCATGCAACGCATAATCACGTCATCGATTTTGCCTCCGGAATAACCTGCAATGGCTCCTAATGCACCGCCAATAAACAACGCAACCGCTATAGCTGCACATCCGACCACGAGAGAAATACGAGCGCCGTGCACTATGCGAGCCATAATATCCCGCCCCAGTTCATCAGTGCCGAAAATATGCTTGGCGCTTGGTGACTGCAAGCGATCT
>PMMJ01000087.1 GCA_003162255.1 Acidobacteriaceae bacterium | reverse complement strand
ATGGCGGTAAAGCCGGTGTCGAAAGGTGAGTTCTGTGCCAGCGCGGCCACAGGCATGACAAGAAACAGGATGAAAGTAATAGCGGTTAAACGCGCCCACTTCGACCGAAGAAGGGGCTGGATTTGGCGAATAAGATGGACTTGGAACCAATGTGACGACATTTGCGCCTCCAGGAGCAGTTAAAATCTGCTGCGTGTGGCGCAAAACTAACCGCACTCAATGTCGCTGTCCAATGATTTCTCAGCCGGTATCTATTCCCACCAGGAATAGGTATCGNNGATGAGAATATTTGGAAGGAAGCGCAAAACAACCTTGAAACATGAGTGGTTCTGGCTCTATCTCGGTCTTGGGGCAATGCTATTCAGAGCACTGCTACAAGCTTCTCAGACGGTTTTTGCACAATCGAAGGTTTAGCGAAAAGATGACGGCTATGTCCTTTGTCGCGAAGTGGATGGAAATTTCTCATGTTGGACTTCAGAATGCGATTACCAACCGAATCACTCTAACTTGTTCCGAGCTATTCGCGTTGGGAATAGATATCGGCTGAGAAATCATTGGACACGGCGGCAGAGATGCGCCAATTTCTTAACATCGCTGGTTCCGCACCGATTTGACCAGCCGAGAACACCGGTGCGGCGTTTGGTACTGGAGTTCTTATGTCAGCCCGACCGGTTCTTGTTTCAGCTCGACCGATTGATCTTCAACCCGAGCCATTCGTTGATTCCGAAACAGCCGCAACTTTTGTCGGCATCACACGGCGAACCTTGCTCCAAATGGTTAGGGCGGGCAAGATTCCTGGGCATCCTCTGGATCGAGGCGCGAAGAAAAAGGAATGGCGATTCAAACTCTCGGAGCTAGACCGCTCCCTTTGCGGTGCGGTAGACTCGCCACAGCAGCCACCTGAGCCATCAAACAGGAGGATTTAATGGCCAGGTATCAGAACGGTTCTGTCCGAATTGAGGACAGATCGGATGGCCCGACGTGGGTGTATCGCTTTCAAATCACACGCTCCGACGGAAAGCGAGTCGAGCACAAGGCATCGCTCGGCTTGGTTCAGACTATCGGTCCGTAGGAGAAGGATGCGTGGGGAGAAGTGGATCGCCAACGCTTCAGGGAAAACGCCAACCAATATCAGCCCTTCCGTGGGAACCCGACGACGTATGGGCAGCTCTGCCAGCATTACATTCAAAATGAGCTGCAGGAAGATCAGTCGGAGGCAACCATCGAGAAGGCGTACACAACGGCAGAGACCTACAGGCGGATTCTGAGCAAGAGAGTGATTCCCCGCANNGAGCCGCTAGAGGTCGAGCAGTGGTTGAGGGAAGTGAAGAAGGCGGAGAGTCTAGAGAACCCCACTCTGGATAAAATCCGGCGGGTGATGAATTTGGTCTACAAACACGGGCAACGCTATGGGCTGATCCCTCGCGACGAATCGGCTAATCCCATGAATTGGGTTCGCCAGAAGACGACCAGCAGCTACACGGCAGTCATCATGAATCCACGGCAGGCGTTCGAGATTTTGCTGAACATTCCCGAGCCACGGCGCACTCTGGTTCTTACAGATGCGGCGACGGCTCTGCGAGTATCGGAGATTCTCGGTTTGATGTGGATGGATCTGGACTTTGCAGATCAGGTGATCGAAGTGAAGCGGGCATACGTCTGGGCGCAGTTCAAAGTGCCCAAGTCCAAGGCCTCGAAGGCACCCGTACCCATGCACCCGGTTCTCGCCGGTTTTCTGTTGGCGTGGAGGGAAAGAACTCCATACGCGAAGGACGACGATTATGTCTTCCCGAGCTTCCGGCTCAAGGGCAAGAAGCCGTTGTCGGCTTCCATCATGGTGCAAAAATATCTGCGCCCTGCTGCCATCAAGGCCGGCGTCATCAAAGAAGACGAGCGAGTCCGCTTCGGCTTCCACAACTTCCGGCATTCGCTGGCTTCTTCGCTGGTGAAGCTGAAGTGCGATCCGAAAACGGTACAGGGCATTCTGCGTCACGAAGACGTCAGGACGACAATGCAACTGTATGCACAATCCGACCAAGAATCAAAGCTCGAAGCACAGGGCAAATTCTTGGCACTGCTGCTCGGAGACAAGGGCCACCTGCTCACGGAGACGGTTCAGTGACGTATCTTGGGCTGAACCTTGGGCTGAAGAAAGCGGGCGAAAACGCCCAAGTCCTTTGGAATGATGGTGGCCAGGNNCTTTTCAGGGCTGCGCTCTACCACCTGAGCTACCTGGCCACTTCCTCCGCACATCTCTCTCCGGCGGACGCTCGATTTGCCGTCCACTTCTGCTCGTGGTACTTGCGCTCTCACGGGGCGGGATGCCGCGAAGCAAAACAGCCGATGCGCTGGGACCGTGCGGAACTCTCGAATTATAGCAACCCTGTGCCGTTCCCTCAAAATTTCTGCAAACGATTTTCGCCGCGCCTTTTCTTGCTCACCTTCTCACGTTTTCTCACCCGCCGAGAGCTGGCCGTTCGGCACGCCGTTCATGATCGTCAACGCGCAGCGATTTGCGCCAAACCAGTATGGGATCTCGCGATAGTCACTCCCGTCAAACACCGCCAGATCGGCGTCCTTGCCCGCTTCCACGCTGCCTTTACGATCGGCCAATCGAAGCGCCCAGGCTCCGTTGATGGTCGCCGCTGCGATCGCCTCCGCCGGCGACACTTTCATGTGCGTGCAGGCCAGCGACATTGCCATTGGCATGCTGAGCGTTGGAGAAGATCCCGGGTTGTAGTCCGTGGCCAGCGCGACCGCCGCCCCCGATTCAATGAACCGCCGCGCGTTCGGATACTTCGATAAACCGAGAAAATAATTTGCCCCCGGGACCAGCGTTGCGACCGTGTCACTCTGCGCGAGGGCTGGCAAGTCCTCATTGTTCACGTGGTCCATGTGATCGAGAGATGCCGGACGGCATTGAAGCAGCGGCCCGAGCCGCGTTTCGCTGAGTTGCCCCAAATGCGCGCGAACCCCGAGACCGCGTTCTTCCGCGGCCGCAAAAATCTGGGCGGTTTCGTCGGCGCTGAACGCTCCACGATCACAGAAGACGTCCACGAACTGTGCGAGTTTGCGCCTCGCAACCGCCGGCATCATGACATTGCAGACCAGGTCTACATATTCCCCGGAACATCCTCGATACTCGGGTGGGACCACGTGCGCGCCCAGGAAAGTCGGAACCACGCTCCCCGGCCACTCGCGCGCGGCGGCGCGAATAGCTTCGAGCGACTTCAATTCCGATTCGAGGTTGAGACCGTAGCCCGATTTGGCCTCGACAGTCGTGGTTCCGTGTCGCGCCATATCCGCCAGCACGGCCGATACCTTCTGTGTCAGCGCGGTTTTGCTGGCCTTCCGCACGCCGTCAATACTGGAGCGAATCCCTCCGCCAGCCGCGGCGATCTCTTCATAGCTGGCGCCAGAAATCCGCCTCTCAAAATCCACCAGCCGCGGATGAGTGAATGCCGGGTGAGTATGCGAATCGACGAAGCCGGGCAGGACCACGCGTCCGCCGCAGTCGATCTCAATAACCGTCTTTCGATTCTTCTTCAGCCACGGATCGCGCAGTGCGTCCTTCGTAGTGCCAACCGAGACGATCTTGCCGCCCATGCAAAGCACAGCAGCGTCTTGAATGATGCCGAGTTCAGAAAGCGAAGCACCGCGTCGAGGGCCGTCTGCCGCCGACCGTAGGGTGAGCAACTGGCCGATGTTGATCAGCAGAAGTGCAGACATCCCGCGTATTCCTTTTTCGTATCGGACGTTCACGGTCGAGCCATAGGAATGCGAATTCCCGTCTTCGCGGCAAACTCCCTGGCCTCCTCATACCCCGCGTCCACGTGCCGAATCACGCCCATCCCCGGATCGGTAGTCAGCACGCGCTCGATGCGCTTGGCCATTGCGTCCGTGCCGTCCGCGACCGTGACCTGTCCGGCATGGAGCGAGTAGCCAATGCCCACGCCGCCGCCGTTGTGGATCGAAACCCACGACGCTCCCGCCGCCGTATTCACCAGCGCATTCAGTAGCGGCCAGTCCGCGACCGCGTCCGAGCCATCTTTCATGCTCTCGGTTTCGCGAAACGGAGAAGCCACCGACCCGCAATCCAGATGATCGCGTCCAATCACAATAGGAGCCTTGATCGTGCCTTTTTTCACCAGATCGTTAATGGCCAGCCCAAACCGCGCCCGCTCGCCATATCCCAGCCAGCAGATGCGAGCCGGCAGCCCTTGAAACTTGATGCGCTTGCGAGCCAGTTCAATCCAGCGCCGCAAGCTGCGATTCTCAGGAAAAAGTTCGAGCACTAGATCATCGGTGACGGCGATGTCCGAAGCCTCGCCCGAAAGCGCCGCCCACCGGAACGGCCCGCGTCCTTCGCAAAACAGCGGCCGTATATAAGCCGGAACAAATCCCGGAAAATCATAAGCATTCTTAACCCCGCGCTGAAACGCGAACGTGCGGATATTGTTGCCGTAGTCAAACGTGACCGAGCCCATCTTCTGCAGCCGCAGCATGCCCTCCACGTGCTTAGCCATGGCATCGAGCGACCGCTCCTGATAAGCCTTCGGATCGCGCGAGCGCAGCTCGAGCGCCGCTTCGAACGTCATGCCGTTCGGCACATATCCATTCAGCGGATCGTGCGCCGAAGTCTGATCGGTAAGAATGTCCGGCACCACGCCGCGTTCGGCCAGCTCCGGAATAATATCCGCGCAATTGCCCACCAGCCCGACCGAAATATTTTCCTTCTTGCGGACGGCATTTTTCAGAATGCGCAGCGCCTCGTCCAGAGTAGTAACAAGAAAGTCGCAGTACCCCGTCTTGAGCCGCTTCTTGATGCGCTCCGGATCAACATCAATCCCCAGAAACGCCGCGCCCGTCATGGTAGCCGCCAGCGGTTGCGCTCCGCCCATCCCGCCCATGCCGCCAGAAACGATCAGCTTGCCCGAAAGGTCTCCACCAAAATGCTTGTCGCCCGCCGCGTTGAAAGTCTCATAAGTGCCCTGAATAATCCCCTGCGAGCCGATATAGATCCACGACCCAGCCGTCATCTGTCCATACATCATCAGCCCGGCGCGCTCCAACTCGTTGAACTTCTCCCAGTTGGAAAAATGCCCGACCAGGTTCGAGTTCGCGATCAGCACGCGCGGCGCATACTCGTGAGTCTTAAACACGCCCACCGGCTTCCCCGATTGCACCAGCAAAGTCTCGTCGTTTTCCAAGGCTCTTAACGCCCGGACAATAGCGTGATAGCACTCCCAATTGCGAGCCGCCTTCCCCGTGCCGCCATAGACAACCAGATCCTGAGGCCGCTCGCCAACTTCCTCGTCAAGATTGTTCATCAACATGCGCATAGCCGCCTCCTGGTGCCAACCCTTGCAGGAAAGCGTGGTACCGCGCGGAGCGCGAATGCGAGTGTAAGAAGATGTCTGAATTTCAGTGTCAACGGGCATGGGGATATGGTAGTTCGTCGGGTGCGGAATCTTCAATCGGACCACGGACGGGAAGGGCACGACTTCAGTCGCGCCGTAACCCCCGCGGTGAATCAAGTGATGGTGCCCCAGGTTCGCGCCCGTCCTTTGGGCGCTAACCTGGGCCGTGGCGCGGCCGCGACCGGAAAAGCGCGACTCAGGAGCCTGCGGAAGAACTCTGGACTCCTGCACGGACGGAAAGGGCACGACTTCAGTCGTGCCATGAGAACCCGCTATAAAAGCGGCTTTAGCCGCTCCGGGAATGCAGCGCTGCGAGCACGCTTTCTCCGCACCCTGAGCCAAATACGAATCCTCCCAACACTGTCATCCTGAGCGGAGCGCTGTGAGCGAAGCGTAGCAGCGCGGAGTCGAAGGACCCCTTCTCAGTCCGAGCCATCAACGCCCGGAAGATTGGGAGTGGAGCAGCTTTCGTCAATACGCAATCGGATGTGAAGGACGAGTGGAGATCGAGTGCGACGGGACGGCAAGAAAGGCGAGCGAGCGGCCGGGACACTCTGTCCAGCAGTCGACCTGCCTCACTCAAGCCAAAAGAGGGCTTGAGTGGGCCACCCCTCGGCCTTCAAGGGAACGGATGCACTCATGCTAGAGTGCTCGCGTAGGCTAGTTTTCGAGGAGCAAGCATATGCAGATTGGATGGCAACGGAGTATCGGTTCGTTATTTCTAGTTCTCATACTGACCCCAACGTTGCAGGCGCAACGTCCGGTCCCCGCTCCATCGCCAATTGTGGATGCCAACAACCGCTTCGCGTTTAAGCTCTTCAAGCACCTCACCACCGAAACTCCCGACCACAACATCCTTGTTGCCCCGACTGGTTTATCTCTCACCTTTGGCTTGCTGGACAACGGCAGCGATCCCGAAACGCGGAAAGAGATTGAATCGGCTTTCGAATTCACCGGCATGGATCTCACGGAGATCAACGCTGGCTTCGCCGCTCTGCGGAAGGAAATGAATCTAATCCCTCCGCCCCCTCAGAATAAGGGTACAAAAGGAGCGTCGCCCTCGTCGTGGGCTGACAATCCTAATCGGCTCGTAATCGCCGACTCTCTCTGGATCAATCGCGGATATTTCGGGAAACAATTCTTGAGTGCGAGCCGAAACTACTACGGCCTTGATCTACAGCGACTGCTTCCGCCGTCGAGTACTTCCGCGCAGGTCAGTCGATGGGCGTCCAAGCAAGTTCACAGGAACGTTCCTATCAGCGTGGGCACGATGGCGCGAAACGATTTTCTCCTCCTGGATGTCACGCGTTTCCATTCTTTCTGGGAATGGGACTATAGCTTCGATGTATCGATGACCAAGTCGGCCCCATTTACGCTGCTGAACGGGCAGAAAAAGAACCTACAGATGATGTACAAGGGGACAGAATTCAGGTACTTAGAGGGCCTGAAACTCCAGGCTGTCATCCTGCCCTATGGACAAAACGTCGATATGTACGTTTTCTTGCCAGCGGAAGACTCCAGCCTCAAGGAACTTGAGCAAACGTTAACGGCCAAGAACTGGCAAGAATGGCTGTCGCAGTTTGTTTCCCGCGAGGGCATGGTCGGGCTGCCAAAATTTAAGACTGAAACTGGTTTCGATGTGAATGCTGCATTGCGGGAACTTGGCGTCAAACGCATTTTCGGGCAATTCGCTGCACTTCGGCCCGCCGTTACGATTCCGGAGGGCGCTCGACTTACCAATGCTCTGCAAACAACGGAGATCAGTGTGGATGAAAAGGGAACCGAGGCGATCAGTGTAAGCATCGCGGGAGGAGTTCCCGGTGGAGTACTAGGTCGCGTGATCGGCCAAGAGCGCCCCAAGCCATTTGTCATGATCGTGAACCGCCCATTTTTCTTCGCGATCAGGCACAACACCACTGGGCAGTTGCTGTTTCTAGGCGCTGTGGTCGAACCTTGAAGAACACAAAATTACAAATTACAAATTACCAGATTACAAATTGCTTCACTCCCACTCAATAGTGCCTGGCGGCTTAGAAGTAATGTCGTACACGACCCGATTCACGCCGCGCACCTCATTCACAATCCGGTTGGAAATCGTCTTCAGCACTTCATAAGGGAGCGGAACCCAGTCCGCCGTCATCCCATCTTCCGAATGCACAGCGCGGACGGCGCAAGTGTAAGCATAAGTCCGCTGATCGCCCATAACTCCGACCGACATCACCGGCAAGAGCACGGCAAAGCTCTGCCAGATGGTCGAGTAGAGCCCCGCGGCCTTGATCTCCCCGACCACGATCTCGTCGGCCTCCTGCAAGAGCGCCACGCGCTCCGGCGTCACCTCGCCCAG
>PMMJ01000415.1 GCA_003162255.1 Acidobacteriaceae bacterium | reverse complement strand
TCGCGAGCTCTCGAACCCCGCGTTGGATCTCCTTTGCGTCCACTGCGGCAAATCCCAGCTGTAGTCCTTCGCGCGCCATCCTGCCATGGCTGTAACGGCTCAGCGGAGTCACCTCCACATCGCGCTTGGCTGCGGCAGCCGCTGCCAATTCGCTGTCGATCCCACCGCTCAACCAACCCGCAGTCTGTAATCCGGCCTCCACGCCTGAAATCTCCAGCAGTCCGGCGAGGCTTTGCCCTGCGCATTCCAGGAAGACTGAGAGTCGCTCCGCATACACTTTCCGCATTCGCCGGAGATGTCGCCCGAAGTGTCCTTCGGTGATGAAATCGCAGAGTACCGCCTGTTCAAGCAGCGGAGCATGTCGGCTCGTCACCGAGAGTGTCGCGGATACGTAATCGACCAGATCGGACGGGACCACCAAGTACCCTAGCCTGAGCGACGGGAAGAGAACTTTGCTGAAGCTTCCCGTGAACAGCACCAACCCGTGGCGATCGAGTCCCTGCAGCGCTGGCACCGGCCGTCCCGAGTACCGATACTCGCTGTCGTAATCGTCCTCGAGGATCAGCGCGCCAGACTTCCCAGCCCATTCCAGCAACCGCAGACGCCGAGCGAGACTCATCGTGACTCCGACCGGAAACTGGTGTCCCGGAGTGACGTAGACCAACCGCGCTCCGCGCATGCTCGCATCCTGCACCTGCATTCCCTCGTCATCCATGCGTATGAAAGAGACCCTTGCACCCCCAGCCTCGAATGCGATCGCCGCGCCCGGGTACCCGGGATTTTCCATGCACACCCGATCTCCGGGATTCAGAAAGAGCCGCACCGCCAGATCGAGTGCTTCCTGCACACCGGAGATGATCGCAACCTGCTCGGGAACGCACTTCACTCCGCGTGAAGTACTTAGGTAGCTGGCCACGGCTTGGCGCAGTGGCGGATATCCCATGGGACCGCAGCCGAGCAGAAGATTTGTCGAGACACGCCTTAGGCGTCGAGCCGCAACCTTCGCCCATAAAGTCGTGGGAAACAAATCCAACGCTGGTATGTTGGCCCGGAAAGCACGGCTGGGGCGGACTTCAAGATTCGGAAACAGACGTCCCCGTCGTGCATAGTCGGAAACCTTCCTTCGCCGTTTGCGTTGCGCTGGTGGTCCCGGCCCGTCCTCCCGTGGGACATGGAGCAATTCGTCGGGCAAGATCTTGCTCACATACGTTCCCGACCCCACGCTGCCGTCCACGTAACCCTCGGACTTGAGCTGCTCGAAAGCATTGACTACCGTTCCTCGCGCAAGTTGGTATTGGCGGGCTAGATCGCGCGTGGCTGGAAGCCGCGTCCCTGGATGCAGGCGGCCTTCCAGAATTTCCGCACGCAAGGCTCCATACAGCCAGCGGCTGGCGGAGACTCCCGAATCCCGCAGGGGAAGCACCAGGTCGAAAACAGTCGCTCGCTTCACCATGATAATGGTACATAGCATATACCATAAATGGATCTTGTCAGTGATCCACTGTGCACTTAGGGTTAAACCATGAGGATCCAATCATGAATGCTTCCAGAATGGGCGTGGGAGTCGCGGTGATTCTGTGTGCTGCGGTGGGAAGTCCGCTGGCATGGACTCAGGGTCCCAGCCCTACGAAGCACCCTGAGACCAAAGAACGAGCGCGCGTCGCGCTGTCTCACGCGCTGCCTGAGTTGAATGGGGAACACCTGAAAGCAACTGTGGTTGAGGTGCACTACGGACCCGGCGAGTAGCGGTTGGGTGTCCTATACGCGCGCGTGGCACTCGGAGCCGCATTTCTTTCGGGAATCGCCTCACGCTTCGGCCTTTACGGCAAGAATGTTGGTTACGGGAGCCGTCTGCCCATGCGCCATGAACCAGCACGACGTTTTTCACGGGACTGTGCTGCGCCTGGATGGTTATTCCAGCTAGCGCTGCAAGCAATATTAGGTAAACAAACCCTCGCGTACTCCCAGTGATAAGGCATGCCTTTGTTGCGGAAATTTTCCTATCAGACATGTTCTTGTTCTCTGGCGTTTGCCTTGTCCTCAGCGGCGGGCCGATGCTGGCGGTGAGCGCCAGCAGAGCGGTCCTTCGTTGCTAGAGTTTCGTTCAGTCGGTGCCTGATTCGTGGGCTGCTCGCGCGATGAAACCCGCGACTTCGACGGGGTGCGAGAGCATAACGACGTGGCTGGAAGAAATCGTGATCGATTTCGCCTTCATTTCTTGTGCTTCAGCCTCTTCAAGCTTCGGTGAGATCATGCGATCGTCGCCGGCGATCACAAACCAGGATGGCTTGTTACTCCATGCCGGCGTGCTTATCGGCGCGCCAATCGCTGCACCCGCGATCGGACCTTGGGTCGCAAACAGAACCTTTCGCTCCACTTCGGGCAGATCCGGAGCGAAGTCCTCAAAAACTCCCTTGGCAGATAGTTTGAAAAATCCCGCAGTAGGCCTAAGCTCCGGGCCCACGGGGGTTGGGTTCGCGGTGATTAGATCCAGCGTCGATTGTCCTTTATCGGGAGCGAAAGCGGCCACGTAAACCAGGCCCGCGACCTTAGGATCATTTCCGGCCTCGGTAATGACGGAGCCACCGTAGGAATGACCCACCAGCAGGAAGGGACCGTCTTCTAGCGCGAAGGCCCGCTTGAGGATTGCGGCGTCATCCGCGAGTGAAGTGAGAGGAAGTTGCACCGCGGTGACCTTCAAGCCCTTTGCTTCGAGCAGTGGAATTACTTTCGACCAACTAGACCCGTCAGCCCATGCGCCGTGCACAAGGATGACGTTTCTGACCCCTTGGGATTCACTGCTTTGCGCGAGGACGCGTTGTGCTGACGAGAGATACAACACCGTTGCGAGAAGTGCGCATGCAAGACCGCAGTGCGTGAAATAGACCGAAAGACTGGACTTTCGTGTGGGTAGCGCGGGGCCCAGTTTGAACCCCCGATTTGTTGCTTCGATAACTGCTTTTCCTGGTTTCATTTGTGTCTCCTGTATTTTGTTCCTCTGAATTTACAAAGACCGTCGTCTTTCTCTGTCCTGTTCTCTATCCATCCATTCGCATATGTAAGGCGAACAATGCCGGAGTTCTATTCCCTCGGCCTGATACTTTCTCAGGAAATTGATCGCGCCCACGTCGACCTGCGTGATCTCGTCCAGGTCAAGCACGACTGCCGGACTGCTGTCCGCAATCAGCGACTTCAGCTCCGCAAGATGCTCAGAGCACAGACGGCCACTAAGTCGTAGAGCGATGTACTCACCGTCAAGAATCCTTTCGATTTTTAGAGTCATCTCTGATTCCGGAATCGCTGCCACATTTGCTATTGCAAGACTTGTGCCACTTTCACACCCCAGAATCTCCATCAGATTTCGCGCAATTTCTGAGTGTTTGCACCCGAAGCTGTGCTGGAACTACAGAAATTGCTGAACTCTCAGCATGGCAATGACAGCATAGGAACGATTTGTTTTGTGAGCGCGGCTCTCGGTTTCGAGGTTTGTTATGCGATCAGCCCAGTTCGCAAGTGTTGGGCACCTGGATTGCTCGCTTCCGGTGAAGCGTGAGGAGCGGTCTGTTGGCGTCTTCGAGATGACGAGGATGCAAAAGGAGCGGCGCTCAACTCGTGGCGATGGCGATTCTCGTGGCGATTGGTATTTTTGCGGTCAGGAAGTTCCGTATCGAACCGCTGTCTGCCCAGCCAGCATGGAAGAGTTCTAAGGCGTCTTGAACCTATGTTTGTTGATCTGCAGAGCTTTGATTCTTGAATCGAGGGTCTGTCGCGGTATTGCAAGTCTCGCAGCTGCGCCGGACGGGCCAGAGACTCTGCCCTTGCATGTTAGCGCCGATTTAAAAGGGA
>PMMJ01000225.1 GCA_003162255.1 Acidobacteriaceae bacterium | reverse complement strand
AGCTCGTCCAGGTCTGCCGGGAGCCCGAAGAGGTGGGGAACGATGATCGCCCGGGTGCGACGGGTGATTCTTCGCCGTACGTCCGAAGGATCAATATTGAAGCTGGTCGGTTCAATGTCTGCCAGTCGGGGAGTGGCGCCAACATATTCGACGGCGTGCAAGGGCGCAACGCAGACATAGCTGGGCAGGATGACCTCATCCCTGCGGCAGATCCCCAATCCCAGCAGCGCAAGATGCAGCGCCGCCGTTCCGGAGTTGACCGCAACTCCCGGGGGCATATCGAGAAAATCCCCCATTTCTCGCTCGAAGGCCGCAGTCTCGTCCCCCTGAGCGATTTGCCCCCCTCGCAAGACACGCGCAACCGCCCGAGAATCTTCGGCTGTGATCCATGGGCGGGAGTGAGGGACGGAAGTTGGCATTTTTGCTATCCGGCAAACGGGCAATTAGAGCATATCGCTTCCCGGGAACCTGGACAGCCAGTTATCCGGGACTAAGGGTGCTGGGGCAATAAGGCGATTTGGCAATTAGGGCGTTTCGGGTCTTGGCAACGCGACAATTAGGATTCGTGACGTTTATCCCGTTCCAATTGAGATCTCCGCCCTAGTGTCCGGATGTATGCGTTCAGTTGTGGGATAAGCTCCTGCGTTCTTGTGATCAGACTCTCGTACCGCTCTTCGGAGATCAGGTTGCGTTTACTGGCTCGACAGAGCCAATAGACTGTTTCATGCAAAGAGCCTCGGGCATAAAACTGGAATTGGCGATTGTCCTTGTAGTGGAATCTACCATAGCCTTCCGCAATGTTGCTACCGACCGAATCGGCGGCCTCTACAAGTTGACGTTCCACGGTCTGACGGGCAAAGGATTTCCATGCCAGGACCTCGCTCCAAATATCATCGGCAAGTGTTTCCGCGAGATGGAATATCCGCAAGCCTTGCAATCCCTCCGCCATTTGGTCACCCAGTGCCCAGCCACTCTGTCTTCAGGCCCGCACCATGTTACCCAAGGCTCAACTGCCAAGTTGCCCAAGTGCCCGGTTGCCCAATCGCCCAGTTACCCAATTGCCCGATCGCCCACTGAGGCGAAAGCCGTCAACTGATTGCTAAGGCAACGAGGCGACTGGGAACGGCGAGACAGCAAGGTCCGAGTCGCCCAGTTGCCTTGTCTTTAGGCCCGTGCCACGTTGCCCAATGGTCCAATTGCCATGTCATCCTTCTTTCAGGGCGTTATATTGATAAACAATCGCAATGGTACGAACGCTTCCGCATTCCTCACTCTGCCCTGGATTCCACGAAAATGGGCCGACGAGTGGACGATGTCCAGGATGTTCATTCCTTCGATATTCGTCTTCGTCACCTGCGACTTATGGGCTTGGAGGGCGGCAATCTTGTCTTGGAGGACGCCGTCAATCTCCACAAAGACGTTGGGGGAAAAATTTTGTGTGGTTGGGCCTTCGTAGAAGAGCACATTTCTCGTGTACCGAGTTGCCGTGATTGTTGCGACGGAAAGGTGTCTATGGTCCTGATGTGTATCATCCTGAGAATGAACGAAAATGAAATCAGGTCGGACATCGAGAATCACGCGCTCGACGCGCTGAATACTCTCACGGTTCAGGGGGATGGCGGTATCCGGATACTCCCCCCAAGAGAGCCTGGAGACTCCAAGGATATCTCTGGCGGCTTGCTGCTCTTGTCGTCGGATGCGGCCGTCGCCCCCCCCGCCGCCATCCGTCATGACCAGCAGGGAAACATCGTGCCCTTGTTGTGCATACTTGATGAGCGTCCCCCCACAGCCGAACTCGATGTCGTCAGGATGAGCACCGATCGCGAGAATTCGCATGGGTTACCTTTCTCACGCAGAGACACAGAGCAAGACTACAGCCTGTTCACGAGTTGATGAGCATGCCGAGTCGGTAGTCGAGCAGGCGAAGATATATCAGGAGCTGTCTTGAATGCACGCGGACAAGCGCTTCCACTAACTCCAGCTCGACAACGACGCAATCTTCCACAATCAAGTCTGCTCGGAATCCTTCTTCGAATCGGATTCCCTCGTACTCGATCGGAATTGGCTTCTGGCGTTCGGGCTGCAAGCCCCTCTCTTCCCGTTCATGGGACAAGGCACCTTCGTAGCCTGCCTCCAACAACCCCGGTCCTGGTTTGGAATGGACATGAAAGACTGCATCCACGATAGCACCTGCGTGTAGATTGGGGCCCTTCATCTCTGCGACTCTGCGTCTCCGCGTGAACCATCGCCATGGGATTCGATCGGCCCCCATCGTCTGCCCGATCGGAGTATTTCCAGGCTTCCTGGCCCGCAATTGAAGATCAAATCTAGCACCGAGAGGTGGGAAACGAAAGGCGCATATCGCTGAGGGTACTCGGGGTGACGGTATGCCTGGGCAGAGACGGCGATACCGGCTTCTGCGAATCGCGCCATGTCCATGTAGCCGGAGCCGCCCTGACCGGCGAGATACTCTGTTCCTCCCGTGGCTCGGCAGAGGTCAACCAGTCGATCCGTCGGCTCCTCTCGTGCGGTCAGTGTCGAGGCGAGTATGCGCGGGGTAGTGAGGCCAAGGTGATTACAGAGGGCTTCCAGGATTGCTACATTCAGTTCACAAAGGCGCGGCCAGGGGCGTCCGAGGAGCGCCAAGAGGGTCGGACCAAGCGGTTCCCAGTGGGGCGACTTCCCGTAGTGGAGACGCAGGGCCTGGCAGTGCTTCCGCTGCCAGTCGCTGTGCGGGTTGACCTCCACCCGGTCGATGCGCTCAGGGAAGCGATCGATGATCGGTACGGTGAGCCATTGCGAACCCTCTTTGGTGCGGATGCGATTTCGGTTCTGCCACTCATGCTTCTTGAATTGGACCGTGTCGAGCAGGATGAAAACATCGGCGGAATCCAGCTTGTCCAGATAGCCAAGCCAGGGCAGGTACTGCGGCTGGTGGATGGCGACTTTCATGGAGGAGTCATTGGTGAATTGGTGGAGTAGTGGAGTTGGCAATTGGGATTTGGGCAATTGGGCAACGGGGTAATTGGG
>PMMJ01000399.1:3063-6315 GCA_003162255.1 Acidobacteriaceae bacterium | reverse complement strand
CACGGCGCCAACTACGATGAAGCTTGTGAAGAGGCGCTCCGCCGCGGTGAGGCTGAGCATCTCGCCTTCGTCCATCCCTTCGATGACGACGTCGTCATCGCCGGGCAGGGTACGATCGGCTTGGAGCTCCTCGAGCAGCATCCCGACCTCGAAGCCGTAGTCGTCCCGATCGGAGGTGGAGGGTTGATTGGCGGCATTGCCTGTGCGCTAAAAGAATCGAATCCCAAGTCGAATACAAAGATTCAAGTTTTCGGAGTTCAGCCCTCGCGCCTGCCGTCCATGAAAGTGGCCGTCGCTGAAGGCAAGCCCGTGACGCTCAACGCGTCGTCCACCATCGCCGATGGCATTGCTGTCCGGCGCGCCGGTGAGCGCACGCTGCCGCTGGTTCAGAAGTATGTGGACGACATCGTCACCGTCGAAGAAGAAGAAATCGCCAACGCCATCCTGCTGCTGCTGGAGCGCGAAAAAACTCTGGCCGAAGGCGCCGGCGCGGCAGCCCTCGCGGCCCTGGTCAACCGCAAGCTGCCTTTNNTGCCTTTCGTCGGAAAGAAAGTTGCCGTGCTGGTCTGCGGCGGAAACATCGATGTCACCCTGCTCTCGCGGATTATCGAGCGCGGCCTCGTGAAAGATGGACGCCTGGTGCGCCTGCGCGTCCATCTGCCCGACTATCCCGGCGCGCTCAATCGCCTAACATCGATTCTGGCGCAGCATCGTGCCAATATCGTCGAGACGGACTACGACCGCGCTTACCATGGCGTAGGTCTCGGTGAGACCGCGATCGAAATCACCATGGAAACCCGCGGCCCCGACCACATCGCCGAAATCATCTCAGCCTTGGGTGCGGCGGGATATACGCAGGAACGGGTGCTGTAGGGCCTTTTCACCGCCGAGANNGTGAAGTTTATTCGAACTGTTTCCGAAATCTCTCCAACCGATCTTTCACCTCAGAGACTTCGCGCCGTAATTCCGCCACTTCTTCTTCCAACCGCGCGATTCGTTCCGCATCCGCCGGGTTGCGCTCAACCGCCATGCCAGCCTGTACCGGCGCTTCCGCTTCCACCACATCTCCGGCGAGCAGATGCGCATATCGAGATTCTTTCGTTCCCGGCTGCCGGGGCAGCACTTTCGCCAGCGGAGGTTCGCGTTGCATCAATTTCTGCAATGCCGATTGCACATCCTCCAACGTTTCGAAGCGGTGCATGCGTTCGGCGCGTCCGCGCAATTCGCCGGGAGTCTGCGGGCCGCGCAGCAACAATACACATAGCACGGCAATTTCCGGACGCGTGAAGTTAAATACTTCCTGCAAACGCTGCTCGTATTTGGTAACAATGCTATCGGCGCCACGCGCCGGGCCGGCCATGCGCTTCTGCTGCAGACCCTCCAGTGCATCGCGCACCGCATCCTCGTCCAACTGCATCACCGGATCGCGGTTCGTCTTCTGGTTGCAGGCATTCACCAGCGCGTTCAGCGACAGGGGATAGTATTCCGGCGTGGTAATGTCTTTTTCAATCAGCGACCCCAGCACCCGGACTTCGGTTTCCGTCAGCTTGATTTCCATGGATTTCATCATTGTACCGAGTCGTCAGAACGATAGAGCGACGCGCGCGAGCCTGCCTTGAGTTTGTTCGAAGGGACACCCGGCCCTCCACCGGCTGGGCACGGTATACTCAATAGTTTGCCGGACGCATCCAATAGAACCAGTTGCCAGTAGCCAGTCTTGAAACGGGAGACGGTGTTCCCCGCCTACCACACTTCGGGCTAAGGCAGAGGGCGAGTGGTTGCCGGACTGGCAGCCGGGTACTGGCAACTGCATTTCAAGGAGGAATCGTGAGGAGATACCTGGGAGTCTTGGCCGGCATGGCGGCGCTGTGTGTGATGTCGTGGGCGCAAGTTCCAGCCCAGGCTCCGCCTCCAGATCAAGCTCCGGCCCCAGCTCCGGCACCCGAGCCACTTCCGATTCCCACTCCGGCCGCCAACCCCACCCCCGCCCGCCCTTATCCGCGGATCGAACTCTTTGCTGGCGGTACGTATGCCGAGGCTGGTCTTTTCAATGCTGGACACTGGGCGGGATTGCCCGGCTGGGACGCTTCTTTTGGCCTGAACGCGGCCCGTTGGTTCGGGATCGTCGTGGAGGGCGGCCAGTACTTCGGAACCTCAAAGATTCCGACAGGCACCCCGGAGCCATTTCCTCCGTGTGGCGGGCAAAACGGCTTTTGCCCCGGCACTTACCCCACGTTCGACGTGACGACGCGAGAGTACAACTTTCTTTTCGGCGCGCAGTTTGCCCGCCGCAAGTATGAACTCTGGACGCCGTTTGGCGAGCTCCTGTATGGACATCAGGGCACGCGCGGCCAGGCGACTGGAGGCGGTGCTACGTTCACGGAAATCGGCACGGGCCGGGCGCTGGTGGCTGGCGGCGGCCTCGACCGCAAAATCAATGAGCGCTTCGCATTGCGGTTCAAGGCCGATTATTTCCAGACCGGTTCCCAGTTTCCTACTTTCGCGAAGAAGAAGCAGGATAATTTCCGCTTCTCGGTGGGCATTGTCATCCGCAACGTGCGCAAGAAGAAGCGCAGCCTCGACGAAACTGATGTCGCACCGTAGATCTGGGGCGCTGCCTGGAGGCGACCCAACGTTGTCGTTGCCGGCTCGTGCCGGTTCGCTGACAGCGAACGGCCATCGACTAATGGGCGGGAGCGAAACTCGAGCAACGCGTTCGCATCCGGCGATAATTCCGTCCGCGCGCTTTGTCCGCAGTCCTCATGCCGACAGCCACGGCGCTAAGAGCGGCGCAGAAAATCGCTCAGCGGCTTGGTCTTAGTCCGCAGTTCGTCGGCGAGATCGGCGCCCTTTTCGACCACTTCCTCGATGCGATCTTTGGCTTCGTCCGTCCAGTCCGAGGCGGTTTCCAGGGCGTCGTTATAGGATTCCCGCAAATCTTTCCGCAACTGCCGCCCGCTCTTTGGAGCAAGCAGCAGGCCGAGGGCGGCGCCGACGCCAAGCCCGATCAGCAGAAAAGTGACTGCTGTCCCGACCGTACCTTCCGAACTCTCGTATTTTCCGATGCGCATAGAAACCTCCCGATCAAGCTCTATTCTAGACCCGATTTGAATTGGTAATTTTGTAATCTGTAATTTAGTAATGTGAAATGGGGACAGTCTGGGTCTTCAAATTGCCAAATCACAAAATCCCCCTGGTTCCCACAATTCTGCCCGCCTGTGTAAAATGAACTGTTGATCCCAAATGCGGCGG
>PMMJ01000399.1:0-3055 GCA_003162255.1 Acidobacteriaceae bacterium | reverse complement strand
AACCTGCGCGCCTTCATCCAGGCGAAACTGCGCAACTTGCGCACGGGCGCCATGTTCGAGCACCGTTTCCGCTCTCCCGACCCCATCGAAAAGGTCAACGTGGACGAGGTCAACATGGAGTTTCTGTACGCTGATGGCGACAGCTACTACTTCATGGACACCGAGAATTACGAGCAGACTCACCTGACCCGCGAGATCCTCGGCGATGCAGTGGATTATCTGACCTCGAATCTCCAGATCAAGGTGGAGTTTTTCGATGGCAAGGCGGTGGGGATCGAGTTGCCGCAGACCGTGGTGCTGACCGTGACCGAAGTCGAGCCNNATCAACGAAGGCGAGAAAATTAAGGTGGACACGGCGGAAGGAACGTATCTGTCGAGAGCGCAGTGAAAAGTCAGAAGTAAGAAGTCAGATTGCAGAAGTGAAGAACTCTCGATGCACACAGCGCCTGGGAGCTTTTACTTCTGCAATCTGACTTCTGACTCCTGCAATCGATTTCATGGCTTCCGCCAACGATCAATCTCGCGCTCTGGCTCGCCGCTTTCTGGTACGGGGACGCGTCCAGGGCGTCGGCTTCCGCTGGTTTGTGGAACGGGAGGCGCACCTTCTCCGCATTGCCGGATGGGTGCGCAACAATCACGATGGCAGCGTCGAAGTGCTGGCCATGGGGACGCGCGACCAGTTGGCTGGATTGCGGTCGCGCTTGCAGGATGGCCCGCGCGCGGCGCGCGTGGATGATGTGGAGGAATCCGAGGCCGATCCGGTCGCGGGACTCAGTTCATTTCAAGTTCGAGGAGCTTAACTTTAAGATGCCGACCAAGATGCCGACCGAGCCTGTAGATTGCGAAGGATTGAAAAAGCTGATCCGGGAGGTGCCCGACTTCCCGAAAAAAGGCATCCTGTTTTACGACATCACCACGCTGCTCAAGGACAAACTCGGCTTCGCGCGGCTGATTGACGCGCTCTCGGCAAACTATATCGGTAAAGAGATCGATCTGGTGCTGGGCATGGAGGCGCGCGGATTTATCTTTGGACCAGCGCTCGCCTACCGGCTGAATGCGGGATTCGTTCCTGTCCGCAAGCCGGGGAAGTTGCCCGCCGAAACAGTGAAGGTGAGCTACGACCTGGAGTACGGCAGCAACACGCTGGAGGTCCACAAAGATGCCATCAGAAAGGGTCAGCGCGTCCTGATCGTGGACGACCTGCTGGCCACTGGCGGAACGGCCGCCGCGACTGCCGAACTGGCCAGCGGCTTGGGAGCGGAGATTGCAGGGCTGGCGTTTGTGGTCGAACTAGACTTCCTGAAAGGTCGCGAGAAACTGGCGAAGTACAATGTGTTCTCGCTGCTGCACTATGCCCGGTGATACATACGATCGGTAATTATGAAAGGTGACAGCAAGGCTAGGCAGCGGCGGCTTCCGGGCTCAACCGGGCACCGCGCTGCCACCCCTCAGACTCCCGTCTTGCTTTCTTTACTCGCTCACTTTACCAGGTACGCAACGGCCCGGAATAGACCTCTCCAGATCGCCAAGCTAACAACCAGCGACGCGCTGTAGGAGAAGATCGCAATCCAGTTCCACTGGATACACCTTTCACTTTCTCGGATCCACATGGGGGAGGGCTCCTTGTTCGCCTGATCGGAAGCAATTATGTAACCGTTTCTTCTTTTCCGCAAGTTGTTGACAGCATTACCCCGGCACGGCGATCCGCTTTTTTCAAGATGGGTGAAATCGCCATGCGTCAAAAAAAAACGCGCAGATGTTGCCCAACCCGGCGCCGAAGTCTTGACACTTGCAGCCGCTCCGCCGTCAGGCCAAGCCAACTCTCGGGCGCGCCCCAGCGATGGTGATAAGCTAACCACTTCGGCGGAATGATACAGTCGGTTAATCTTGAGTTGAATGCGGAGTTCGATGCCGAGCGCGATCAGACTTTTCCTTCTACTGACGGCCATACTACGGATGGTCATTCTGATGAACGCCTCTGCGGCCGCCGCTGATTCCGCTTCGCTCCCGCCCTCCATCACTACGGCGCCACTCTCGGTCGACCAGGTCGTGGACAACCTTGTCCGCAGAGATGTAGAGCGGGCGCAGGCACTGCGCCATTACGAATCCACGCGCGTGTATCACCTTTCCTATCGTGGATTCCCGGGTGATCGCGACGCCGAAATGACCGTCGAGGCAACTTATGACAGTCCTTCGACCAAGAACTTCAAAGTGATCTCGCAAACGGGATCGAAGCTGATCACCGACCGCGTGTTCAAACGCTTGCTGGACAGCGAGAAAGAAGCCACCGAGCCGCAAATGCACCGGCGCACGCTGCTCAACCGCGAGAATTACGATTTCGCGTTGATTGGCTACGAGCCCCCGGACGTCAATTCTCCGGACAAGCACAGCCAATACGTGCTCGCCGTCTATCCGAAGGAGAAGAGCAAGTACGTCTATCGCGGCAAAGTGTGGGTCGACGCAAACGACTTCGCCGTCACTCGGATTGAAGCGGAGCCCGCCCAGAATCCTTCCTTCTGGACGAAGAAAAATGAAATTCGTCACGAGTACATAAAGGTGCAGGATTTCTGGCTTCCCCGGCGCAACCAGTCGGTATGCTACATACGCCTCGGCGGGCGCGCCACGCTGACGATCGAATACAGCAACTACCGTGTCACGGATTCGCGGCGGCCGGGGAACTCCACATCGTCTTCCAGCGTGGGAACCCGCTAGGTTACGTAGGGACGGCCGCCCGTCAGGTGTAAGAGCTCGGGCTTGCTGAGACCCGAGACCTAACACCTGAGACCTGTNNTTTTTCGCGCCGAGCAGAAAAAGCCCGCTGTGCCTCCTGCTTATGCCGCGAATCTGAAGTTCTCAGACATGCAGACCAGCGCCGCGCAAAATTTTGTGGGTGCGACCGTCAGCTATCTCGATGGCAACATTACCAACACCGGCGATAAGACGGTCATTCACGCGGTAGCGCAGATCACCTTCAAGGACGACATGGGACAGATGGCGCAACGCGAAGAAGTGCCTGTCCGCGTTCTGCGCAGCAGCTCCTACGACGAAGCTGTGG
>PMMJ01000076.1:1027-5643 GCA_003162255.1 Acidobacteriaceae bacterium | reverse complement strand
GAGAGCACCTGCATGTAGCGCGCGAGGACAACGAGACTGCATCTATGTTCGCGGACGAGCGCGATTTGCTTCTCTTCCGCCTCCCGCTTGTTTTCTTTCGTGACCGGTACGACGAAGTACGGGACGCGGTAGAAATCGGCGATGCGCTGGTTGTCGGGATGGTTGGAAACGATCAGCGGTATATCGCAGTGGAGTTCGCCGCTTTGATGCCGGTAGAGCAGGTCCTGCAAGCAATGGTCATACTTCGAGACGAAGATGGCGATGCGGGGGCGATCGCTGGAGCGGGCGAGCCGCCACTCCATCTCAAAGTCGCGGGCGATGGGAGCGAANNACCACGCCTTTGCGGTCGGGGCAGGAAACGAGAAGGATGGCGGAGTTGTGCATAGAAACTTCCGATTCAGTCAGTTTCTCCTGAATGCCTACGTCTTTTCTGCAGCATTACGGATTTGCGTTTACTCCACCTCGACTGCTGGATAGTCTTCGATATACTCCTCACCATTGCAACCGTAGTAGGTAACCTTCCGCGCTAGAAGATCGATATCGTAACGCATGACGCNNACATGACGCCGGCATGCCAACTGGCCGCGAGAAACTCGGGAAACGTACTCTTCCCAGCTTGGTCGGTCCGCAGCGCTGCGATCAGAGCTTCTCGGTTGAATGGAGGCACATCGATGGTGCCTAAGGACAATGGAGCGCCTAACGTCACGACCGGTCCATCGTTGGTTAGATATAGACTCTGACAAGCGGGCAGGTACCAGAGATTGCGCGTCACACCTGCTCGCCGGAGGGTTTCAGCCAGATACGGGAATCCGCCGACCTTCGGGCGCCCGGCCATGGCCCGCCTTTGAGCTGCTTCCAGGTTTTCTATTGCTTTACTCATGAGGGTTCTCTCGCAGCAAAATCAGACTATTTCTTCAGTGCCTTCGCAATCTCGCGCGCAGCATTTGCGCCCGAGCCGCCCGTAAGCCCCGTCCCGGGATGCGTTCCACTGCCGCATAAATACAGGCGTTCAATTGGCGTCTGGTAGCGCGCCCAATCGAGCAACGGCCGCATAGTGAAGAATTGATCCAGTGCAAGTTCGCCGTGAAAGATATGGCCTCCAGTAAGTCCGTATGTTTCTTCCAGGTCCTTGGGCGTGATGATCTGGTGGCGCAGGATGATCTGCGGCAGATTCGGGGCGTACTGCGCGATCGTCTTCACCACGGTTTCGCCGAGTGCGGTGCGTTGGTTCTCCCAATCGTTGTTCTTCAGTTTGTACGGCGCGTACTGCATGTAGATCGACATCACGTGCTGGCCGGCCGGGGCGAGCGACGGATCGGAAAGCGACGGGATCGCAATCTCAATGTACGGCTGACGCGAGAAGTTGCCGTACTTCGATTCGTCGAAAGCGTGCTCCAGGTAATCGATCTCGGGGCTGATCTGGATGCGGCCCTGAAGCAAGTTGCCGTTGCCCTTTGCCTTAAGCGCGGTGAATTCCGGGAGCGCGGAGAGCGCGAGATTGATTTTCGCGACTGTCCCCATAGAGCGGTAGTTCTTGATCTTCTGTATGAAGTCTGGCGCGAGGTGCGTGGGATCGACCAGGCGCATAAGCGTGCGCTTGGGGTCAGCGTTCGAGACCACGGTTCGCGCGGAAATCTCTTCGCCAGAAGCGAGCACAACCCCAGTGGCAACGCCATCTTTCACGCGAATTTCGACGATGTCAGCGCCAGTGCGAATTTCCGCTCCCGCTTGCTTCGCCGCCGCAGCCATGGCCAGAGTGATGGCGCCCACGCCACCGGAAGGGAACTGAACGCTTCCCGCGGGAGCCGCATCGGCAGCGGCGCGCAACATCAAGACGAGCGCGCTGCCCGCCGACCACGGACCCAGAAATGTTCCGAAGATGCCCCGGGCGGCGATAGTAGCGCGCAGTGGCTCTGTGTCGAAGAATTCAGCGACCAGATCGGCGACGGCCATTGGCCCCCATCGCAGCACGCGATACAAATCTTTCTTCCCGAGATTTCGTATAGAGCGGCCCGTCTTCAGCATTCCCCAGAGATCGCCGCTGCTCGGGCTGTCGATGTTCGGCGGCGTAAGGGTGAGCGCTTCACCGATGACCTTGCCGATCTTGCCGAGCGCCGCGCCGAAGTCCGCGTAGGAAGCAGCGTCTTTCTGCGACCACTGCGCGATTTCGTTCGCGGCTTTTTTTGCGCCGGAGTAGAGGACTAGCGCCCGGCCGTCAGGGAGGAGCGATACCGTGCTCACCTCGGGAGTCGTTAGCTTGAGGCCGTGCTTCTCTAGTTGCATATCGCGCACGACGTCGGCGCGGAGCGGTCCGATGTTATGCGCCAGCGTGGAGCAACGGAAGCCGGGATGGAATTCTTCGGTGACGGCGCAGCCGCCCACCTGGGCGCGGCGTTCGAGCACCAGCGGTTTGAACCCCGCTTTGGCGAGATAGAAGGCGGCAACCAGACCATTGTGTCCGCCACCGACGATGATCACATCGCGAGTCTCTGCCATGCGGCCCTCCGCGAACATCATGCTCCCCCGTCCTTCAGAATTTCGAGCGCCGCCAGACGTCCCGGTGCACCCATGATGCCGCCGCCGGGATGCGTGGCCGATCCGCACATGTACAAATTCTTGATGGGTGACCGGAATTGCGCCCATCCCGCAACCGGACGCAAGAAAAATAATTGCTCGAGCGAGAGTTCGCCCTGAAAAATGTTGCCCTCGCTCAGCCCCCACTCGCGTTCGAGGTCGAGCGGCGTGACCACCTGGCGGTGCAGGATGATGTCTTTGATATTCGGCGCGTATTCCGCAATGGTGTTGACCACGGCGTCGCCAAAGTTTTCTTTCTCCGTATCCCAGTCGAACCCGGGCGCCAGCTTATAGGGCGCATATTGCACAAAGCACGAAAGAATGTGTTTGCCCGGCGGCGCAAGCGACGTGTCGGTGAGCGTTGGAATCACCATGTCGATATACGGATGCGAAGACCAGTGCCCGTATTTCGCTTCGTCGTAAGCCTTCTCCATGTACTCGACGCTGGGCGAAATCGACATGGCGCCGCGCAGGTGCGCGCCAACTCCCGGCATGCACTTGAAGTTCGGCAACCCGTCGAGCGCCATATTCACCTTGCCGGAAGACCCGCGGAACTTGTAGCGCCGCACGCCGTCCATGAATTCATCGGGCAGATTGCCGGGCTCGATCATCTTTGTAAACGTGAGCCGCGGATCGACGCTCGAGGAAACAACGTCGGCGTAAATCTCATCGCCGTTTGCAAGCACGACACCGGTGGCGCGCCCGTTCTTGACCAAGATCTTCGCAATCGCAGCTTCGGTGCGAATTTCAGCCCCAGCCTCGCGGGCGGCGTCGGCAATCGCGTTTGAGATCGCGCCAGTTCCACCGCGCGCGAATCCCCAGGCACGAAACGCGCCGTCAATCTCTCCCATGTAGTGATGCAGCAGCACGTAGGCGGTGCCGGGCGAGCGCACACCAAGGAAAGTTCCGATAATGCCCGACGCCGACATGGTGGCCTTAAGCACATCCGTCTCAAACCACTGATCGAGAAAATCGATGGCGCTCATGGTCATGAGCTGGACCTGGTTGTATTTGTCCTCGCTCGACATGCCCTGGAAGCGGCGTCCAATGAAGACGAGCTTCATAAGTTCGCGCGGATTCAGCGTCGCCGGGTCGGGCGGAATCATGCTCAAGATCGGCTTCACGAAGCGGCACATCGCCTGCATGGCCTTGCCAAATTCGTCATAGGCTTCCGCATCCACGCGGGAGTGGCGGGCAATTTCACGATGCGTCTTGCCATGATCGTTCACGCGCCACAGATGGTCGCCGTTCGGCATGGGGGTGAAAGTGCCATCGAGCGGCAAAATCTCAAGCCCATGGCGGGGAAGATCGAGGTCGCGAATGATCTCGGGACGCAACAGCGAGACGACATACGAGCAGACCGAAAACTTGAAGCCGGGAAAAACTTCTTCCGTGCAAGCCGCGCCGCCGAGGACGTGGCGGCGTTCAAGCACCAGCACTTTCTTCCCCGCTTTCGCCAGATAGGCGGCGTTGGTGAGCCCGTTGTGGCCGCCGCCAATTACAATCACGTCGTACTTCGTACTACTCGAAACGGCAGGCATAAGTTGACTCAGAAAGATTAAACCCGACCGACCACGAACGTCAGGAAAAATGACTCGCCATTCTATCGAGAAAGTATCGTTTTGTCTCTACTTACGCGGCCTTGCTGACTCAAGGTCAAACATCTCCGCGCTTGCCCGGAGAGAAGCGCGGTGCATATAATCCGGCGTCGGGCTTGTTAACCCACGCGAGGCCGCCGTGCCCATTGGAACTGCATTTCACGAGAGAACTTTCGCCCTCTGCCACAGTCTGAATTACCGCGAGTGGTCGGGATACTACACAGTTAGCGTGTATGAAGTTCACCACGAGCACTAGTACAACGCCATCCGCCGCACCGCGGCTTTGATCGACATCACGCCGCTTTTTAAATACCGCGTCAGCGGCCGCTATGCCAGCAAACTCGTCAATCGCGTCATCGCCCGCGACATCAACAAGGTGGCCATCGATCAGGTTATTTACTGCTGCTGGTGCGATCCCCACGGCAAGGTCATCGACGACGGCAC
>PMMJ01000076.1:0-998 GCA_003162255.1 Acidobacteriaceae bacterium | reverse complement strand
TCGCGCACCGGCTACACCGGCGACCTGGGTTACGAAATCTGGGTCAACTGGAATGATGCCGTCAAAGTGTTTGACGAGCTGATGAACAAGGGCAAACCCTTCGATATCCACGCCGCAGGCATGGTGGCCTTGGATATCGCGCGCATCGAGGCGGGCCTGGTCTTGATCGAAGTGGACTATATCTCCTGCAAGCGCGCCTTGATCGAAGACCAGAAATACTCGCCGGGCGAAATCGGCCTCGGCAAATTGGTGGACTTGAAGAAGGAAAACTTCGTCGGGCGCGAAGCCCTGGCGCTGGAAGCGAAGAAGGGCGGCCCACAACGCTCGCTGGTAGGCTTGGAAAGGAATTGGAGCGAAGTCGAAGCGCTCTACGAAAAAATCGGCATGGCGCCGCAAGTGCCTTCAATAGCGTCGCGCGTGGCCGTGCCNNGTGTATCGCGGCGGGCGGCAGGTGGGCAAGGCCACGTCCACGACCTGGTCGCCCACGCTTAAACGCATGATTGCGCTGGCAACCATAAGCCGGGAAAGCGCCACCGTGGGCCAGACCCTCAGCATGGAATTGACGGTGGAAGCCTCGCGCAAGACGGTTTCCGCCAAAATCGTGCCCTTGCCATTTTTCAATCCGCCGCGCAAGACCGCGGCGCTTGCACTTTAAGTGCACGGAGCACAGCCCCGCTGCGTCGGCGCGAGGCGCTGACTCCACTTTCGCTACAAATACTTTCGGGNNCTCAGCCGGTTGTATTTTTTCAGTACGGCGCGCAGTTGATCGTGCGGCAGCGCAGTCACGTGATGGTTCTCGATCCCAGTCATGGATTCGGCGCCAACCACTGCGTTGACGATCGACTCTTCCGTCGCTTCCACCGTGGCCGCAAACACTGGTGCAAGCATATCGTTCGGCAGCATCTTCACGTCCACCACGTGGTCTGTCGCAGCGGCCCCGGGATTCGCCGTTGAAAACGCGATGAAAATGTCGCCCGAGCCGTTGTCAGAAATGCTGC